>NZ_JBIASO010000022.1:0-157241 GCF_042890865.1 Streptomyces sp. NPDC002018
GATACGACAAGCGCGGCTACATCTTCCTCGGCACCGCAACAGCGGCAGCCCTCACCATCTGGCTCCGAACATGATCGGCCGGACAAGTCCTAGGCCCTGTCCGGTCCTGTCCGGCACGTCCCGCGTGGCGCGCGACGGCGTACGTAGGCCTACGAAGACCTACGGAGGCCTACGGAGGCCTACGACAAGGGGCCCGGCACTCAGGTGCCGGGCCCCTTCGTACGCGCGCCACGCGGGCCTACATGCGCCGCGCGGGCCTCGCCGTTCCCGTACCGCGTGGAACGGCGCCCCGCTGCGGGCTCAGTTCTCGCGCCGGTGGCGGACCGGTCCGTCCGCCGTGCTCGCCGCGGCGGCCTTGCGGGCCTTCTCCGCCTCCTCCTCGGCCTCCATCTCGGCGAAGACATCGATCGGGGCCGGCGCCTTCGCCAGGAAGAGCCAGGTCAGATAGACCGCGAGCAGGAAGGGCGGGATCTTCAGCGCGATCAGCACCCAGCCGAGCTGTGTCGTGTCGGCCCACCAGTAGAGCGGGAAGAGGATCGCGCACTTGGCGAGGAGGATCAGTCCCCACGCCCAGCTCGCCTTCGCGTACGCCTTCTTGCGGCCCGGGTTGCGCGTGCGCCAGGAGAGGTTCTCCTTGAAGACCGGGCCCAGGATCAGTCCGATCAGCGGTACGCCCGCGAGCGTGGTGATGATGTACGCGAGCGCCAGCCCCAGCGTGTAGAGCATGCCCGGCAGATAGAAGTCCTTCGCGTTGCCGGTCATCATCGCGAAGACGACACCGAAGGCGACCCCGAAGACCCCGCTGAACGCGTGCTTGACGGTGTCCCGGCGCACCAGCCGGACCACGACCAGCAGCAGCGAGACCGCGAGGGCCGCGATCGCCGAGGTGTGCAGATCCTGGTTGATGGTGAAGATCGTGACGAAGAGCAGGCCGGGGACGACCGTCTCCACCATGCCGCGCAGGCCGCCGAAGGCCTCGAAAAGGGCCGCCTCGGTGACGGCCTTCGCGTCGGCGTCGGCCCCGCCCTCCGGCCCGCCGTCCGGCCCGGCCGGTGAGGTGCTGGAAACGTTCGAGGCGGCGGGCTTGTCGAATGACGTCACCGGCTACTCCTGTCCGAGCGGTCGGAGTTCGTATTTGGGATTGAACAGCACCCGCCGGCCGTGGCTCAGGGAGATCCGTCCGGAGGCGATCATTCTGCGGCCCGGCTCTATGCCCACGATGGAGCGCCGGCCCAGCCACACCACGTCCAGCGGCGCGGTGCCGTCGAACAGCTCCGCCTCCAGCGCGGGTACACCGGCCCGCGGACGCAGGGTGACCGTCCGCAACGTACCAGTCACCCGGACGATCTGGCGGTCGTTGCAGTCGGAGATCCGGGTGCACCCCGACGCCTGCGCGTCCTCCCGCAGCTCCTCGGACTCCAGATCCTCCTGGGAGCTGGACAGCCGGTCGAGCATCCGGCGGAAGCGGCCGGTCGGCTTCTCAGCACTCATAGCTAGAGCGTACCGGGGCGCGGGGGTGCCGGATCCAGGGGCGCGGGACTCGGATCAACGCTCGAAGCGGTACCCCATGCCCGGCTCGGTGACAAAGTGCCTGGGGTGCGAGGGATTCGCCTCCAGCTTCCGCCGGAGCTGGGCCATGTAGACCCTCAGATAGTTGGTCTCGGTGCCGTACGAGGGCCCCCAGACCTCCTGGAGGAGCTGTTTCTGGCTGACCAGCCGCCCGGTGTTGCGTACGAGCACCTCCAGCAGATGCCACTCGGTGGGGGTGAGCCGTACGTCCCTGCCCTCACGGTGCACCTTCTTCGCGGCCAGATCGACGGTGAAGCCCTCGGTCTCCACGACCGCGGTGATGTCGTCGCCGTCCCCGCCCACCGGCTCCGCCCGCCGGACCGCGGCGCGCAGCCGGGCCAGCAGTTCGTCCATGCCGAACGGCTTGGTGACGTAGTCGTCGGCGCCCGCGTCCAGCGCCTCGACCTTCTCGTCGGAGGTGTGACGGGCGGAGAGCACCAGGATCGGGACCCGGGTCCAGCCGCGCAGGCCCCTGATGACCTCGACACCGTCCATGTCCGGCAGCCCGAGGTCGAGCACGACGACGTCGGGGTGGCGCGCGGCGGCGAGTTCGAGCGCGCCGGCGCCGTCGGAGGCCGCGTCCACCTCGTACTTGCGCGCCCTGAGATTGATCACCAGCGCGCGTACGATCTGCGGCTCGTCGTCGACCACGAGCACCCGCGTCATGGGGTCCGCCTTTCTGCTGTCCCGGTCATGAGCCGACCTGGGCCGGTGGTTCGGTGCGGGCCGGTGCGAGGCCGGACGCCGCGGTGAGGGTGAGGACCATGGTCAGGCCGCCACCGGGGGTGTCCTCGGCCGTGAGCGTGCCGCCCATCGCGTCGACGAAGCCGCGCGCCACCGCGAGTCCGAGGCCGACCCCGGCTCCGCGCGGCGCGTCGCCGTGGCGCTGGAAGGGTTCGAAGATCCGTTCCTTGGCGTCCTCGGGAACGCCGGGGCCGCGGTCCACGACCCGTACCTCGACCCGCTCCCCCAGCGCGCTGGCGGCGACGGTGACGCGCCGGCGGTCCGGGCTGTACTTGACGGCGTTCTCGACGATGTTGGCCACCGCGCGCTCCAGCAGGCCCGGGTCGACGGCCACCATCGGCAGCGACTCGGGGATGTCCAGCTCCACGCTGTCCTCCGGTACGCCGCCCAGCGCCATCGGGACCACCTCGTCGAGGTCGATCTCGCGGATCAGCGGGGTGACGGTGCCGGTCTGGAGCCGGGACATGTCGAGGAGGTTGCCCACGAGATGGTCGAGGCGGTCGGCTCCCTGCTCGATGCCTTCGAGCAGTTCCGCCTGGTCCTCCTCGGACCATTCGACGTCGTCGGAGCGGAGCGAGGAGACCGCGGCCTTGATACCGGCCAGCGGGGTCCGCAGATCGTGGCTGACGGCCGCGAGCAGGGCCGTACGGATGCGGTTGCCCTCCGCGAGTTCCCGGGCCTGGGCGGCCTCGCCCACCAGGCGCTGCCGGTCCAGGACGACGGCGGCCTGCGCGGCGAAGGCCGCGAGCACCCGGCGGTCCTCGGCGGGCAGGACCCGTCCGGAGAGCGCCAGCGCCATGTGGTCGCCTACCGGCATGTCGACATCGGCGGACTCGGGGCGGTCGACGGGCTGTGGTCCCACGCTGCCCGCGCGGGTCCAGGGGTCGACATCGCTCTTGCGTTCGAGCAGCGCCACGGACTCCATGGCGAAGGTCTCCCTGACCCGCTCCAGCAGCGCGTCCAGCGTGGTCTCGCCCCGCAGCACACTGCCCGCGAGGAAGGAGAGGATCTCGGACTCGGCTCTGAGCCGGGCCGCCTGATGGGTACGGCGTGCCGCCAGATCGACCACGGAGGCCACCGACACGGCCACCGCGAAGAAGATCACGATGGCGACCAGGTTCTTGGGGTCCGAGACGGTCAGGGTGTGGGTGGGCGGGGTGAAGTAGAAGTTGAGCAGCAGCGACCCCGCGGCGGCGGAGGCGAGCGCCGGCCGCAGCCCGCCGAGCAGGGCCGCGATCACGGTCAGGAAGAGGAACAGCAGGACGTCGTTGGCCAGCCCCGGGGAGTTGCTGACCATGGTCAGCAGCAGGGAGAGCAGGACGGGCGCGGCGACTCCGGCGAGCCAGCCCCAGATGATCCGGGAGCGGCCGAGTCTGGCCCCGCGCGCCACCGGCAGTCCGCGTCCCTTGGCGGCCTCCTCGTGCGTGACGATGTGCACGTCCAGGTCCGGGCCCGACTCCCGGGCGACGGTGGCTCCCACGCCCGGTCCGAAGATGTACTGCCAGGTCTTGCGGCGGCTGGAGCCCAGCACGATCTGGGTCGCGTTGACCCCGCGCGCGAACTCCAGCAGCGCGGAGGGGACGTCGTCGCCGATGACATGGTGGAAGGTGCCGCCGAGGTCCTCGACCAGGGTGCGCTGAACCGCCAGTTCCTTGGGCGAGGCGGCGGTGAGCCCGTCGCTGCGGGCTATGTAGACGGCGAGGATCTCGCTGCCTGAGCCCTTGGCCGCCATCCGGGCCGCGCGGCGGATGAGCGTCCGTCCCTCGGGTCCGCCGGTGAGGCCGACGACGATACGTTCCCGGGCCGACCAGGTGGTGCGGATGTTGTGCTCGCCGCGGTACTGCTGGAGGTATTCGTCCACCCGGTCGGCGACCCACAGCAGGGCCAGTTCGCGCAGCGCGGTCAGATTGCCGGGGCGGAAGTAGTGCGAGAGCGCGGCGTCCACCTTGTCGGGCTTGTAGACATTGCCGTGTGCCATCCGGCGGCGCAGGGCCTGGGGCGACATGTCGACCAGCTCGATCTGGTCGGCCCTGCGGACGATCTCGTCGGGGACGGTCTCCTGCTGCCGTACACCGGTTATCGACTCGACCACGTCACCGAGTGATTCCAGGTGCTGGATATTGACGCTGGACACCACCTCGATGCCCGCCCTGAGCAGCTCCTCGACGTCCTGCCACCGCTTGGCGTTGCGCGAGCCCGGCACATTGGTGTGCGCCAGTTCGTCGACGAGCGCGACGGCCGGGCGGCGCTCCAGGACCGCGTCGACATCCATCTCCGTGAAGACGGTCCCGCGGTACTCCAGCTCACGGCGGGGGATCTCTTCGAGGCCGTGCAGCATGACCTCCGTACGCGGCCGGTCGTGGTGCTCGACGAACGCCACCACGCAGTCGGTGCCCCGCTCCACCCGGCGGTGTGCCTCGGAGAGCATCGCGTACGTCTTGCCGACGCCCGGTGCCGCCCCGAGATAGATACGAAGCTTGCCGCGTCCCATGGCCCCATTGTCTTCCAGAAGAGCCACCGCGTCCGACGCGGTGGGTGTGCCGACGCTACCCTCGGCGATGGTGACAAACCGGGCAGTCCATGGGCGCGGCCGTCGTCTTGACACGATTCTGATGCCGGTACGGAGAGGTCCGGACCCGCCGGAAGAAGCGGGCCCGGACCGCGCGTGCCGGAGCTCAGCCGGCCAGTTCCCTGAGGGCCATGTTGAGCGCGAGCACATTGACCCGCGGTTCCCCCACAAAGCCGAGCACCCGCTGCCGGGTGTGGTCCTCGACCAGCTTCTCCACCTGTCCCACGGAGAGCCCGTTGCGCTCCGCCACCCGGTGGACCTGGAGCCGCGCGTACGCGGGCGAGATGTCCGGGTCGAGCCCCGAGCCGGAGGAGGTGACGGCGTCCGGCGGCACCTGCGACGGCGTGACCCGGTGACCGGGCGTGGAGTTGTCCCTGACGACCGCGGCCTTGGCTTCCTTGACCCAGGTGATCAGATCCTCGTTGTCCCCGGCGCGGTTGGTGGCTCCGGAGAGGAGGAGCCCGTACCGGGTGTTGACGCTGTTGGCACCGAGACCGTTGGACGGGCGTGGCTGGAACCACGCGAGGTCCGGCTCCGGGGTCTCCTGGCCCTCCTCGATCGGCAGGTCGTACCGCTGTCCGATGAGCGAGGAGCCGACGACCTCGCCGCCCTGCCGGACCTCCGAGCCGTTCGCCTGACGGGGGAAGAGGCCTTGGGCGACGCCGGTGACGGCCAGGGGGTAGAGCACGCCACAGAGGACGGTGAGGACGAGAAGGGCGCGCAGGCCCGCCCCGAGGAGCCGTGCGGTGCTGCCGATGTTCATGGAAGACATGCCGTTCACCCGATGCCGGGGATGAGGGAGATGACCAGGTCGATGATCTTGATGCCGATGAAGGGGGCGATCAGCCCGCCGAGACCGTAGATCCCGAGATTTCTGCGGAGCATCCGGTCCGCGCTGCTGGGCCGGTAGCGCACGCCCTTCAGGGCGAGCGGCACCAGCGCGACGATGACGAGCGCGTTGAAGATGACGGCGGAGAGGATCGCGGACTCCGGCGAGGAGAGATCCATGATGTTGAGCCTGTCGAGGCCGGGATACACCACGGCGAACATCGCGGGGATGATCGCGAAGTACTTGGCGACGTCGTTGGCGATCGAGAACGTGGTCAGCGCGCCGCGCGTGATGAGCAACTGCTTGCCGATCGCGACGATCTCGATCAGCTTGGTCGGGTTGGAGTCCAGGTCCACCATGTTCCCGGCCTCCTTGGCGGCCGACGTGCCCGTGTTCATGGCCACGCCCACATCCGCCTGCGCCAGCGCCGGGGCGTCATTCGTACCGTCACCCGTCATCGCGACCAGCTTGCCGCCACCCTGCTCTCGCTTGATCAGGGACATCTTGTCCTCAGGAGTGGCCTCGGCGAGGAAGTCGTCCACCCCCGCCTCCTGCGCGATCGCCCGCGCGGTCAGCGGATTGTCCCCGGTGATCATGACCGTCCTGATGCCCATCCGCCGCAGCTCCTCGAACCGCTCCCGCATCCCCTCCTTGACCACATCCTTGAGATGCACGACTCCCAGCACCCGGGCTCCGGCGGTGTCGTCCAGGGCCACCAGCAGCGGTGTGCCGCCGGCCCGGGAGATCCGGTCGGTGAGGGCCTGGACGTCGTGCGACACCTGCCCGCCGCGGCTCTCCACCCAGGCGATGACCGAACCGGCGGCTCCCTTGCGTATGGCGCGCGTCGTCCCGTTCTCCGTGAGATCGACACCGGACATCCGGGTCCGGGCCGTGAACGCGACCCACTCGGCGCCGGCCAACTGACCCTGGTGGCGCTCGCGCAGCCCGTACCTCTCCTTGGCCAGGACGACGGCGGAGCGGCCCTCGGGTGTCTCGTCGGCGAGCGACGAGAGCTGCGCGGCATCGGCCAGCTCGGCCTCCGTCACTCCCTCGACCGGGACGAACTCGGCGGCCCGGCGGTTGCCGAGGGTGATCGTGCCGGTCTTGTCGAGCAGCAGCGTCGACACATCGCCCGCGGCCTCGACCGCGCGCCCCGACATCGCGAGCACATTGCGCTGCACCAGCCGGTCCATGCCCGCGATCCCGATCGCGGACAGCAGTGCGCCGATCGTCGTCGGTATCAGACAGACGAGCAGGGCGATCAGCACGATCATCGGCTGCCGCTGTCCCGCGTAGACCGCGAACGGCTGGAGGGTGACCACCGCGAGCAGGAAGACGATGGTCAGCGAGGCCAGCAGGATGTTCAGCGCGATCTCGTTGGGGGTCTTCTGCCGGGCCGCGCCCTCGACCAGGGCGATCATCCGGTCGATGAAGGTCTCGCCCGGCTTCGTGGTGATCCTGATGACGATCCGGTCCGAGAGGACCTTCGTACCGCCGGTGACGGCCGAGCGGTCGCCGCCCGACTCCCGGATGACCGGCGCCGACTCACCGGTGATCGCCGACTCGTCGACGGAGGCGACACCGTCGACGACATCGCCGTCGCCGGGGACGGTGTCGCCCGCCTCGCAGACGACCAGATCGCCGATCCGCAGCTCGGTGCCCGGCACCCGCTCCTCGCCCGCGCCGAGGACGCGCCGGGCGACGGTGCCGGTCTTGGCCCTGCGCAGGGTGTCCGCCTGCGCCTTGCCCCGGCCCTCGGCCACCGCCTCCGCCAGATTGGCGAAGACGGTCGTCAGCCAGAGCCAGCCGGCGACGGCCCAGCCGAACCAGTCGGCCGGTTCGAGCGCCGCGAAGACCGTGGACAGCGCGGATCCGACGAGGACCACGAACATCACGGGCGACTTCACCATCACCCGGGGGTCGAGCTTGCGTACCGCCTGGGGGAAGGAGACGAGCAACTGGTGGGGATCGAAGAGCCCCCCGCCCACCCGTCCGCTCCCGGGGCTGTGGCCGGGGGACACGGACGGATGCGGCGCGTGGTCCTGGGTGAGCGTGGACATCGTGTCCTCTTGTTCGGGACGAGTGGTCATGACGCCAGCCCCTCGGCCAGCGGCCCCAGCGCCAGCGCCGGGAAGTAGGTCAGACCGGTGACGATCAGGATCGTGCCGACCAGCACCCCCGTGAACAGCGGCTTCTGGGTACGGAGCGTGCCCGCGGTCTCCGGGACGGGGCGCTGCTCGGCGAGCGCGCCGGCCAGCGCCAGAACGAACACCATGGGGACGAAACGGCCGAGCAGCATGGCCAGACCGGTGGTGGTGTTGAACCACTGGGTGTCGGCGTTGAGCCCGGCGAACGCCGAGCCGTTGTTGTTGCCGGCCGAGGTGTACGCGTAGAGGATCTCGGAGAAGCCGTGCGGCCCCGAGTTCGTCATCGAATCGCCCGGTGTGGGCAGCGCCATGGCCGCGGCGGTGAAGCCGAGCACCAGCGCCGGGGTGACCAGGATGTAGCTCGCGGCGAGCTTGATCTCGCGGGTGCCGAGCTTCTTGCCCAGATACTCGGGGGTCCGGCCGACCATCAGCCCGGCGATGAAGACCGCGATGATCGCCATGATCAGCATGCCGTAGAGACCGGAGCCGACTCCGCCGGGCGCGATCTCACCGAGCTGCATGCCCAGCATCGTGATGCCGCCGCCGAAACCGGTGAACGAGGAGTGGAAGGAATTGACCGCTCCGGTCGAGGTGAGCGTGGTGGCCACCGCGAAGATCGACGAGCCGCCGACCCCGAACCGGGTCTCCTTGCCCTCCATCGCGCCGCCGGCGAGGTCGAACGCCGGCCCGTGGTGGGAGAACTCGGTCCACATCATCAGGGCGGTGAAGCCGAGCCAGATCGTCACCATCGCGGCGAGGATCGCGTACCCCTGCCGGACATCGCCGGCCATCCGGCCGAAGGTGCGGGTGAGCGCGAAGGGGATGACCAGGATCAGGAAGATCTCGAAGAGGTTCGAGACCGGGCCGGGGTTCTCGAAGGGGTGCGCCGAGTTGGCGTTGAAGTAACCGCCGCCGTTGGTGCCCAGCTCCTTGATGGCCTCCTGCGAGGCGACCGCGCCGCCGTTCCACTGCTGCGAGCCGCCCAGGAACTGGCCGACCTCGTGGATCCCGGCGAAGTTCTGGATGGCGCCGCACGCGACCAGCACGATCGCGCCGATGACGGAGAGGGGCAGCAGGATACGGACGGTGCCGCGCACCAGGTCGGACCAGAAGTTGCCCAGTTCACCGGTGCGGGACCGGGCGAAGCCGCGTACCAGCGCCACCGCGACGGCCATGCCGACCGCGGCCGAGACGAAGTTCTGGACGGCCAGACCGCCGGTCTGTACGACATGGCCCATGGCCTGTTCGCCGTAGTAGGACTGCCAGTTGGTGTTGGAGACGAAGGACGCGGCGGTGTTGAAGGCCTGGTCCGGATCGATCGACGCGAAGCCGAGCGATCCGGGGAGGCCGCCCTGGACCCGTTGCAGCAGATACAGGAAGAGGACGCTCACCGCGGAGAACGCGAGGACTCCGCGGAGGTAGGCGGGCCAGCGCATCTGCGTGTCCGGATCGGCGCCGACGGCCCGGTAGATCCATTTCTCGGCCCGGAGATGTCCGGACGCGCCGTAGACCCGGGCCATGTGGTCACCGAGCGGGCGGTACGCCAGACCGAGCGCCACGACGAGCGCGAGCACCTGGAGCACACCGGCGAGGACGGGGCTCATCACTCAGAACCTCTCCGGGAAGAACAGGGCGAGGACGAGGTATCCCAGCAGGGCGACCGCCACGACCAGTCCGACGATGTTCTCGGCGGTCACAGTTTCGCCACCCCCCTGGCGACGAGGGCCACCAGCGCGAAGAGCGCGATCGTGGTGACGACGAAGGCCACATCGGCCATCGTGTGCTCCTAGATGAGTACGGGAAATCCGACTCCCTGAGGAAACCCGCTGTTCTCGCGCCCCCGGCTTGCGTTGACGGGTCCCATACGGCCCGCGCCACCGGCTTGACGGAGTCCATATGGGCGGGACCGCGCCCTGTGAGGTGCCCCATAGGACCGCCCGACGGCATGACGCCCCCGGCACATGAGACGGGCGACGGGGGAGGCAACGGGGGAGGGCGACGGGAAAAGGCCGGTGGGCCGCATCCCTTACGGGGATGCGGCCCACCGGCCTTCGGTCCGTCTCGCGTCGTCCGTCCCGGGCGGGGCGTGTGACGCCCCGGCCCGCCTCGGCGCGACCCGCCTCAGCGCACCTCGGTGATCTCGGGACCGCGCTGGAGCTGTCCCATCCCGCCGGAGAAGCGGGAGCCCTCCTGCTCGTCCTGCTGTACGCCCTCGGCGACCATCTGCGCGTCGTCCGGCAGCTTCAGGACGATCGGGTCGCGCGGGGCCATCGGCCCCTCGCCCCGTACGACCACGGTGTCCCGGAAGATCTGCTCCAGCAGTCCGGCGGCCTCGGGCTGCACGGCGCCCTGCCCGGAGATCACCCCGCGCAGGAACCAGCGCGGCCCGTCGATCCCGATGAAGCGCACGAGCTGTACGCCGCCGGTGCCGTCCGGGAGCTGTACGGGGACCTGGGCGCGCAGCTCCCAGCCGAGCGGGCCCTCGACCTCGTCGATGATGCCGCCCTGCTGGGTGATGCCGGAGGCGATCTCCTCGCGCACCTCGCCCCAGATGCCTTCCTTCTTCGGCGCGGCGAACGCCTGGAGCTGTACGGCGCTGTCGCGCACGACGACCGTGGCGGCCACGATCGCGTCACCGGCGACCTCCACCCGCAGCTCCATGCCCTCGACACCGGGGACGAAGATCCCGCCCAGGTCGACCCGGCCCTCCTCGGGCCGGGAGACCTCGGAGATGTCCCAGGGACCGTCCGGCCTGGGGGCCGGCGGAAGGTTCACCCTGCGGGGCGCGGCTGTCCCGTCGGCGTCCGCGTCGGCACCGGCCTCGTCGGTGAACTGCTCGGCCTCGCCCGCTGCGTCCGCCGCGTCCGCTGCGGAACCACTCTTCTTGCGACGTCCGAACACGTCACTGTCCTTCCCGGTCGGATACGACCGAAGCGTATCGATTCCCGCCCTGTACGCCGCCCACGGCGGCATGACCGCCGGTGGACCCGAAGCCCCCGTCGCCCCGCGCCGATCCGGGAAGCTCCGCCACCTCGTGGAAGCGGACCTTCTCGACCTGCTGGACGACCAGTTGGGCAATCCGGTCGAACCGCTCGAACCGCACGCTCTCGCGCGGGTCCAGATTGACCACGATCACTTTGATCTCTCCACGGTACCCGGCATCCACCGTCCCCGGGGCATTCACCATGGCGACTCCGCAGCGGGCGGCGAGCCCGGAGCGCGGGTGCACGAAGGCGGCGTACCCGTCGGGCAGCGCGATGGAGACGCCCGTGGGCAGTACGGCCCGCTCCCCGGGGGCCAGCTCGGCGGCCTCCGTGGTCACCAGATCGGCTCCGGCGTCGCCCGGGTGCGCGTACGACGGAAGCGGAACCTCCGGGTCGACACGGCGGATCAGTACGTCGACAGGGGTGGGAGGGGTACGGCTCATGGGTTCACCTCGAAGGCGCGGGCGCGCCGGACCTGGTCCGGATCGGCCATCACGGCCCGGATCTCCTGGTCTCGGCCGTTCTGGATGAAGTGGTCGAGCTTGACCTCGACGAACAACGCGTCGGCGCGGACCGCGACGGGTCCCTCCGGGCCGCCGGTCCTGCCGGTCGCGGCGCAGTAGATCTTGCGCCCGTGGACGGCGGTGACCTCGGCCTCCAGATACAGCGGCGTGCCGACCGGCACGGGCCGGACGAACTCCGTCTGGAGCCGGCCGGTCACCGCGGTCACCCGCAGCAGCCAGTTCAGCGAGCCGAGCGTCTCGTCGAGCGCGGTGGCCAGTACTCCGCCGTGCGCGAGGCCGGGAGCGCCCTGGTGGGCGGGCTTGACGGTGAACTCGGCGGTGATGCTCACGCCCTCGCCCGCCCGTGCCCGCAACTGAAGTCCGTGCGGCTGTGCCTCTCCGCAGCCGAAGCAGTGCTCGTAGTGCGCGCCGAGCAGCTCACCCGGGGCCGGGGCGTCGGGGTGCCGCACCGGGGGTGTGGCGTCGGGCGGAGGTGTCAGCGCCCCCGGTCCCGTGGAGGGTCCGGGGGGCTTTCCCGGTGATGGCACGTTGCTCACAGGCGCAGACCTTACCCGCGCGGTAGCCCGGGAACAGCACCGTGCCAAGCTTGGCTCCATGGAGCATTCCGCCGCGCGCTACGACGAACGCCTGACAGCCCCCGGTTCCTGGTGGGCCATAGCCGCTCTCATCGCCCTGGCGGGGGGCCTGATCACCCTGCCGCTGGGGCCGTTGGCGCTGCTCGGGGGTGTGATCGGGGCGGGCGCGCTGGCCGCGGCGGGGGTGAGTTCCTACGGCTCCGCGCGCATCAGGGTGGTGGCGGACTCGCTGGTCGCGGGCGACGCCCGGATCCCGGTCTCGGCGCTCGGCGAGGCCGAGGTGCTGGACCCCGAGGAGGCGCGCGCCTGGCGGCTGCACAAGGCCGATCCGCGGGCCTTCATGCTGATGCGCAGCTATGTGCCGACGGCGCTGCGTGTGACGGTCACGGATCCGGACGATCCGACTCCGTACCTCTATCTCTCGACGCGGAACCCGCGGGGCCTGGCCACGGCGCTGGATGCCGTCCGGGCGGGCTGAGGCGGTACGGGCGGGCCGTACGACCTCGTAGGGGCCCCTTACCCGTGCTCGTTGCCCAGCTCCTTCGGGAGCCCCGGGGGAAGCTGTCCGGGCTGTTCCAGGGGAGGCTGCGCGGGAAGGGCGTCCCAGGGGATCTGGCGGTTGCGCAGGTCCGCGCGGACGCGCTCGGCGACCTTCTTGGTGTCCCGCCGGTTCATCATGGCGCCGACGGCCGCTCCGATCATGAACGGCACCAGGTTCGGCAGATTCCGGATGGTGCGCTTCATGATCTGCTGCCGCAGCTCGCGCTTCATCCGGCCGCTCAGCGCGCCGTTGATGGTCGACGGCTTGGTGACGTCGACGCCGCGCTCCTCCGTCCAGGAGGTCAGATAGGCGGCGCTGCGCTCCTTGAGCGTGCCGGGCGGGCGCAGCCCGTAGACCTCGTGCAGTTCCGCGATGAGCTTCAGCTCGATCGCGGCGACCGCCGTGATCTCGGCCGCCAGCTCGGCGGGCATCGCGGGCGGTACGGGCAGCATCGCGGCGGCGCCCACGCCGGCGCCGACCGTCGAGCTGCTGTTCGCGGCGCCCGCGACCAGCTTGTCGGCCAGCTCCTCGGGGCCGAGACCCGGGAACTGCTTGCGCAGTGTCGCGAGATCGCGGACCGGGACCCGAGGAGCGTTCTCGATGATCCTGTCGGCGATGTGTGCCAGCGCCGCCTTGGCGCTCGCGCCTCCCTTGCGTACACCCCGTTTGACGGTGTCCAGGCGCCGGCCCCTGGTCGTGGGGCCGCCGTGGTCCTCCCGGGCCGATTCGAGCGAGGCCGGGAGGCCTCGCTCGTCGTCGTGTGCGTCGTGCTGGGGCAGGAGGGCGGAGTGCTCGGCAGCGGGCTGAGTGCCTTCTGCCGGGCCTGTGCCGCCCTGATACGCCTCCGGTGCACCCTTGCGCCGGAAGCGTCGTTTCCGAAACGGTGTGTCGCCTGCCACGGCCGACCCGACCTCAGTCGCAGTCGCGGCAGATGGGCTGACCGTTCTTCTCCCTGGCGAGCTGGCTCCTGTGGTGCACGAGGAAGCAGCTCATGCAGGTGAACTCGTCGGCCTGCCTCGGCAGCACCCGGACGGACAGCTCCTCGTTGGAGAGATCCGCGCCGGGCAGTTCGAGCCCTTCGGCCTGCTCGAACTCGTCGACGTCGACCGCTGAAGTCGACTTGTCGTTCCGACGGGCCTTCAGTTCCTCAAGGCTGTCCTGATCGACGTCGTCATCGGTCTTGCGTGGGGTGTCGTAATCCGTTGCCATGTCGCTCTCCCCCTCTGGGTGTCTGTGGTGTCTCCAGCGCACGTAACGCGTGAGAGGCCGGACTTGTGCCCGACCTGAGGCGGAGATTTTGCCTCACATCAAGGTCTGTTACTCAATCGACACCCAACCGGACCCCTGAGGAGTGATCGGCTTCGGGTGGCGAAGGGGACCGTACACGGTCCCTCTGCGGCGCTTCACGGGCGCCACCCCGTGTACTTCCCGTGATCCCGGCCCCCGGAAACCCGGACTTTACCGGCTTTCCGATGAAGGCCTGATCACGCAGAGTGGATAGGCGTGAATTCGACCCTGTGATCGATCACACACGGAGTCGCCGGGAACCTGTCCCGTAAATTCCGCGCAAAGCGAACAAAGTCAACTGCACCGCGAATACCGCGCGCAGCATCTCAGACCGGGAGAGTGACACGCATCACGAGTCCGCCGCCCTCGCGGGGTTCCGCGAAGATACGGCCGCCATGGGCGCGCGCCACGGACCGGGCGATCGAGAGGCCGAGTCCCACACCCTTGTCACTGCCCGTACGTTCCGTGCGCAACCGCCGGAACGGCTCGAAGAGATTGTCGATCTCGTACGCGGGGACCACGGGCCCGGTGTTCGACACGACCAGGACCGCCTGGCCCTGCTGGACCTCGGTGGAGACCTCCACCCAGCCGTTCTCCGGGACGTTGTACCGTACGGCGTTCTGCACCAGGTTCAGCGCGATCCGCTCCAGCAGGACGCCGTTCCCCTGGACGACCGCGGGCGCGCACCGGGTACGGATGTCCACCCCCTTCGCCTCCGCCTCGGAGAGCGCCTGGTCCACCGCGCGGGTGGCGACCTCGGCGAGATCGACCGGTTTTCGCTCCACGATCTGGTTGTCGCTGCGGGCGAGCAGCAGCAGCCCCTCCACGAGCTGCTCACTGCGCTCGTTGGTGGCCAGCAGCGTCTTGCCGAGCTGCTGGAGTTCCATGGGCGCCGCCGGATCGGAGAGATGGACTTCCAGCAGGGTGCGGTTGATCGCGAGTGGGGTCCGCAGCTCGTGCGAGGCGTTCGCGACGAACCGCTGCTGTGCGCTGAAGGCCCGCTCCAGCCGCTCCAGCATCTCGTCGAAGGTGTCCGCCAGCTCCTTCAGCTCGTCGTCGGGACCGTCCAGCTCGATCCGGCGCGACAGGTCGGAGCCGACCACGCGGCGCGCGGTACGGGTGATCCGGCCCAGCGGCGACAGCACGCGGCCCGCCATCGCGTAACCGAACGCGAAGGCGATGACGCTGAGGCCGACCAGGGCGAAGAGCGAGCGGCTGAGCAGGTCGTCGAGCGCCTGCTTGCGCTGGTCGTTCACACAGCTGTTCATGGCCGCGTTGAACTCCTGCGGGGGCGCCTGGTCCGGGAAGTTGCAGACGTCGCTGCTCACCTTGCCGGTCACGATCTTGAAGGGCAGCTCACTGCCCACGTGCAGGGCCTGCGCGGCCAGCAGATAGATGATCGAGAGCAGCAGGATGCCTGCGATCAGGAACATCCCGCCGTACAGCAGCGTCAGACGTATCCGGATGGTCGGGCGCACCCAGGGCAGCGCCTGGTCCGGCCTGCGCGGGTCCCAGGTGGGCTTCGGAGGTGCCGAGGGCGGCACCGGGGTGGTTGCCACGGGCATCAGATCCGGTAACCGGAGCCGGGCACCGTGACGATCACGGGCGGCTCGCCGAGTTTGCGGCGCAGCGTCATGACCGTGACCCGTACGACATTGGTGAAGGGGTCGGTGTTCTCGTCCCAGGCCTTCTCCAGGAGCTGCTCCGCCGAGACCACCGCCCCCTCGCTGCGCATCAGCACCTCCAGCACCGCGAACTCCTTGGGCGCGAGCTGGATCTCCCGGCCGTCCCGCAGGACCTCGCGGCGGTTGGGGTCGAGCTTGATCCCGGAGCGCTCCAGGACGGGCGGCAGGGGCACGGTGGTACGCCGTCCCAGGGCCCGGACCCGGGCCGTCAGCTCGGTGAACGCGAAGGGCTTGGGCAGATAGTCGTCCGCGCCCAGTTCCAGCCCCTCGACCCGGTCGCTGACATCGCCCGAGGCCGTGAGCATGAGGACCCGGGTGGGCATCCCGAGCTCGACGATCCTGCGGCAGACGTCGTCGCCGTGGACGAGCGGCAGGTCGCGGTCGAGCACCACCACGTCGTAGTCGTTGACCCCGATGCGCTCCAGGGCGGCGGCGCCGTCGTACACCACGTCGACGGCCATGGCCTCCCGGCGCAGTCCGGTGGCCACCGCATCGGCGAGCAGTTGCTCGTCCTCGACGACGAGTACGCGCACGTCGCTGTTCCTTCCTCTGGGCCCGTCACCCGTGCTCGGGGCAGGTTGTAGCACTGGCTGTGCGCGCCCATCCTGCCGGTTACGGCCATAAACCGGCGGTAAGACGATGCCGGGGTGACCTGGGGCGTCCGGGAATGGAACGGATTGCTCGCGTGGTTGAGGTTTCTCGAAGACGGACCCTGGGGAAGACGACTTCACACCCGAGATCACGCCCTGTTTGTGGCATGCCACACCCTTTCTGTCATCCAGAGGCAGTGGGCGCGTGATCTACCCGCCGTCGGCACACCCCCGTGCCACTGACCCACGACGAGGGGGCGCAATGGACGCGTTCACCGCCGGGCTTCTGCAGCGTATAAAGGCCACGGAAACGGATCTCAACCGAGCCCGGGAGACGGGCGACGACTTCCTCGTGGATGTCGATCAGGAAGAGCTCGAAGACCTTCGCCGCCTCGCGGCCGAACATGGCGTGGAGGTCGGCGCCGCGAGCGTCTGACCCGCACTCCAGGCCGTACCGCCCTATTGCTACCGATTTCAGCGGCGCCCGAGCCGCGCATACCGACCAGAGCCGTAGCGACCTAGTGAGAAGGGCCCCGGCGCCGAGGGGACGGCGCCGGGGCCCTTCCGTATGCCAGGCGGCCAGGGCCTGGTTCTCAGTCGTGCCAGGCGCCGTAGTCGTCGAGCAGGGACTGGAGGGGCTCGAAGACGCCGGGGGTGGCGGCCACCGTGAGGTCGAAGCCCGGCCGGGTGCCGGGGCGGCCCCCGGTGAGCGCGCCCGCCTCACGGGCGATGAGATCGCCGGCCGCGAGGTCCCAGGGGTGCAGCCCGCGCTCGTAGTAGCCGTCCAGCCGGCCCGCCGCCACATCGCAGAGGTCGATGGCCGCGGAGCCGCCGCGCCGGATGTCACGGAGCTGCGGGATCAGCCGCCGGGCGATCTCGGCCTGGTGGGCGCGGACCGTGGTCACGTAGTTGAAACCGGTCGAGACGAGGGCGCGCTCCAGCGGCGGAGCGGGACGGCAGCGGACCGGCCGGTCGCCGAGGAAGGCACCGCCGCCGCGCACGGCGCGGAACGTCTCGCCCCGCATCGGGATCGCGACGACGCCCACGAGCGTCTCACCGTCGCGCTCGGCGGCGATCGAGACGGACCAGGTGGGCAGTCCGTAGAGATAGTTGACGGTGCCGTCCAGCGGGTCGATGACCCAGCGGACACCGCTGCTGCCCGCCGAGCTGGCGCCCTCCTCGCCGAGGAAGCCGTCGTCGGGGCGGTGCTCGGCGAGATGGCCGGTGATCAGCTTCTCGGCGGCGATGTCCATCTCGGTGACGACATCGATGGGGCTGGACTTCGTGGCGGCCACGGTCAGATCGTCGGGGCGGCCGTCGCGCAGCAGCTCACCGGCGCGGCGGGCCGCCTCCAGGGCGAGCGGCAGCAGTTCGGCGGCCAGGGTCTCTGTCTCGTCGGGGCGGGCGTCGGTCACGGCGTGGCTCCTTCAGGCGAACGGGCTGTCGGCGCCCGCCGCGGCGGGCCTGGGGGCGCGGGCCGGGCAGCAGCCGGCCGGGCAGAGGTCGTGGCTCGGGCCGAGCGCGCCCAGCGCGCAGCGCTCCACCGCGCTCCCCCGTTCCGTGGCGGCGCGTTCCAGCAGGAGATCGCGGACGGCGGCGGCGAACCGCGGGTCGGCCCCCACCGTCGCCGAGCGGCGGACGGGCAGACCCAGCTCGGCCGCCTTGGCGGTGGCCTCCGTGTCGAGGTCGTAGAGGACCTCCATATGGTCCGAGACAAAGCCGATGGGGGCCATCACGACGGCCGGGACACCCTCGCCGTGCAGCGTCTCCAGGTGGTCGCAGATGTCCGGCTCCAGCCACGGGATGTGCGGGGCCCCGCTGCGTGACTGGTAGACGAGCCGCCACGGGTACGCGATGCCCGTCTCCTCACGCACGGCCGCCACGATCTGCCGGGCGACGTCGAGATGCTGGGCCACATACGCGCCGCCCTCGCCATGGTCCTCGACGGGCCCCGAGGTGTCGGCCGAGGCGATGGGGATGGAGTGGGTGGTGAAGGCCAGATGCGCGCCCGCGCGTACGGGTTCCGGAAGATCGGCGAGCGAGGCGAGCACGCCCTCGGTCATGGGGCGCAGAAAGCCCGGGTGGTTGAAGTAGTGGCGCAGCTTGTCCACCCGGGGCGGTTCGAGCCCCTCGGCGGCCAGGGTGGCGAGCGCCTCCGCGAGGTTCTCGCGGTACTGGCGACAGCCCGAGTACGAGGCGTAGGCGCTGGTCGCGAGGACGGCGATCCGGCGCCGGCCGTCGGCGGCCATCTCGCGCAGGGTGTCGGTCAGATAGGGCGCCCAGTTGCGGTTGCCCCAGTAGACCGGCAGTTCCACGCCGTGCCCGGCGAAGTCCTTGCGCAGCGCGTCCAGCAGGGCGCGGTTCTGTTCGTTGATCGGACTGACGCCGCCGAACAGGAAGTAGTGCCGACCCACCTCCTTGAGCCGCTCCGGCGGGATACCCCGGCCCCTCGTCACATTCTCCAGGAACGGAATCACGTCGTCGGGGCCCTCGGGGCCGCCGAAGGAGAGCAGGAGCAGGGCGTCGTAGGGGGAAGTCACGAGCTGATCGGCCATGTTTCGATCCTGCCATCCGTCCCGGCGGGGCGGAGCACCACGCCCCGGTCCGCCGGGAGAGCGTGCCCGGACCGGGTCCGGCCGGGAGCCGGGCGGCCGGCCGCCCGGCGGCCGTGAGTATGATCCCCCTCCAACTGGCCCGGGAATCCGGCGTCCCCGGCCGTGGCGTCCGGGACCGGTACGGGGTACGCGGTACCCGTGGCGTGGGAGCGCCCGCGGCCGTGGCGGCGTTCCCGGGGGCACCGCCGGCTGGGCGAGCCGGTACCGACGCGGGGAGGGCACGGGGCGGATGACCAGGACCCACACGAACGGGCCGACAGCGCGCACGTGGCGCAACTGGGCGGGGACCGTGACCGCCCGGCCGGAGCACACGCTCTTCCCGGCCTCCGTCGAGGAGCTGGCCGGGATCGTACGAAGGGCCGCCGAGGGCGGACTGAAGGTCAAGGCCGTCGGCGCGGGCCACTCCTTCACCGCCGCCGCCGCCACCGACGGGGTGCTCCTGCGGCCCGATCTGCTCACCGGTATCCGGGACATCGACCGGGACGCCGGCACCGTGACCGTGGCGGCGGGGACCCCGCTGAAACGGCTGAACACGGCGCTGGCCCGGGAGGGGCTGTCGCTCACCAATATGGGCGACATCATGGAGCAGACCGTCGCGGGCGCGACCTCCACCGGCACCCATGGCACCGGCCGTGACTCGGCCTCCGTAGCCGCGCAGATACGCGCCCTGGAGCTGGTGACGGCGGACGGTTCGCTGCTGCGCTGCTCCGAGCGGGAGAACCCGGAGGTCTTCGCCGCCGCCCGGATCGGACTCGGCGCGCTGGGCGTGATCACCGCGATCACCTTCGCCGTCGAACCGCTCTTTCTGCTGACGGCGCGTGAGGAGCCCATGGCCTTCGACCGGGTCACGGCGGAGTTCGATCAACATGTGGCCGAGAACGAGCACTTCGAGTTCTACTGGTTTCCGCACACGGGCAACTGCACCACCAAGCGCAACAACCGCAGCCTGGGTCCCGCCGCCCCGCCCGGCCGGATCGACGCCTGGATCGATGACGAGTTCCTCTCCAACGGGCTCTTCCAGGTGGCCTGTTCGCTCGGCCGGGCCGTCCCCGCGACCGTCCCCGCGATCGCCAGGATCGCCAGCCGGGCCCTCTCCGCCCGTACGTACACGGACATCCCTTACAAGGTCTTCACTTCCCCGCGCCGGGTCCGCTTCGTGGAGATGGAGTACGCGCTGCCGCGCGAGGCCGCGGTCGCGGCGCTGCGCGAGGTCAAGGCGATGGTCGACCGCTCACCGCTGCGGGTGGGATTCCCGGTGGAGATACGGACCGCGCCCGCGGACGACATCGCGCTCTCGACCGCCTCGGGCCGGGAGAGCGCGTACATCGCGGTGCATCTCTACCGGGGCACGCCGTACCGCGCGTACTTCACCGCCGTGGAGCGGATCATGACCGCGCACGGCGGGCGGCCCCACTGGGGGAAGATCCACACCAGGGACGCGGCATATCTCTCGCAGGCGTATCCCCGCTTCGGGGAGTTCACGGCGGTACGGGACCGGCTGGACCCGGACCGGCTGTTCGGCAACGCCTACCTGCGGCGAGTCCTGGGGGACTGAGGGACGATGCCCGTCTCACCGGTCCGGCCGATACCGGTCCCGCCCGTTCCCGTGACGCCCGCGCCGGGCTCGCCCCTGCCGGCCGGGCCCGTACCGGCCTCGCCCGCAACGGTCCCGGCCTCGCCGGTACCGCGCGCGCCGGCCGGCTCCTCGGCGGGTCCGGCGGCGGGTCCGCTAACGGCCCGGCGTTCCGGAGGGGCCGGTGCGGTCCGGCGCGCCGCCGCCGTCGGAGGGGGTCGGTGCGGGGGCGGGCGGCACCTGGCCGGTCGCGGAGGGCGAGAGGCCGGGGGACGGTGTTCGCGAGGGTTCCGCGGATCCGTCCTGGCCCGTACCCGCACCCGCGCCGGGTCCGCTGCCGGGCGATCCGCTCGGATCCGTACCGGCGCCGCCGCCCGGAGCCGTACCGTCCGGTGTCCCTCCCGGTTCCTGGGCGGGATCCGAGGATGCGGAGGGGGACCCGGACGGGGTGGACGGACTCCTGTCGCCACCACCGCCCCCGTCACCACCCCGTACGGCGGACCCGACGGTCGTCGCCGCGCCTCCGCTCAGACCGTGGCCGGAGATCAGTTCGTACCCGGTGATGCCGCCCATCGTGACCGCGAAGACCCCGACGGCCGCGAGGACCGGGCGCTTCCAGCCCCGTACCCGGGTGCCGTGCGTGGTCGGCTCACCGAACTCCCCGTCCGCCGGGGGCGCCTCACCGTGGGGGGCGGCGGGGGAATCGTCCGGAGCGCCCGGTACGGACATCCGGCGGGCTCCCGGCCTCGGCTGGACCGTCACCACGCGTATCCGCTCACCCGTACGGCGGAACATGTGCTGGAAGAGCGGGCCCCCGCAGGTGGCGACCGCGCTGACCACGCCCGCACCGATGATCGTTCCGTACACACCGAGCCGGGAGGCGAGCACCGCCGCGGCGACGGCCGCGAGCGCGCTGCCCGCGACCTGCGGAACGCTCAGTTCGAACCGCTGCTCCTGCTGCCTCTGGTTCATCTCCAGCCCCTGCTCACCCATCTGCCCCACCTTGCACCAAGAAGGGACAACTGAGCGAAAGGGATAGTTCCGATTCTGTGGATTCTGTGAAGCAGGACACCCGCCCATGGCCGGTCCGGGCGCCCAACTCCCCGCCCCGGGGAGAACTTGGGCGGCGTGCCGGTCCACCCACATGGCCCGAATGGAGTACTGTGGCGAGCCCTGGGGCCGGACTCCCTCACGGGTGTCCGGGACCGACGGGAAGGGGGCCGAAGGTGGCACTCGATCCGGCGGCGCCACGGCACCGCACGGGCGCCTGCTGCACAGAGTGACCAGGTCTGTCACTCTGCGTCGCAAAGAGGTAACCGTGCCATAACGGCGATCCAGGGCCCTTGCCCGACACGCCGGGAGGCACGGCAAGGTTGTGGCAGGCTGCACCCGGGCAGGTCACACTCGACTAGCGGAAGCAGCGACGCACGTGACGTCGGCAGGCACCACCCGGGAGGTCCCCATGCCCGAACTGCGTGTCGTGGCCGTCTCCAACGACGGCACACGACTGGTGCTCAAGGCTGCGGACAGCACGGAATACACGCTTCCGATCGATGAGCGCCTCCGCGCCGCCGTGCGCAATGACCGTGCCCGCCTCGGTCAGATCGAGATCGAGGTCGAGAGCCATCTCAGACCCCGCGACATCCAGGCACGTATAAGGGCCGGTGCCTCCGCGGAGGAAGTCGCCCAGCACGCGGGCATCCCGGTGGACCGGGTGCGCCGGTTCGAGGGACCGGTGCTCGCCGAGCGCGCCTTCATGGCCGAGCGGGCCAGGAAGACCGCCGTGCGCCGCCCCGGTGAGAACGCGGGACCCCCGCTCGGTGAGGCGGTGAACGAGCGGCTGACGCTGCGCGGCGCCGAGAAGGACACCGTGCAGTGGGACTCCTGGCGTCGTGACGACGGCACCTGGGAGGTGCTGCTCGTCTACCGCGTCGCGGGCGAACCCCACTCGGCGAGCTGGACGTACGACCCGCCCCGGCGGCTCGTCCAGGCCGTCGACGACGAGGCACGTGCCCTGATCGGCGACACGGACGACACGGTCACCTCGCAGGAGCCGAGCTTTCCGTTCGTCCCGAGGATCGCGCGGCTGCCGCGCGACCGGCCGCTGGATCGTTCACTCGACCGTCCGTCGGAGCGGCCCATGGCTCCCGATCCGGACGAGATGAGTGAGCGCGACTCCCTGACCAGCCTGCTGGAGGCGGTGCCCAGCTTCCGCGGCGACATGGTGGTGCCCGAGCGCACCGCTTCCGACGCGCCGGTCACGGACGCCGAGGAGGACCCGGAGACGGAGGAACCGGTGGCGCCCGCCGCGTCGGCCGGCTCCGCGTACGCCGATGTGCTGATGCCCCGCTCGGTGGCCGGTCACCGGGACCGGCTGACGGGGACGACGGACCGCCAGGCCGAGGCGGACGGCGTCCGTCCGGGCCGCAGGGCCGCGGTGCCGAGCTGGGACGAGATCGTGTTCGGCACGCGCCGCAAGAAACAGGAGTAGCGGGCGCGGACGGCCGCGCGGCGAGGTGGCGGGAGCGTCCCCGGCCGCGCGGGGAGATCGTCCCCGGAACGAGCTGTGGAGTCGTGGAGGAGGGCCCGTACGCGGGAGAGGCGTACAGGCCCCCTTCGTCTGTATGTACGGATCATCATGTACGGATCATCTGTAGGGACGGATGTGCCCCGGCAGGCGCGCTACTGGGGATCGGGCCCCTTGGCGACCGGACGGGACGCGTCCGCGCTCCACTCCGACCACGACCCGGGGAACAGCGCCGCCGGGATGCCCGCGATCTCCAGGGCCAGCACCTCATGGGCGCCCGAGACACCGGAACCGCAGTAGACCCCGACCGGGACGCCGGAGACGGCGCCCAGCGCCTGGAAACGCGCCGCGAGCGCCGGGGCCGGCAGGAAGGTGCCGTTTTCGGCCACATTCGCCGTCGTCGGCGCGGAGAGCGCGCCCGGGATGTGTCCCCCGACCCGGTCGATCGGCTCGACGTCCCCGCGGTACCGCTCGGCCGCCCGCGCGTCCAGCAGCAGACCGCTCCGGGCCAGGGCGGCCGCGCCGTCCGCGTCCAGCACCGGCAGTGAGCCGGGGACCGGGGTGAAGTCCCCCTCGGCGGGGTCCGGGATCTCGGTGGTGAGCGGACCGGTCCACTCGGCGACGCCGCCGTCGAGCACCCGGACGTCGGAATGGCCCGCCCAGCGCAGCAGCCACCAGGCTCGGGCCGCCGCCCAGCACTGCCCGCCGTCGTACACCACCACCGGCGTGTCCTGGGAGATTCCGGCGCGGCGCATCACCGCGCCGAACGCCGCCACGTCCGGCAGCGGGTGCCGGCCGCCGGGGCCGGCCGGACCCGCCAGTTCCTTGTCGAGGTCGACATAGACGGCGCCGGGCAGATGACCGGCCTCGTAGGCGGGGCGGCCGGAGGGACCGCCGAGCTGCCAGCGGACGTCGAGCAGCACGGGCGGACGCGCGCCGGCCGACTCGCCCGTGAGTTCTGCTGCGGTGATGATGGCTGTCATGAAAGCCATCCTCGCGCACCGTCGCCCGGGTCCAAAACGGCGGAGAAACGGCCGGTAAACACCCGATCGAGATCCCGCCAAGGACGGCGCGGCCGGGAAGCGGCACGTGATGACGGATGCAAGCATCTGCTCGGGCGTACGGCTGTTCCCATACGGCGGCCCGCCACCGGCCCACGTACGGCCACGACGGTCCGAGGAGAGAGTGACGATGACCGAGGCAGCGATCCGGCGCACACCCGGCACACCCTGCTGGGTGAGTCTGATGGTGCACGGCCTTGCCACGACGGAGAAGTTCTACCGGGAGCTGTTCGGCTGGGAGTTCCAGCCGGGGCCGCAGCAGCTCGGGCCGTACGTACGGGGAATGCTGGACGGCAAGGCGATCGCGGGCATCGGCCAGCTCCCGCCCGACCGGCAGTTGCCGATCGCGTGGATGACCTATCTGGCGACGGACGACGCCGATCTGACAGCCGAATCGATCAGGAGTTGCGGCGGAACGGTCGGGGTCGGGCCGCTGGACGCGGCGGAGGCGGGGCGGATGGCCATCGCCTCGGATCCGGCGGGCGCGGTCTTCGGGATCTGGCAGGCGGCGGCGCACATCGGGACGGCGGTGGCCGGGGCGCACGGCACCCCCGTCTGGAACGAGCTGATCACGCGGGAGACCTCGGCGGTCGGCAAGTTCTACGAGGCGGTCTTCGGCTATGACGCGGAGTCGGTCGTCTCCGCCGACTTCGACGTGCTGACGCTGCGTCTGGAGGGCCGGCCCGTCGCCTCGGTGCACGGGGTGGGCCGGGCGCTCGCCCGGGACCTGGGCTCGCGCTGGACGACGTACTTCGAGGTGGACGACACGGATGACGCCGTGCGGCGGGTGGCGGAGCTGGGCGGGCGGGTGATCAAGCCGCCGCACGAGGGCACGCACGGCCGGCTCGCGACGGTGGCGGATCCGGAGGGCGCGGTCTTCTCGGTCGTACGGTCCACGGTTCACGGACCGCCGGTCGTTCACTGACCGGGAAGCGCGGGGTGAGGGACGGGGGCCGGCAGGCAGCGGGGCGGGAGGCGGTACACCAGGAGACTCGCGGGCTCACGGCTCACGGCTCACGGCGCACGGCTCACGGCTCACGGCTCACGGCTCACGGCTCACGGCTCACGGCTCACGGGCGATGATCCGCTCAGCGGGCCGCCGCGCGTCAGCCCGTCAGGCACGTCCCCCGGCCAGGGACTCCCCGCCGACCTCGACCGGCAGCACATCCGGGGAGAGCGTGGCCGCCCGTGCCGTGGCCGCGGTCATCCGCCGCCGGTGATGGCGCCGGCACAGCACCTCGTAACCGATCTCGTCGCCCGACTGGTGCACATCACCGACGACCACCTGGGCGCCCTCGACCACCATCGCGCCCCCGACCGTCCGCGCGTTGTGCGTGGCCCGCGCCCCGCACCAGCACAGCGCCTCCACCTGGAGCACCTCGACCCGGTCGGCCAGCTCCACGAGCCGCTGCGAGCCGGGGAAGAGCTTGGAGCGGAAGTCGGTGGTGATGCCGAACGTGAAGACGTCCAGGTCCAGATCGTCCACGACACGGGCGAGCTGGTCGACCTGCTCGGGGGCGAGGAACTGCGCCTCGTCGGCGATGACGTAGTCGCAACGGCCGCCCTGGGAGAGCCGGTTCACGAGATACGCGTAGAAGTCGAAGCCCTCGGCGGCCTCGACGGCGTCGGTGACCAGTCCGAGGCGGGAGGAGAGCTTGCCCTCGCCGGCCCGGTCGTCACGGGTGAAGATCATGCCCTGGAGCCCGCGCGCGGAGCGGTTGTGCTCGATCTGAAGAGCGAGGGTGCTCTTTCCGCAGTCCATCGTTCCGGAGAAGAACACCAGCTCTGGCATGAGGGGGTGACGGCCTTTCGGTTCTGGGCTGTGCGACACCGGGTCGCGGTCGGACGCGCCTGCGGCGGCCCGTAGCGGACGGAAGCGTCTAGGAGCGTACTTCGAGGAGGGGCACGAGCTGCTCGACGGGGGTCATCGAGCCGTGCATCCCGACCATCGCCGACTCGTGCGGCTCCTGGACGGAGGCGGTGATCACCACATCGTCGTGGGCCGCGGCGACGACATCGCCGATCCTGCCGTACACCCGCTCGTCCACCGTACCGGGCGGCCCGAACCAGCCCCCGGCGACCGCCTCGTCCCGGCTCGCCACCCAGAACCGGTCACCGAGCACCTCGCGCCAGACGGCGAGGACATCGGACTCGGCGCCCGGCACGGCGTAGACATGGCGGGCCCGTCCCTCGCCGCCGAGCAGGGCCACCCCGGCGCGCAGCTCCCAGTCCTCGTCGAAGTCGATGCGCGACTCCTCGTCGAAGGGGATGTCGATCATGCCGTGGTCGGCGGTCACATAGAGCGCGGCACGGGGCGGGAGCCGCTCGGCGAGACGCTGTACGAGCCGGTCGACATACATGAGCTGGCCGCGCCAGGCGTCGGAGTCCACACCGAAGCGATGGCCGTTGCCGTCGACCTCGCTGTAGTACGTGTAGACCAGCGACCGGTCCCCCGCGGCGAGCTGCTCGGCGGCCAGGTCCATCCGGTCCTCGCCGGAGAGCCGGCCGTGGAAGGTACCGCCGCTCAGCGCCACCTTGGTGAGCGGGGTGTTCTCGAAGGTCGGGGAGGACACCTGGGCCGTATGGACACCGGCCGCGTCGGCGAGCCCGAAGACCGTGGGGTACGGCTGCCAGATCTCCGGCGCGGTCCAGGGCTTCCAGCGGAGCTGGTTCATCAGGGCGCCGGTCGCGGGGTCGCGCACGGTGTAGCCGGGCAGTCCGTGCGCGGCGGGCGGCAGACCCGTGCCGACGGAGGCGAGGGAGGTCGCGGTGGTGGCGGGGAAGCAGGTGGTGAGGGGACGGCCGGTGGAACCGCGGGAGGTGCCGAGCAGCGAGGTCAGATACGGGGCCTCGTCCGGGTGGGCCCTGAGCTGTTCCCAGCCGAGGCCGTCGATCAGAAAGACGCAGTTCCGGTCGGCCGGGGTCAGCTCGGGGATGGCCGCGGTCAGATCCGGTACGCCCTGGCCGGCGGCGAGGGTGGGCAGCAGATCGGCGAGCGAGCCCGTGCCGTACTCGGGCAGCGGCGCGGAGCCGAGGGCGAGCGGGACGGGGTCCTGCCAGAGGGCTTCGGCGGCCATCAGCGGCCGGGGGCCGCGGTGGCGGCGGTGGCTTCGGAGAGCGCCTGGGCGAACGCGAGCGTCTGACGGACGGTGTCGGGGCCGTCGCCCGCCTCGCTGACCCGCAGGCTCAGATCGTCGGCGGTGGAGCTGCCGGTGTAGCCGTGGTCCGCCTCGCAGTTGGGGTCGCCGCAGGCGGCGGGCTCCAGGTCGATCCGGGAGACGGCGCCCCAGCCGATGGTGAGGACGACCTCGCGCGGCAGACTGCCGGGGGTGTACGACTCCGGGTTGGCGACGACCCTGCTGACCACCACGGACGAGATCCGGTCGAGCTTGACCGACTCGGTGGAGGTGGTGGCGTACGGGGTCGGGGACGTGGTGTCGGCGGTCTGCTCGTCGGTGTGGCTGACGATGAAACGGTGCGCGGTCAGGACGAGGACGGTGACATGCCGGCGCACCTCGTTGGCGTCGAAGGTGGTCTCCTGGTGCACCACGTACGACGCGATCTGCTCACCGCCGACAGCGGCCTCCACCGCTTCGGCCACGAGAGCCGGGTAGTAGCCGCTGCGCTCGATCGCCGTGCGCAGCCCCTGGGTCGTCGTACCGGTCTTCGCCATGGGCTCCATCCTACGGGGGCCGGATGGCTGCCGGAGACGCCCCGGAGGCCCCGTACGTTCCGGGGACTCCTCGGTAACTTCCGGGACTCCTCAGTAACTGGGGAGCCTGCGCGGGCCGAGATCGTCGCGGGCGGGCGGCGGGGCGAGGCGGACGCTCGCGTCGAGGACGGAGAGCCCGTGGGTGGCGACGACGACGGGTTCCAGGGTGACGGAGACGATCTCGGGGTGGTCGTCCACCAGCCGGGACACCCGCAGGAGCAGCTCCTCCAGGGCAGGGGTGTCGACGGGGGTGGAGCCGCGCCAGCCGAACAGCAGGGGGGCCGTCCTGATGGAGCGGATCAGATCGGCCGCGTCGCGGTCGGTGGCGGGTACGAGCCGGTGGGCGAGGTCGCCGAGCAGTTCGGAGGGCGCGCCGGCCAGTCCGAAGGAGAGGACGGCCCCGGCGGCCGCGTCGATGGCGGCGCGTACGACGGTGTCCACCCCGCGCGGGACCATCGCCTGGACGACGGGCTTCAGCTCGTCGGGGCCGCCGAGCGCTTCGGTCAGCTCGCGGTAGGCGAGGCGCAGTTGTGCCTCGTCGGCGAGGTCGAGCCGTACGCCGCCGAGGTCGGCGCGGTGGCGTAGATGCGGCGCGGTCGTCTTCAGCGCGACGGGGTAGCCGAGCCGGGCGGCGGCGCCCGCGGCGGAGTCCGCGTCGGGCGCGGGCAGCGTGGGCCGTACGGAGACGCCGTACAGGGCGAGCAGCTCGTGCGCGTCGGCGGGGGCGAGCCGCGTCCCGCGCGGATCGGCGCCCTCGCCGAGCAGCCGGTCGATCAGGGCGGCCGCCCCGACCTGGTCGATGACGTCGTCGAGGGACTCGGGGACCTTCCCGGGCTGCCCGGCCTCCCGCCGCCACCGTGCGTACCGTACGGCCTCGGCCAGCGCCCGTACGGCCCGCTCGGCGGCGGGGTACGCGGGAATCCGCGCACCGGCCCCGGGGCTCTCCGGCCCGCTCCCGCACACGCCTGAGGGCCCCGCCGGGCCGGCCGACGCGGGAGCCGGGGAGGCCGGAGCCACGGAGCCGGGAGCCGCGGACGGCGGACCGGGCGTTGCGCCGGGGGCCGCGCCTTCGGGGGCCGCGGGGCGGGTGGCGGCGCCGTTCGGGGCGGGGGCCGGCGCGGGTACGAGGGCTTCCAGGAGGCCGCCGATCTCCACATGGACCACCGCCACCGGCTTCGACGGCGCGTCGGCCGCCGCTTCCCGGAGGGCGCTGCCCAGCGCGCCCCCGTTGGTGGGGTCGAGCGTGCCCGTCTCCCCCACGTGCGGGATCGCGGTCACCACGACCGCGTCGCACGCGTCGTCGGAGAGGGCGTCCAAGAGCGCCACCCGGAAGTCCGTCGGGGTCGCCGCCGTCGTGAGGTCCCTGGGCGGGAGCGGGCGCAGGCCCTCGGTGAGGCAGGCGTCATAGGTGAGCAGGCCGAGCGACTCGGAGTTGCCGAGGATCGCGACGCGCGGCCCCGCCGGCAGCGGCTGGTGGGCCAGCAGCAGCCCCGCGTCGACCAGTTCGGTGACCGTGTCGACCCGGATCACCCCGGCCTGCCGCATCAGCGCCGAGACCGTCGCGTCCGGGATACGGGTGACCGGGACCGCGTGGCCCGGCGGTGTGCTGCCGCTGTGGCGCGCGCCCTTGACCACCACGATCGGCTTCACCGCCGCTGTGCGCCGGGCGAGCCGGGTGAACTTGCGCGGATTGCCGATCGATTCGAGATAGAGCAGGGCGACATCGGTGTCCGGGTCCTCGTACCAGTACTGGAGGATGTCGTTGCCCGAGACGTCCGCGCGGTTGCCCGCGGAGACGAAGGACGACAGGCCCGCGCCGCGCCGGTGGAGTCCGGAGAGCAGCGCGATCCCGATCGCGCCCGACTGGGTGAAGAGGCCGATGCGCCCCCGCTCGGGCGGCTGGGGCGCGAGCGACGCGTTCAGCCGTACGGCACCGGCGGTGTTGATGATCCCGAAGGCGTTCGGTCCGATGATCCGCATGCCGTACGAACGGGCCTGCCGGACCAGCGCGCGCTGCCGCTCCCTGCCCTCGGGGCCGCTCTCCGCGTAGCCGGCGGAGAGGACCACCAGCCCCCGTACGCCGTGTTCACCGCAGTCCGCGACCGCCTCGGGCACCCGTTCGGCGGGTACGGCCACCACCGCGAGATCGACCGGTTCACCGATCCGGGCGACGGCCTGCACGGCGGGGACCCCGTCGCACTCGGTCCTGTCCTCGCCGAAGGCCCGGTTCACCGCGTACACCCGGCCGGTGAAGCCCCCGGCGAGCAGATTCCGCAGGACCGTCCGGCCGACCCCGCCGGGCGCGCGCCCGGTGCCGACGACGGCGACCGAGCCCGGCGCGAGCAGCCGCTGCACCGATCGGGCCTCCGCCCGCTGCTCACGGCCCCGCTGGACCGCCAGCGACTCCGCGGTCGGTTCGAGATCGAGCGTGAGCCGTACGGAGCCGTCCTCGAAGCTGCGTTTCTGGGTGTACCCGGCGTCCCGGAACACCTTGATCATCTTGGTGTTGGCGGGCAGCACCTCCGCCGCGAAGCGCCGGATCCCCCGCTCGCGGGCGACCGCCGCGATGTGTTCGAGCAGGGCGGAGGCGACCCCGCGCCCCTGATGCGCGTCCTGGACGAGAAACGCGACCTCCGCCTCGTCGGCGGGCGCGGACGCGGGCCCTCCCCGGTCGTCGATGCGGTCGTACCGTACGGTCGCGATGAACTCGCCGCCCACCGTCACCGCGAGCCCCACCCGGTCCACATAGTCGTGGTGGGTGAACCGGTGGACGTCCTTCGCGGAGAGGCGCGGGTAGGGGGCGAAGAACCGGTAGTACTTCGACTCGTCGGACACCTGCTCGTAGAAGCTGACCAGCCGCTCCGCGTCGTCGGTGGTGATGGGCCTGATCCGGGCGGTGCCCCCGTCCCGCAGCACCACGTCCGCTTCCCAGTGACCGGGGTACGCATGGTCCGGCGGCGTCTCCATGGCCAAAGCCTACGGCGGCGGGGGCCCGCCGGGCCCGGGACGGGGGCACTCGGCGCACCATGAGAGCCTGGGCCGGACACCGTTTTTCAGACTTTTGAGACTTGAAGGGCAACACCATGGCTGAGCGCCGCGTCAATGTCGGCTGGGCCGAGGGGCTGCACGCCCGTCCCGCGTCCATCTTCGTCCGTGCCGCCACGGCCGCCGGCGTCCCCGTGACGATCGCGAAGGCCGGCGGCAGCCCCGTCAACGCCGCGTCGATGCTCGCCGTCCTCGGGCTGGGCGCGCGGGGCGGTGAGGAGGTCGTACTGGCCTCCGGCGCGGACGGCGCGGACGCCGCTCTGGACCGGCTGGCGAAGCTGGTCGCCGAGGGCCTGGACGAGCTGCCCGAGACGGTCTGAACGTACGGACGGCCCCACGGTCCGGCAGCCGCCGAACCGTCGGCCGCTATTCCGCACGACGAAGCCGCGGTGTGCTGAATTCAGCGCACCGCGGCTCGTTCTTTGCATGCGGGCAGCGAAGAATAGGTCGCTCTTTTTCATTTCTTTGTATACGGCGAGAATGTTAAGTGCGAGCACTCGCGGTGTTTACGGCATGTTGCGAAACCCTCACCTTTTCCCGGCCGCGCTCGGTACGGCGCAGCCGGTGCACAGCCGCCGTACGCTCCGCGTGCAGGGCGGTCAGGGACCGCGCGCGCTCCGCGTCGCCGCGCGCCACCGCGTCCACGATCGCGCCGTGCTCCGCCCAGGACTCCACGGGATGCGCGGGCTGGTCGACCACATACATCCAGGCGATCTTGTGCCGGAGCTGGGTGAGCGGGGCGGTGAGCGCCGGGCTCCCCGACGCCTGGGCGAGGGTCTCGTGGAACCAGGCGCCGAGCGAGCGCAGATCCTCGCCCTGGCCCCGCCTGGCCCGCTCCTGCCCCAGTCTGACCAGGCCACGGAGCACCTTGAGATGGGCCTCCGTACGGCGCTGGGCCGCGCGTGCCGCGCCGAGCGGCTCCAGGAGCTGCCGCACCTCCAGGAGATCGGCCGCCTCCTGGTCCGTGGGCTCGGCCACACACGCGCCGACATGGCGGCGGGTGGTCACGAAGCCCTCGGACTCCAGCGTGCGCAGGGCCTCTCGCACCGGGACCCGGGAGACGCCGTAGCGCCGGGCCAACTGCTCCTCGGTGAGCCGGCTGCCCCGTTCGAATACACCGGAGACAATGTCGTCGCGGATCGCCGTGCATACCGAGTGCGCGGGAATGCGCATGTCCGAACCTCCGACTTAATCCGCGCGAAACGCTGCCGATCGACGCCTGTTCCGTGACTCTATTGCAATCAACGCGGATTTCCGATGGGTGCCCGGAATCAATAGATATCTTTTGGCCAGCGGGGGCTTCGGTCAGACGTTCACACCGTGCGCGCGCAGATAGGCCACGGGGTCCATGTCGGAGCCGTACTCCGGGCCCGTCCTGGCCTCGAAGTGGAGATGCGGTCCGGTCGCGTTGCCGCTCGCGCCGGAGAGACCGATGCGCTGTCCCGGGACGACGGTCCGCCCGGCGGACACGGCGATCGAGGAGAGATGACCGTACTGGGTGTAGGTGCCGTCGTTCATCCTGAGCACGATGTTGTTGCCGTACGAGCCGCCCCAGCCGGCCTCGACGACGGTGCCCGCGCCGACGGCCACGACGGGGGTGCCGGAGGCGGCGTGGAAGTCGACACCCGAGTGGCTGCCTGAGGACCAGAGCGAGCCGCCGGTCCGGTAGCCGGTGGTCACGTACGAGCCGGCCACGGGGAGCCGGAAGGCGGCCAGGCGCCGGCGCTCGGCGGCGCGGGCCGCGCGCTGCTTCTCCGCGCGGATCTCCTTGGCGCGGGCCTCGGCCGCGCGGTGGGCCGTGGCCTTCGCCCTGGCCCGCGCGGCGGCGTGTCGCTGGGCCGCCGCCTGGGCGTCGATCGCGTCGGCGAGCGAGTCTCCGACGACCAGGGCCTGGGCCAGTCCTGGCCGGCCCGCGGCCCGGGTGTCCGGCCCGGCGGCATGCGCCGGGGCGGCCAGGGCGCCGAGGACACCGGTCGCGGTGAGCGTCGCGGCGCCGGCGGCGCTCATGCCCCTGCGGGTCCGGCGGCTGCGGGCACGGTGCTTCCCGGTGGCACGGGTGAACGCCATAGAGCGGTTGATCCTTTCCTTCCTTCTCGCCTACCGGGTCAGCTGACGGGTTCGGAGCAAGGAAGGTCTCCTACGGGCCCCTCCGCGCGGGTGTGCGCCGAGGCGTCCGATTCACCCCGGGGACTGCGTGTGGGTCCCCGGCTCCCCGGGCTCGCGCCTGACGGGGACTCGGCGATGACTGTCCGGTGCCGCGGTCGCGGCGGGGTACTGGCGAACAGCCGGACCGACGCTAAGCGGCTCGTCTTTCAATCACCAAATGGACAGGGCGTTTTGTAGCGCACACCACAGGGCAGACAGGCAACCTCCGCACTAAAGCGGACATATGAGGAAACCCCGGCGACCGTTGTCGCCGGGGTTTGTCTCACAGAAGGATTCTCTTTGCCGGGTTGTCGGGCGGCCGGGGTTGTCGGCTTATCCGGCTGCCTGGCTTACCGGACTACCGGACTACCGGACTACCGGGCGGATCAACCGGGTCACCGCGAGCGGCGGCCGGGAGCGTCAGCCGGAGACGACCGTCACGTCGCCGATTCCGAGCGCCGTGACCGGCTCCTTGATCTGCTCGGCGTCCCCGACGAGCACGGTGACGAGCCGGTCCACCGGGAAGGCGCTGACGGCCGCGGCCGTCGCCTCGACCGTGCCCGTCTCGGCCAGGCGTGCGTACAGCCGCGCCTGGAAGTCGTCCGGGAGATGCTGCTCGACCTGGTCGGCCAGCGTCGCCGCGACGGACGCGGCCGTCTCGTACTTCAGCGGCGCCACCCCCACCAGGTTCTGCACGGCCACATCGCGCTCGGCGTCCGTGAGGCCCTCGGCCGCGAGGGTGCGCAGCACCTTCCAGAGGTCGTCCAGCGCCGGGCCCGTGGACGCGGTGTCCACGGAGCCGCTGATGGCGAGCATCGCGGCCCCCGCCGGCCCGCCCGGCTCCGAGGGCGCGGAGGAGCGCAGCACCTGCCCGAAGGCGCGCACGCCGTAGGTGTAGCCCTTCTCCTCGCGCAGCACCCGGTCGAGCCGGGAGGTCAGCGTGCCGCCCAGGCAGTAGGTGCCGAGCACCTGCGCGGGCCAGACCCGGTCGTGCCGGTCGGGCCCGATCCGGCCGATCAGAAGCTGCGTCTGGACCGCCCCCGGCCGGTCCACGATGATCACGCGGCCGGTGTCGTCGGCGGTCACGGGCGGTACGGGGCGGGGCTCGGCGGTGTCGCCGGTCCAGGTGCCGAGGGTCTCCGCGAGCACCTCGTCCAGATCGACGCCGGTGAGATCGCCGACGACCACGGCGGTGGCCGTGGCGGGCCGCACATGCGCCTCGTAGAAGGCGCGGACGGCCGAGGCGTCGATACGCTCCACCGTCTCCTCGGTGCCCTGGCGCGGCCGGGACATCCGGGAGGAGGCGGGGAACAGCTCCTTGGAGAGCTGCTTGGCGGCGCGGCGGCCCGGGTTGGCGGTCTCGTGCGGGATCTCGTCGAGCCGGTTGCGCACCAGCCGCTCGACCTCGCTGTCCGCGAAGGCGGGGGCGCGCAGTGCCTCGGCGAGCAGGCCGAGCGCCTTGGGCAGCCGGGAGACCGGAACCTCCAGGGAGATCCGTACCCCCGGGTGGTCGGCGTGCGCGTCGAGGGTGGCTCCGCAGCGCTCCAGCTCGGCGGCGAAGTCCTCCGCGCTGTGCTTGTCGGTGCCCTCGGAGAACGCCCGCGCCATGATCGTGGCGACCCCGTCGAGGCCCTCGGGCTCGGCGTCCAGCGGGGCGTCGAGGTTGATCTCGACGGCCACCACCTGCTGTCCCGGGCGGTCGCAGCGCAGCACCGTCAGGCCGTTGTCCAGCGCACCGCGCCGGGGGGCGGGGAACGCCCAGGGCCTGGCCTCGCCGGCGGTCGGCTGCGGATGGAAGTCCATGGTCACGGCAGCGTCGCTCACTGGTCCGTCCCCTCGTGCTCGTCGGTCTCGTCGCCGGCCGTGTGCGCCGCGTCTGCGGCGTCCTCGGAGGCGAGCGGTTCGTACACCAGCACCGCCCGGTTGTCGGGGCGCAGCCGCGCGGCGGCGACGGCCCGCACCTCGTCGGCGGTGATGTCCAGCACGCGCGTGACGGCGGTCAGCGCGAGCTGCGGGTCACCGAAGAGCACGGCGAACCTGCACAGCTCGTCGGCGCGGCCGGCGACCGTGCCCAGCCGGTCCAGCCACTCGCGTTCGAGCTGGGCCTGGGCCCGCTCCATCTCCTCGGCGGTGGGGCCCTCGGCGGCGAGCCGGGCCAGCTCCTCGTCGACGGCGGCCTCGATCTGCGGGACCTCGACCCCGCCGGAGGTCTTCACATCGAGCCAGCCGAGGGAGGGGGCGCCCGCCAGGCGCAGCAGTCCGAAGCCGGCCGCGACCGCGGTCCTGTCCCGGCGCACCAGCCGGTTGTGCAGCCGGGAGGACTCGCCGCCGCCGAGGACGGTGAGCGCCAGATCGGCGGCGTCGCACTCGCGGGTGCCGTCGTGGGGCAGCCGGTAGGCGGCCATCAGCGCGCGCGCCGGGACCTCCTCGTGGACCTCCTGGCGCAGCTCCTCGCCGATGATGTCCGGCAGCGTGCCGTCGCGCGGCGGCTGCTTGCCGTCGTGGGACGGGATGGAGCCGAAGTACTTCTCGACCCAGGCGAGCGTCTGCTCGGGGTCGATGTCACCGACGACCGAGAGCACCGCGTTGTTCGGCGCGTAGTTCGTGCGGAAGAACGCGCGGGCGTCCTCCAGGGTCGCCGCGTCCAGGTCGGCCATCGAGCCGATCGGGGTGTGGTGGTACGGGTGCCCCTCGGGGTAGGCGAGCGCCGTCAGCCGCTCGAAGGCCGTACCGTACGGCACATTGTCGTACCGCTGGCGTCGCTCGTTCTTGACGACGTCCCGCTGGTTCTCCATGGACTCCTCGTCGAGCGCGGCGAGCAGCGAGCCCATCCGGTCGGCCTCCAGCCAGAGCGCCAGCTCCAGCTGGTGGGTGGGCATGGTCTCGAAATAGTTGGTGCGCTCGAAGCTGGTGGTGCCGTTCAGCGAACCGCCGGCGCCCTGCACCAGCTCGAAGTGGCCGTTCCCCTTCACCTGGGCCGACCCCTGGAACATCAGATGCTCGAAGAGGTGGGCGAGTCCCGTACGGCCCTTGACTTCATGGCGTGAGCCGACGTCGTACCAGAGGCAGACCGCGGCGACCGGGGTCAGGTGGTCCTCGGAGAGCACCACGCGCAGGCCGTTGGCCAGGCGGTGCTCAGTCGCTGTCAGGCCGCCGGAACCGGCCTGCGCTGTGGCCGTGTGACCCATGGGCATGTACGTCCCTTCGATCGCGATATGGAGAAGTCCTGCCACTGTATGCAAGCGTGCCGACACCTGGCGAAGTTCCCGTGCGGCACACCCGTGCGGGAAGCCCCGCCGAAGGCTCCGCCGGGCGTCCCGCGGAGGGCTCGCCGCGCCCCGTCGCCGGACCGTCAACGACGGGTCGAGGTCGGCGTTGTCAGCGGCTCGGTCCACAATGGTCGGCGTCAGCTAGAGAAGTTGCCGTACAGGACCTGTGAAGGAGCCGCAGCAGCGATGGCCCGCCGCAGCACGAAGACCCCGCCGCCGGAGGACTTCGAGGAGAAGATCCTCGACATCGACGTGGTCGATGAAATGCAGGGCTCCTTCCTCGAGTACGCGTACTCGGTGATCTACTCCCGGGCCCTGCCGGACGCCCGGGACGGCATGAAGCCGGTGCACCGCCGCATCGTCTACCAGATGAACGAGATGGGCCTGCGCCCCGACCGCGGGTATGTGAAGTGCGCGCGTGTCGTCGGCGAGGTGATGGGCAAGCTGCATCCGCACGGCGACGCGTCGATCTACGACGCGCTGGTCCGGATGGCACAGCCGTTCTCCATGCGGCTGCCGCTGGTCGACGGCCATGGCAACTTCGGTTCGCTCGGCAATGACGATCCGCCGGCCGCGATGCGTTACACCGAGTGCCGGATGGCCGACGCCACGTCACTGATGACGGAATCGATCGACGAGGACACCGTCGATTTCGAGCCGAATTACGACGGCCAGGAGCGAGAACCGGTCACGCTTCCCGCCGCGTACCCCAACCTCCTGGTCAATGGCGCCTCCGGGATCGCCGTCGGTATGGCGACGAACATGCCGCCGCACAATCTGGGCGAGGTCGTGGCGGCGGCCCGCCATCTGATCAAGCACCCGAGCGCCGACCTGGAGACGCTGATGCGTTTCGTCCCGGGTCCCGATCTGCCGACCGGTGGCCGGATCGTCGGACTGACGGGGATCAAGGACGCGTACGAGAACGGGCGGGGCACCTTCAAGATCCGGGCGACCGCGACGGTGGAGGACGTCACTCCGCGCCGCAAGGGCCTCGTCATCACGGAACTCCCCTTCACGGTCGGTCCCGAGAAGGTGATCGCGAAGATCAAGGACCTGGTCTCCGCCAAGAAGCTGCTGGGCATCGCGGATGTCAAGGACCTCACGGACCGCTCGCACGGGCTGCGACTGGTCATCGAGATCAAGAACGGCTTCGTGCCCGAGGCGGTGCTGGAGCAGCTCTACAAGCTGACGCCGATGGAGGAGTCCTTCGGTATCAACAATGTGGCGCTGGTCGACGGCCAGCCGCTGACGCTGGGGCTGAAGGAGCTGCTGGAGGTCTATCTGGACCACCGGTTCACGGTGGTGCGCCGCCGCAGCGAGTTCCGGCGCACCAAGCGGCGCGACCGGCTGCATCTCGTCGAGGGCCTGCTCGTCGCGCTGATCGACATCGACGAGGTCATCCGGCTGATCCGGTCCAGCGACAACTCGGCGCAGGCCAAGGAGCGGCTGATCGAGCACTTCTCGCTCAGCGACGTCCAGACGCAGTACATCCTGGACACCCCGCTGCGCCGGCTCACCCGCTTCGACCGGATCGAGCTGGAGAGTGAGCGCGACCGCCTCAACGGCGAGATCGACGAGCTGACCGGGATCCTGGACTCGGACACCGAGCTGCGCAAGCTGGTCTCCTCCGAACTGGCCGCGGTGGCGAAGAAGTTCGGCACCCCGCGGCGCACGGTGCTGCTGGAGTCGGCCGGTTCCTCGGTGGCGGCGGTGCCGCTGGAGGTGGCGGACGACCCATGCCGGGTGCTGTTCTCCTCGACCGGTCTGCTGGCCCGTACGGCCAACGGCGAGCCGCTGGAGGGCGGCGACGGCAGGCGCGTCAAGCACGATGTGATCCTCTCGGCCGTGCCCGCGACGGCGCGCGGCGATGTCGGCGCGGTGACCTCGGCCGGACGGCTGCTGCGGATCTCGGTGATCGATCTGCCGCAGCTCCCGGACACCGCCTCGGCGCCCAATCTGTCGGGCGGGGCCCCGGTCTCGGAGTTCCTCGCGCTGGAGGCGGACGAGGAGCTGGTCTGTCTGACCACGCTCGACGAGTCGTCCCCGGGCCTCGCGCTGGGCACGCTCCAGGGCGTGGTCAAGCGGGTGGTCCCCGACTACCCGGCCAACAAGGACGAGTTGGAGGTCATCACCCTCAAGGAGGGTGACCGTATCGTCGGCGGCGCGGAGCTGCGCACGGGCGAGGAGGATCTGGTCTTCATCACCTCCGACGCCCAACTGCTGCGCTACCAGGCCTCGCAGGTGCGGCCGCAGGGCCGGCCGGCGGGCGGTATGACCGGGATCAAGCTGGCCGAGGGCGCCGCGGTGATCTCGTTCACGGCGGTGGATCCGGCGGCGGACGCCGTGGTCTTCACGGTCACCGGCTCGGACGGCACGCTGGACGACTCGGTGCGGACGGCGAAGCTCACGCCGTTCGACCAGTACCCCCGCAAGGGCAGGGCGACGGGCGGTGTGCGCTGTCACCGGTTCCTGAAGGGCGAGGACATGCTGGCCCTGGCCTGGGCGGGGGCGAGCCCGGCGCGCGCGGCGCAGAAGAACGGCGCTCCGGTGGAGCTGCCGGAGCCGGACCCGCGCCGCGACGGTTCGGGGACACCGTTCACGGAAGCGGTCGAGGCGCTGGCCGGGCCCGCGCACTGACGGTGGCGGGGCGCCCTCCGCGGCGCCCCCTGCCGCCGCTACTGCCCGTCCGGGTCCGGGCCTTCGGGCTCGGGCCCGGGTCCGGGGCCGGTCCGGATCCCCGCGTCGGGCTCGGCGCCGGCGTCGGGTCCGGCCTCGGGACCGGGTCCTGACGGGTCCGGCACGTACCGCAGGACGCCCCACATCCCCCGGTCGTCGACGGGGGCGTCCCGCGCACCCGTCTCCTCGCACGCCGCCAGCTCCTTGAGCAGCGCGTCGCGGTCGATGCCGGAGCCGATCAGCACGAGCTGGGTGAGGCGGTCCTCCCCGCGCGACCAGGGCGCCGGGTGGAAGCGCAGGAACCGGCCGACCGCGTGCAGGGCGTAGCGGTTGGCCGGATCGAACGCGCCGAAGTCCACGAAACCCTTGATCCGGTAGAGCCCTTCTGGCCGGGAGTCCAGGAACTCCATGAGCCGACGGGGGTTCATCGGGGCCCGCGCGGTGTACGAGACGCTGTCGTACGCGGCGTGGAGATGGCCGTCGTGCCCGGTGCCGGCGTCCTCGTGCGGTTCCTCCTCGGCGTACAGGTCCTCGAAGGAGAGCTGACGGGCCTTCTCCTCCTCCAGCGGCACGACGGCCGGGTCGAACAGCAGCTCCGGGTCGATCCGGCCGTACGAGGCGGGGACCACCGGTGTCCCGGGCGCGAGTTCGCCGAGGGCGGCCAGGACGCGCCGCCGCTCCGGCTCCGCCACCCGGTCGGTCTTGTTCAGGACCACGAGATCGGCGAGCGCGAGATGGCGCTCGATCTCGGGGTGACGCTCCCGGGTGGCGTCGAACTCGGCCGCGTCGACGACCTGGACGAGTCCCCCGTACACCGTGCCCGGATGGTCCCCGGCGAGGATCATCCGGACGAGTTCCTGCGGTTCGGCCAGTCCGCTGGCCTCGATGACGATGATGTCGATCCGGGCGGCGGGCCGGCTGAGCCGCTCCAGATAGGTGTCGAGTTCGCTCGCGTCGACGGCGCAGCACAGACAGCCGTTGCCGAGCGAGACCGTCGAACCGACCTGTCCGGCGACCGTCATGGTGTCGATCTCGATGGCGCCGAAGTCATTGACGACCACCGCGATGCGCCGGCCCGCGCGGCGGCGCAGCAGGTGGTTGAGCAGGGTCGTCTTGCCGGATCCCAGAAAGCCGGTGAGGACCACCACCGGGATCTGCTGCCTGCTCACGAATGCGCCTCCGTGCCGCGTCGGTTCTGTGCCGTTCCGCTCAGCGGGCCGGGACCGGCTGGGGCGGGGGCGGTCCCGCGTAACGGGCCGCCGGGCGGATGATCTTGGAGTCCTCCGCCTGCTCAAGGATATGGGCGCTCCAGCCGACCACCCGGGCCGCGGCGAAGGTCGGCGTGAACATCGCGCGCGGCAGCCCGCACAGCTCCATGACCACGCCCGCGTAGAACTCCACATTGGTGTGCAGCTCACGGCCCGGCTTCAGCTCGGCGAGGATCGCCTCGACCCGGGCCTCGACCTGGACGGCGAAGTCCACCAGCGGTCCGCCGAATCCCCCGGCGATCTCCCGCAGCATGCGCGAGCGCGGATCCTCGGTGCGGTAGACGGGATGCCCGAACCCCATGACCCGGTCCCCCGCCAGGACCCGTTCCCTGATCCAGGGGTCGATCCGGTCCACGGTGCCGATGGCGTCCAGCGTGTCCAGGGCCCGGCTCGGCGCCCCGCCGTGCAGGGGTCCCGAGAGCGCCCCGACCGCACCGGCCAGACAGGCGGCCGCTGGAGGGACCGCTGCACGGCGCGGCGAGCGGTCCGGCCCACCGGATGCTCACCGAGGTCCTGGAGCGCGGCAGCGCCGGCGCCGTGGTGGCGGACCACCTCCGGTCGGGCCGCCAGGTGCCGGGGCTCGGCCACCGGCTCTATCCGGGCCGGGATCCGCGCGCCGAGGCGCTGTTCACCGTGGTGCGGGAGCTGCCGGGGGCCGGTCCCGTGCTGACGGCGGCTCGGGAGGTGGAGGCGACCACCGCCCACCATGTGCGTCTGTACGCCAATGTCGATCTGGCGCTCGCGGTGCTCTCGGTGGCCGCCGGGATGCCGGCCGAGGCGGGTGAGACGGTGTTCGCCGTGGCCCGTACGGCGGGCTGGATCGCCCACGCGCTGGAGGAGTACGGGGAGCCCCCGCTCAGGCTGCGCCCGAGCGGCCGGTACAACGGCCCCCGCCCGCCGAGGGATCCGCCCGGAGCGGGGAGGCTCTGAGCGGACGGATCCACGGACGGACGGGAGACCGGGCAGGAGGAGCGCGTGCCACGGGGCCGGGACGACCGGGCCAGGACGACCGGGCCAGGCACCGGGCTCGCCCGGTATCCGCGCCCCCCGGCGCGGATACCCGGACGTCCCGGACACCGGACACCGGTCTCGTGCGGACACCAGCCCGCCTGCGGACGCCGGCCGTCCGCGGATGCCGACGGGTGTCGGCGGCGGGCCGGCCCATAGCCCCGGACACCCGCGGCTACGGGCCGGGGGCGGCGCGGGCGCCCGGCCGTGGCCGCCCGGCGACGCCATGGCCGGGGCGACCGCGTGCGGGCAGGGGTCCGGCCGGGCCCGGGGTCCCGTCCGGGCACCGGCCGGCTGCTGACGCCCGCCCGGTTCAGGTACGGCCGGGCGCCAGCCGCGTACGTCCCCGGCCGGAGCGGCCGGGGACCGGGCTCAGGCCCGGAGCCAGGCCGCCGTGTCGCGCGGCAGCCGGCCGTCGTCGGCCACGGGGCCGCTGAGCAGCAGGACACCGCTGTGCGCCGGGAGCTCGGCCGGCTCCTCGCCGAGGTTGACCACGCAGATCAGCCCGTCCGTACGGCTGAAGGCCAGCACCCCCGGGGCCGCCTCCAGCCAGCTCATCGGTCCGTCCCCGAAGCCCGGTGCCGTACGGCGCAGCCGCAGGGCCGCGCGGTACAGCGTGAGCATGGAGCCGGGGTCCGCCTCCTGGAGATCGGCCGCGTAGGTGGACCAGGCCTCCGGCTGCGGAAGCCAGGGTTCGCTCTCCGAGCCGAAGCCCGCGTACGGCGCATCCGCGGTCCACGGCAGCGGCACCCGGCACCCGTCGCGGCCCGGGTCCGTACCGCCCGAACGGAAGTGCATCGGGTCCTGGATCCGGTCGAGCGGGATGTCCACCTCGGGCAGCCCCAGCTCCTCGCCCTGGTAGAGATAGACGGCGCCCGGGAGGGCCAGGGAGAGCAGCGCGGCGGCACGGGCCCGCCGGGTGCCCAGCTCCGTGTCGGTCGGGGTGCCGAACGCCTTCGCCGCGAAGTCGAAGCCGGTGGCCTCGCGTCCGTACCGGGTGACGGTACGGGTCACATCGTGGTTGCAGAGCACCCAGGTGGCGGGGGCGCCGACCGGGGCGTGCTCGGCGACCGTGGTGTCGATCGCGGAGCGCAGCAGGTCCGGGTCCCAGGGACAGGCCAGGAAGGTGAAGTTGAACGCGGTGTGCAGCTCGTCGGGGCGCAGGTACCGTACGAAGCGCTCGGTGTCCGGCAGCCACACCTCACCGACGAAGATCGCGTCGTACTCGTCGGCGATGGCACGCCACGACCGGTAGATGTCGTGCAGTTCGTCCCGGTCGACATAGGGGTGCGGGTCGCGCCCGGCGGTGAAGTCGGGCAGGGCCGGGTCCTTGGCGGGCAGCGCGGCCGAGTCGATCCGGACACCGGCGACCCCGCGTTCGAACCAGAAGCGCAGCACGTCCTCGTGCTCCTGGCGTACCGCGGGATGGGCCCAGTTGAGGTCGGGCTGCTCGGACGCGAAGAGATGGAGGTACCACTCGCCGTCGTCGAGCCGGGTCCAGGGCGTGCCGCCGAACTCGGAGGTCCAGTCGTTGGGCGGGATCTCACCGTGCTCGCCGCGCCCCGTCCTGAAGTGGAACAGTTCGCGCTCGGGGCTGCCGGGGCCCGCCGCCACCGCCGCCTTGAACCAGGCGTGCTGGTCGGAGACATGGTTGGGCACGACATCGATGATCGTACGGATGCCCCGCTCACGGGCCTCGGCGATGAGCTTCTCGGCCTCCGCGAGGGTGCCGAACGCCGGGTCGATGGTGCGGTAGTCCGCGACGTCGTAGCCGCCGTCGGCGAGCGGGGAGAGGTACCACGGGGTGAACCAGAGGGCGTCCACGCCCAGTTCCACGAGATACGGCAGCTTGGCCCGTACACCCGCGAGATCACCGGTGCCGTCACCGTCACCGTCGGCGAAGCTGCGTACGTAGACCTGGTAGATGGCGGCATCCCGCCACCAGTTCTTGTCGGCGGGCTCCAGAGGGGCAGGGGAGGGCTGTCTCACAGTGCGAAGCCTTCTGCGTTGGGGTGAGGGGGGTGGGCCGGCGCGGGGCTGGTCAGCCCTTGGTACTGCCGGCGCTGATGCCGGCGATGATGTGCCGCTGGAACACCAGGAACATCAGGACCATCGGAATGCTCGCGATCACCATGGCGGCGATCAGCACGGAGAGCGGGATGTTCTGGGAGAGCTGGACGAGTGCCACGCTGATGGGCTGCTTGTCGGTGTCGGAGAAGACCATCAGCGGCCAGAGGAAGTCCTGCCAGACGGCCACCAGCGCGAAGATGGACACCACGCCGAGCACCGGCCTGGACATGGGCAGCAGGATCGACCAGAGCGTACGGAGCTTTCCCGCGCCGTCGATCTCCGCGGCCTCCAGCACATCGCGCGGGATCTGGTCGAAGAACCGCTTGAGGAGATAGAGGTTGAAGGCGTTGGCGACGGCCGGGAGCCAGATGCCGAGCGGATCGTTGAGCAGACTGGTGTGGATCAGCGGCAGATCGGCGATGGTCAGGTACTTCGGTACGAGCAGTGCCTGGGCCGGGACCATCAGGGTGGCCAGGATGCCGCCCAGGATGATCTTCCCGAACGCCGGCCGCAGCTTGGAGAGGGCGTAGGCCGCCGCCGTACAGAAGACGAGCTGGAGGATCCAGGCACCGGCGGCCTGCACCACCGTGTTCCACAGATGCGTCGGGAGCTGCATCAGGTCCCAGGCGTCGGTGTACGCGGTGAGGGACCAGGACTCGGGGACCAGTGTGGGCGGTGTCTGGACCAGTTCGTCGGGGGACTTCATGGCGCCGGAGGCCATCCAGTACACCGGGAACAGGAAGGCCAGGACGAAGGCGAGGACGACCCCGCCGAAGACCGTCCAGTAGAGGGTTCTGCCCCGGGTGCTCGCGAGCGCGAGGGGCGAGACGAGGGTCCGGACGGCCGGACCCCGCGAACGGCGCCGGGCGGGTTCTTCGGGCGAGGGGGGTGCCTGCCGGGGAGGCGGCGCGATCTGGGTCATGGCGCTGCGCTCCTCTCAGTCGTCGGTGCGGGTGAGCCGCAGATAGAGGGCGGAGAAGAGACTGAGCACGATGAGCAGCATCACGCTCAGGGCGCAGGCCCCGCCGAAGTCGTTGTAGAGGAAGGCGTACTTGTAGATCAGATAGAGGATGGTGACGGTGGAGTTCTCCGGACCGCCCCCGGTGATCACGAAGGGCTCCGTGAACACCTGCATGGTGGCGATGATCTGGAGCAGCATCAGCATCAGGATGATGAAGCGCGTCTGCGGGATGGTCACATGCCGTACGCGCTGGAAGATGTTGGCGCCGTCCAGCTCCGCCGCCTCGTAGAGCTCCCCCGGGATCCCCTGGAGCGCGGCGAGATAGATGAGGACCGTGCCGCCCATGTTCGCCCAGGTGGCGACGATGACCAGGGACAGCAGCGCGGTGTCCGCGCCGTTGGTCCAGTTCGAGGTGGGCAGATGGAGGAAGCGCAGTGCCTCGTTGGCGAGGCCGGCGCCCGGATCGTAGAACCACTTCCACAGCAGGGCGCTGACCACCGGCGGGATCATCACCGGGAGATAGACGACCACCCGGAAGAACGACTGCGCGTGGCGCAGCTCGTTGAGGACGAGTGCCATCACGAACGGCACCGCGAAACCGATCAGCAGGGCGATCAGGGTGAAGGTGAGGGTGTTGCGCCAGGCCGCCCCGAACTCCGGGTCCTGGAAGACCTGGGTGAAGTTCTCGGTCCCGACCCACTCGGGAGCGGATCCGGGCGTGTACTCCTGGAAGGCGATGATCACCGCGCGGATCGCCGGGTACCAGGAGAACAGCGCGAAACAGATCAGGCCGCCGATCAGGAAGCCGTAGGCGCGGACCTGGTGGGAGAGCCGGCGCGCGAGGGGGCTCGCGGACCGGCGGCCCGCCGGGCGCGGTCCCGGGGTGGCGGGCGGCGCGGCGGCGGACCGGTGGGGGGCCTGGACAGTCTTCATCGGTGCGTCAGCCTCAGCCTCGGGCCAGAATTCCGTCGATCTTGGACTGCGCGTCCTTCAGCAGTCCGTCGATGTCGGCGTCCTCCTTGGTGAGGACCGCGGAGACCGCTCCGTCGAGGACCGAGTAGATCTGCTGGGCCTTCGGCGGCTCCAGCTTCGCGGTGAGCTGCTGGCTGCCGTCGAGGAACGACTGGTAGTTCTCCACCGGCACATTGGCGTACTGCTTCTTCAGATCCTGGTCCTTGGCGTCGGTGGCGCCCGTCCAGAGCCGCGGCTCGGGGAGGCCGACCGGGGCCTTCAGATCGGCCGCGCGCTTCCAGTTGTTGAGGCCCGTGCCGGGAGTGTTCGTCTGGTACTCCAGCCACTTCAGGCCGGCCTTGATCTGCTCCGGGGAGGCCTTCTTGCTGAACATGTAGCCGTCGCCGCCGATGAGCGTGCCCTTGCCGCCGGGCATCGGGGCGAGCGCGAGGTCCTCGTACTTGCCGCCCTTCTCCTTGACCAGGATCGGGATGTTGTCCGGCGCCGAGATGTACATGCCGAGCTTGCCGGAGCCCATCATCTGCTGGACGTCGTTGAGGATCAGGAGCTGCTTGGTGCCCATGGAGTTGTCGGTCCAGCGCATGTCCTTCAGCGTCTGGAGGACGGCCTTGCCCGCCGGGCTGTCGACGGCCGCGGACTTGCCGTCCGGGCTGACGACATCGCCGCCCTGCGAGTACATCTCCGCGGTGAAGTGCCAGCCGCCCTGGTTCTGCGCGCTGTAGTCGGCGTATCCCACGTAGCCCTTGCCCAGTCCCGCGATCTTCTTGGCGGCGGCGCGGACCTCTTCCCAGGTGGCCGGGGGCTTGGTGGAGTCGAGGCCGGCCTGCTCGAAGAGCTTCTTGTTGTAGAGGAGGCCCATCGAGTAGTTGGTACGCGGAACGCCGTAGACCTTGCCGTCGACGGTGTAGACGTCGCGCAGCGACTGCTGGATGTCGCTGTACCCCTTCATGTCCTGCACATAGGACGTGATGTCCGCGGCCTGCTTGATGTCGACGACGTGCTTGGCGTCCGTGAAGTACGTGTAGAAGACGTCTTCCATCTGACCGCCGGCGAGCTTGGCGTCGAAGGTCTTGGGGTCCTGGCACGGGAAGGCGTCGCGGCCGACGACGTCGATGTCCGGGTTCGCCTTCTCGAACGCCTTCATGTCGGCCTCGAAGCTCTGCCGGTCGATCTTGGCGCTCTTCGGAGGCATGCAGTTCACGGTGATACGCGTCTTGCCCCCCGCGGTGTCCTCGCTGTCCGAGCCGCACGCGGCCAGTCCAGTGAGGGCGAGCGCGGAGGCTATGGCTGCGGTACAGGTACGGCGGAACCCGGAGCTTCTCATCGGTGGGACCCCTCTTGCGGCAGGAGCGTGTCAAACCCACAGCTTCTCGCTGTGTGGCGGCGCTCACTCAACCACTAACTACGGATGTCCGCAATATGTCGCCCCGATTTCGCAAATACTTGACAGTGGGCTGCATGGGCCGGTTTCATCCGGGCGGGCCCTCTTCGCATATCGGGACGTGCGCAAACACCGACGGGGCCCGCCAAGGGGCCCCGTTCGGGTGTCGCGCGACCGGCCGCCCGAGAGACGGGCCGGGGGACGGGTCAGGCGCCGGCGGCCGCCTCCGCGGCCGCCTGGCGGGGTGCCTGCGCCGTGGAGCCCCGTACCACCAGCTCCGGCTCGAACAGCAGCTCACCCGGCGGTACGGCACCGCCCTGGATCTGGGCGTTGAGCATCTCGACGGCCGCCCGGCCCATGGCCTCGATGGGCTGGCGCACGGTGGTCAGCGGCGGCTCGGTGCAGTTCATGAAGGCGGAGTCGTCGAAGCCGACGACCGACACCTCGCGCGGTACGTCCAGACCGCGCCGCCGCGCTGCCCGTACCGCCCCCAGGGCCAGCGGGTCGCTGGCGCAGATGATGCCGGTGACCCCCCGGTCCAGCAGCCGCGACGCCGCCGCCTGGCCGCCCTCCAGGGAGAACATGGTCCGTTCGATGAAGGCGTCGGGAAGCTGTGTCCCCGCGGCCCGCGCCGACGCGAGCGCGGCGGCGAGCTTGCGCCGGGAGGGCACATGGTCGGAGGGGCCGAGCACCAGGCCGATGCGCTCGTGGCCGAGCGAGGCGAGATGGCGCCAGGCCTGCTCGACGGCGACGGCGTCGTCGCAGGAGATACAGGGGAAGTCGAGGTTCTCTATCGGCGCGTTGATCAGCACGACCGGAATCTTGCGCTCGGCGAGCTGCCGGTAGTGGTCGTGCGGGGCGTCGGCCTGCGCGAACAGTCCGCCCGCGAAGACCACCCCGGACACCTGCTGCTGGAGCAGCAGCTCCACATAGTCCGCCTCGGAGACGCCGCCCTTGGTCTGGGTGCAGAGCACGGGGGTGAGACCCTGCTGGGCCAGGGCGCCGCCGATCACCTCGGCGAACGCGGGGAAAATGGGATTCTGGAGTTCCGGCAGCACCAGGCCGACCAGCCGGGCGCGCTCTCCGCGAAGCTGCGTCGGCCGCTCGTAGCCGAGGACGTCCAGCGCGGTCAGCACCGACTGCCGCGTGGCCTGGGAAACTCCGGGCTTGCCATTGAGCACCCGGCTGACCGTGGCCTCGCTGACCCCAACCTTCTTCGCCACCTGAGCAAGTCGTCGCGTCATACACGCAAGACTATCGCAAGGCATGCAAGCTACTTGCTTATGAGCGTAAAGAGGGTGGCAGGGGCGGTGCCGGCCGGAAGGATCCGGCCGACACCGCCCCGCCGACAAACGGACTGAACGGTGGATTACGGACGCCGCGGGGGCCTCCCCGCCGGTCCGCCGCTACGGATTGATGATGATCCTGAATCCGGGTGTCGTGTTCCTGATGTCCACGGCGTTGTTGTTGAGTGTCAGACGGTTGAAGGTGACCTCACCGACGGCCGGCCCCTGGCCCGCCTCCGGCATCTCGTTCGCCCACAGACCGAAGCCGGACTTGGCGTCGAAGGCGTCACCGCTCTTGCGGGCTCCGGTGATCGAGATGTCGCTGAGGATGGTGTCCTTGATCGGGAACTGCGGCTGACCGCCCACATAGTTGGTCTGGAACATGATGCCGCTGTAGGTCGGATCGACGATGTCGACATTGTTGATCCGGATCCCCTGGAACACCTTGGACGCCGAGAACAGCCAGATACCGGGGAAGGTCTGGCTGCCCCAGAAGTGACCGCCGGACCGGACGATCGACACGTTCTCGATCGTCGTGGGTTCGGTCCCGAAGCCGTTCATCGCGTAGCCGAAGTCCAGCGAGCTGACCGTGATGCCCGAGTAGACGAGGGTGTCCGCGATGTGGATGTTGCGGAAGGTGTTGCGGTAGCCGCCGTAGACGGCCAGGCCCGCGGCACGCCACACCAGCGTCGCCGAGAGGTTCTCGTAGACGTTGTTGAACATGTCCGCGCCGCCCGCGTCGATCGCCGAGAAGAGCGCGAAGGCGTCGTCGCCGGTGGCCCGCGCGTCGTTGTTGACGACGTGGTTGTCCGTCGAGCCGTTGGTCATGTTGATGCCGTCGGCGAACGTGTTGCGGATCCGGGAGTTGCTGATCGTGATCCGGTCCGCGTTGGCGCCCCAGTAGAGGCACACGGTGTGCTCGTTCCAGATGTTGTCGATCGTGATGTCGGACACGTTGGACAGGTCGAAGACCTTGCCGGGTCCGTCGATGCGCGAGGTGTAGTTGCCGAAGAAGGCGAAGTTGCCGAAGGACGAGCCCTTCGCCGCCGCCTCCACCCGGAAGCCCGCGTCCGTGTTGTCCTGGGTCGACGGGGCGAAGAACCGGGTGAACCAGGGACCCGCGCCGACCACCTTGACCGGCTTGCCGTAGACCTGGAACTTGCTCGCCGTCTGGTAGTCACCGGCCGGCAGGTAGACACCGACGAGCCTGCCGGTGGTGTCCATCCGCACCCGGTCCAGCGCGTTCTGCACATCCTGATGGGTGAATCCGGCCGGCACCGTGTAGGTGGCCGGGTCCGGGTTCGCGACCGCGGAGGCCTGCTCCAGGTTGATGAAGTCGATCGCGTAGGTGTGCGCGTTCCCTGAGTCCTTCTGGAGGCGGATCTTGCTGCCCGCGGGGACGGTCCTGCCCAGCAGGACATTGGCCTCGTCGTAGATGTGGCGGGGCCCGCCCGCGCCGGGAGAGTTCCCCGGAGCGGTCTCGTTGCCGTACAGCCAGGCGTACTTCGAGGTGAGGTCGATGGCCTTGAGGAAGGTCCCGTCGACATAGACGTTCAGGCTGGAGTTGATCCCGCCGCCACCGGGCGCGTCCGGGATGGAGAACCGGGTGACCAGCGTGTTCGTGCTGGCCCTGGTGGTGAACTCGACGTAGTTGCCGGTGTTGTTGAGGGTGACGGCCTTACGGCCGGACGCCTCGCCCGCGACATCGCCGACGGTCCGGTTGGGACCGACGACCTGCGCGCCGCCACCCGCGACACCGTCCTCCGCCTCGTACATGTCGTACGGCATATTGGCGCCGCGGCCGACGAAGAGGGGCTGCGTGCTGGTGTTGTTCGCCCGCTTGACGGGCAGCTCGTTGGCGTCGTCGGCGAGGACCACCCGCACCGTGTACGAGCCGTTGACGGCCGTCCAGGTGCCGAGGCCCACCGGGGCCGAGGTCGCGCCCGCGGCGATGGCGCCGTTGTAGGTGCCGGTCAGGGTCCTGACGGTGGCGCCCGTCGAGTTCAGCACCGTCAGCGTGATGCCATGGGCGCCGGCCGCCGAGGCCACCGTGCCCTGGTTCTTGATCGCCACCGAGAAGGAGACGGTGTCACCGGCCGCGGGGCTGGACGGGGACGTGGAGACGGTGGAGGCGATCAGGTCCGAGCTGGCGACCGGCCGCACCACCAGCGGGCTCGCGCTGGTGTAGGTGTTGTTGGTCTCGTTCTGCTCGATGATCGCGTTGGCCGGGTCCGCGACAGCGCTGAGCTGGTACGACCCCGCGTCACGCGCACCGATGTTCGCGGTGACCGTGGCCGAGGCTCCGGCCGCGAGGGCGCCCACGGAACCGGTGCCGACCCTGGTGCCGCCGAGCCGGAACTCGACCGTACCGGCCGGGGAGGCGATCGCCCCGGTGTTGCGTACGGTCGCCGACAGGGTGATCGGGTCGGACTCGACCGGCGAGGCCGGGGCCGCGCTCAGCGCGCTGACCTCCAGGTCCGGGTTGGGTGCCGGGTTGCCGATCACCTGGAACTCCGCCACCTGGCCCGCGCCGGAGCCGGTGTTGGAGGTGAACCTGAGCTGGACATCGGCGACGCGCGCGCTGACCGGGATGGTCACGAGGTTGCCGCTCGCCGGGGAGAAGGCGTAGTCCCTGGCGGCCACCAGGCTGGTGAAGCCGGTGGCGTTCTGCTCGCGGCCCAGCACCTGGATGTTCTGGGTGCGGGCACCCCAGCTGCTGTCCGGGTTGAGCTTGACCACGACGCTCTGGGTGTCGGCGTTGGCGCCCAGCTTCACGGTGAGGGTGTTGGGGTAGCTGCCGCCCGCGCCCTCCCAGTAGGTCGTGACGCTGTTGTCGTTGGCGTTCTCCGCGACGAAGGTGAAGACCGAGGAGGACGCGCTGATGGGCTTGCCGACGGCGAGGTTCGACGCCGTCGGGCCCGGCATGCCGTTCCTGGTCACCAGGTTGCTGTTGCCCGAGACATTGCCCGCCGCGTCCTTGGCCCGCACGTAGTACGAGACCGTGCTGGTCGCGGGCTGGGTGTCGGTGTACGTGGTGACATTGCCCGCCACGCTGCCGCGCAGCACGTTGTTGGCGTAGATGTCGTAGCCCGTGACACCCCTGTTGTCCGTCGACGCGCCCCAGGCCAGCCTGATCTGGCCGGCGGCCGGCTCGGTGAGGGCGAGGTTGGACGGGATCGTCGGCGCCTGGGTGTCACCGGTGTCGCCCTGCCGGGTGACCGTGTTGCTGTTGCCCGAGACATTGCCGGCCGCGTCCTTGGCCCGTACGTAGTACGAGATGGTCGTCCCGGTCGGCTGGGTGTCCGTGAAGGTCGTGACCGTGCCCGCGACGCTGCTCCGCAGCTCGTTGTTGGCGTAGATGTCGTAGCCCGTGACACCCGTGTTGTCGGTCGACGGCCGCCAGGCCAGCCTGATCTGCCCGGTGACCGGCTCGGAGTAGGTCAGCTCCGTGGGGGCGGTGGGGGCCTGGGTGTCACCGCTCTCGGGGCCGTAGACCTCCAGCTCGGAGAGCTGGCCGCCGGGCTGCCCGGTGTTGGCCGTGATCAGCACCCGGACATAGCGCGTGGACGTGGTGTCGAAGGAGATCGTCACCGTCTGCGCGCCCGCGGGGCTGAACGTGTAGGCCTTCGACGCCGTGAGGTCCGTGAAGGCGGAGTTGTTGGCGCTGCCCTGGATCTTCAGGGTCTGGTCCCTGGCACCCCAGCCGTCCGGCAGGCGCAGCACCACCTGGTTGACGCCGACGGACGAGCCGAGGTCGGCCTGGATCCACTGCGGGAAGGCGTTGTTCCTGCTCTCCCAGTAGGTGGCCTTGTTGCCGTCGTTGGCGTTGCCGGGTCCGTAGACCTCGGTGAAGCTGCTGGCGCTCAGCGTCTTGCCGAGGGCCAGATTCACCGAGGCGGCCGCCGCCGCGCGCACCTCCAGCTCGGCGAGCTGGGCCTTCTTCCCTGCCGTGTTGGCGGTGAAGTTCGCCCGCACGAACCGCGCCTTGGTGGCCGGGAACGCCACGGTCACCTTGTTGCCCTGGCCCTTGCCGAAGGTGTACGTGGCCGAGCTCTTCAGCGTCGAGAAGCTGGTCCCGTCGGCGCTCGCCTGGAGGGACAGGGTCTGCTTACGGCTCTCCCACCCCGCGGGAAGCTTCAGCACCACCTGGTCGACGCGCTTGCTGGAGCCCAGGTCCGACTGCACCCACTGGGCGCCCTTGCCGTTGCCCTCCCAGTACGTCGACTGGTCGCCGTCCGTCACATTGCGGGCCTTGGTGTCGCCCGTACTCGCGCTCGTCGCCGCGGTCCGCCCCGCGGCGATGTTGGGACCGTCGGCCGCGGCAGCGGTGAACGACGGCCAGCCCATCATCAAAAGACTGGTGGCTATGGCGGCGGAGAGGACCCGCCATCTCCGGCGTAGCGATCTCATGGATCCCCGATCTTCGGCCTCGGCGCGGGGGCGGCGAGGGCGCGGCTCTGGCTGCCTGCCGGTGTGGCAAGCATTTGTGCACTGATGAACAGGGTCTTTTGCGTTTTGCGGTCAGAGAGTTGCAGAGAACTGCCAGTCCGTCCACTGCTCGGACAGAACCAAATCCCGTGGGACGCCTCCCGAGTTGACACCCTCCGCGCCACACCAGCCTGTTTTTGGCCGCCCATCAGGCAAACGTAAGTGATCTGCAAACCTTGCGGCTTATTTGCGTAACTGTGGAAATTTCCGAAAGGCAGTCCGGCCCTCTACCGTTCCTCCACATGAGCGCCGGACCGAGCACCGCGGAGAGACGACGGCGATTCGGCTGGCCGCGCCGGGTCTTCTCACAGGTGCTGCTGATGCAGCTCGCCATCGCCGCGGGCGTCACGGTGCTGGCCACCGGGCTCTTTCTGGCGCCCTTCAGCCGCGAGCTGGACACCCAGGCGATGAGCCGCGCGCTGGCGATCGCGGAGACCGCCGCCTCCGCCGAGACCGCCGCCGATCTGCTGGCCTCACGGCCGACGCCCGGGGGTCCCGTACAGGCCGAGGCCGAGCGCATCAGAAAAGCCACCGGCGCCGAGTATGTGGTGATCATGGACAGACGCGGGGTCCGCTGGTCGCACACGGATACCGGCCAGATCGGCAAGGTGGTCTCCACCGACCCCAGCGAGGCCCTCGCGGGCGCGCATGTGCGGGAGATCGACAGCGGCACGCTCGGCCGCTCCGCCCGGGGCAAGGTCCCGTTGCGCGACGGTACGGGCCGGATCGTCGGGGCCGTGTCGGTCGGTATCGCGTACGACAGCGTCCGTGACCGGCTGCTCGCCGCGATACCCGGGCTGCTCGCCTATGCCGGCGGAGCGCTGGCGGCGGGGGCGCTCGCGGCCTATCTGATCTCCCGGCGGCTCCAGCGCCAGACCCATGATCTGGCCTTCTCCGATATCTCCGCGCTGCTCACCGAGCGTGAGGCCATGCTGCACAGCCTGCGGGAAGGGGTCGTGGCGCTGAACGGGAGCGGCCGGATCCGGCTGATCAACGACGAGGCGCAGCGGCTGCTGGGGCTCGGTCCCGATGCCATCGGGCGGCCGCTCGACGAGGTGCTCGGGGCGGGACGCACCACCGAGGTGCTGACGGGACGGGTACGGGGTGAGGATCTCCTGGCGGTACGGGGCAGCCGGGTCCTGGTCGCCAACCGGATGCCGACCGACGACGGCGGCGCCGTCGTCACCCTCCGCGACCGCACCGAGCTGGAGCGGCTGGGCCGTGAACTGGACGCCACCCGCGGACTGATCGACGCGCTGCGCGCCCAGGACCATGAGCACGCGAACCGGATGCACACGCTCCTCGGGCTGCTGGAGCTGGAGATGCACGAGGAGGCGGCGGAGTTCGTCACCGAGGTGGTCGGGGTGCACCGGGTCACCGCCGAGCAGATCACCGAGCGCGTCCACGATCCGCTGCCGGCCGCCCTGCTGGTCGGCAAGGCCACGGTCGCCGCGGAGCGCGGCGTCTCACTGCGACTCTCCCCCAGGACACTGCTGCCCGACCGGCTGGTGGACCCGCAGGGTCTGGTGACGGTCGTCGGCAATCTGGTGGACAACGCGCTGGACGCGGCGGCCGGTTCCGAGGACCCTCGGATCCAGGTGGAACTGCGCGCCGAAGGCCGTACCGTCATTCTTGTGATCTCCGACAGCGGCCCCGGTGTCCCCGCCGCCCATCGTGAACTGGTCTTCTCCGAGGGCTGGTCGACCAAGGAGCCGCCGGCCCACGGCAAGCGCGGTCTGGGGCTGGCCCTGGTGCGCAGACTCGCCGAGCGGCAGGGCGGCAGCGCACGGGTCGGCGAGTCCGCCGACGGGGGCGCCGAGTTCACCGTGGTGCTCCCGGAAGCCCTGACCGAGGCGGGGACAGAAGCGGACAGGGAGACGGACACGGAGACGGCGACGGCGACGGCTCTTCCGCCGGGTGCGGCCGTCGCGAGGGAGACCCGATGATCGATGTGCTGGTCGTGGACGACGACATCCGGGTCGCGGAGATCAACACGGCCTATGTGGCCAAGGTGGCGGGCTTCCGGGTGGTGGCCCAGGCCCACTCGGCCGCCGAGGCGCTCGGCCGGATCGCCGAACGCAGCGTCGATCTGATCCTTCTCGATCATCATCTGCCGGACGAGAACGGGCTGTCGGTGGTACGGGAGTTGCGGCGGCTCGGCCATCAGACCGATGTGATCATGGTGACGGCGGCGCGCGATGTCACCACCGTCCAGGCCGCGATGCGCCACGGCGCCCTCCAATATCTGATCAAACCCTTCAATTTCGCCGGTCTGCGGGCCAAGCTGGAGGCGTACGCGACACTGCGCCGCACCCTGGACCGCGGCGGTGAGACGGAACAGTCGGAGGTGGACCGGATGTTCGGGGCCCTGTCCGCCGCGAGCGCCCCGTCCCTGCCCAAGGGCCACTCCTCCGCCACCGCCGCGCTGGTGCGCCAGGCGGTGATGAACGCCGACGGACCGCTGTCGGCCCAGGAGATCGCGGAGAACGCGGGCATGAGCCGGCAGACCGCGCAGCGCTATCTCAAACTGCTGGAGCGGACCGGACAGGTGCGGCTCACCCTCCGGTACGGCGGGACAGGGCGCCCGGAGCACCGCTACACCTGGGCGGCGGGCACCTGACGGAACGGCCGCGGCAGGACCGTCCGCCTCCCGCACCGGGCGGCCGGGCCCGGCGGCCCGATGTCCGAACGGGCCACGGGCCGCGGAGTCTCGGACCGCGGGTCCTCGACCGCGCGTCGTCAAACCGCGGGTCGTCAAACCGCGGGTCCTCGACCGCGCGTCCTCAGACCGCTCCCGCCCCCGTCAGTGAACGGACCTCGGTCTCCGCGTGCCTGGCCTCGTCGGGCGGCTCGGACGAGGTGACCGTACCGATCCAGCCCGCGAGAAAGCCCAGCGGAATGGAGACCACACCCGGGTTCTGGAGCGGGAACGCCTGGAAGTCGAGGCCGGGGAGGATCGCCTCGGGACTCCCCGAGACCACCGGCGAGAGCACCACCAGCACCAGGGCCGGAACCAGCCCGCCGTACACGGACCAGACCGCGCCCCGCGTGGTGAAGTTCCGCCAGAACAGCGTGTACAGCAGTACGGGCAGATTGGCGGAGGCGGCGACGGCGAACGCGAGACCGACCAGGAAGGCGACATTCAGATCCTGGGCCAGCAGACTGAGCGCGATGGCCACCGCGCCGACACCCGCCGCCGCCAGCCGGGCCACCGCCACCTCGCCGCGCCGCTCGGCGTGCCGGCGCCTCAGCGAGGCGTAGAGGTCGTGGGCGACGGAGGCCGAGGAGGCGAGGGTGATGCCCGCGACGACGGCCAGGATGGTGGCGAACGCGACCGCGGCGACGATCGCGAAGAGAACCGTTCCGCCCGTCGACCCCGCCCCGCCGCCGAGATCGAGCGCCAGCAGCGGGACCGCCGTGTTCCCCGAGGCGTTCGAGGCACGGACCGCGTCCGAGCCGACCAGCGCCGCCGCGCCGAACCCGAGCACGATCGTCATCAGATAGAAGCCGCCGATGAGACCGATGGCCCAGACGACCGAGCGACGGGCCGCGCGCGCGGTGGGCACGGTGTAGAAGCGGGACAGGATGTGCGGCAGCCCGGCCGTGCCCAGCACCAGGGCCAGCCCCAGGCTGATGAAGTCGAAGCGGGCGGTCCAGTCCCCGCCGTACTTGAGCCCCGGAGCGAGGAACTCCTCGCCGTGGCCGCTGTGCGCGACGGCGGTGTTCAGCAGGGCGTTGACATCACCGTGGAAGCGGACCAGCACGAGCACGGTCAGCAGGACCGTCCCGGCCATCAGCAGGACGGCCTTGACGATCTGGATCCAGGTGGTGGCCCGCATCCCGCCGAGGCAGACGTAGACGACCATGAGCGCGCCCACGCCGATCACGGTCCAGGCGCGCGCGGACGGGCTCGTACCGCCGAGCAGCAGCGCGACCAGGCTGCCCGCCCCGACCATCTGCGCCACCAGGTAGAACACCGAGACGGTGACCGAGGAGGTCCCCGCGGCGATCCTGACCGGCCGTTCGCTCATCCGGGCCGCGACCACGTCGGCGAGGGTGAACCGGCCGCAGTTGCGTACGAGTTCGGCGACCAGGAACAGCACGACCAGCCAGGCCACGAGAAAGCCGACCGAGTAGAGCATGCCGTCGTAGCCGAACAGGGCGATCAGGCCCGAGATCCCGAGGAAGGAGGCCGCGGACATGTAGTCGCCCGCGATGGCGAATCCGTTCTCCATCGGCGAGAAGAGACGGCCGCCCGCGTAGAACTCCTCCGCCGAGCCGCGGCGGTCACGGCTCACCCAGGTGGTGATCCCCAGCGTGACGGCGACGAACGCGCTGAACAGCACCAGCGCCAGGGTCTGGTGGTCGCCGGTCATCGGGCCCGGCCCCGAACCGTCTCCCCCGCCGGTTCCCCGGCCGGTGCGTCGGCCGGTCCGTCGGTCCGTCCCCCGGTCGGGTCCACGCCCGGCCCCCGGGGCCGCGCCTGGTCGAAGACGCTCCAGCGCAGTTCGAGTGCCGCCCGGTCCCGGCGCAGCCGGGCATGGCGCGCGTACGCCCAGGTCAGCAGGAAGGTCGAGAGGAACTGGCCGAGGCCGGCCGCCATCGCGACATTCACCGCCCCCATCACGGGTCGCGCCATCAGCTCCGGCGCGGCCGTCGCGGCCACGACATAGGCGAAGTACCAGAGGAAGAAGGCGAGCGAGGCGGGGACCACGAACCTCCGGTAGCGGCTCTTGACCTCCTGGAAGGCCGCGCCGCGCCGCACCCGCAGATAGATCTCGGCGGCCGGGAGCCCGCCCGCGCCGTACGCGCCGTCCCCGTCCCCGTACGCGCCGTACCCGTCCCCGTACGCGCTCTCCCCGTCCCCGTACGTGCCGTACCCGTACCCGGGAGCGGCGTCCCCGCCCGGCGGCGCGGGCGCCGTGGGGCTGCCGGATCCGGCGGGCTCGCCCCAGTCCGAGGCCAGCGCTTCGTACCACGGGTCGTCGAGCCGCACCGCTGCGGCGTCACGCCCTTCCTGCTTCTCCACCGGTCAACTCTCCTTGTCAGCGAACCGTTTCGGCCGCGTTGCAAGGATGGTCGGAGGGGCGGGATTCCGGACCGGTCTCGCCCCGACTTCACCCCATCAGGTGATGGTTGTCCCAGGTGGCATGATCAGTCCCCGTTGGTAGGCGTATCGCACGGCCTGGGCGCGATCACGCACCCCCGTCTTGGCGAAGAGATTGTTGATGTGGGTCTTCACCGTGGCCGCCCCGATGTGCAGCCGCTGCGCGATCTCCTTGTTGGAGAGCCCTTCGGCGACCAGCGAGAGCACCTCGGCCTCCCGCGCGGTCAGTCCGTCCGGCAGCTCCACGGGCCCGGACGCGGCGGGCTCCGCGGTGACCCGTTCCAGCAGTCTGCGCTGCACGGCGGGCGCCAGTCCCGCCTGCCCCGCCAGTACGTCCTCGACGGCCCGGACGATCTCCTCGCCCTCCGCGTCCTTGGTGAGATAGCCGCGCGCGCCCGCCCGGAGCGCGGCGAAGAGCGAATCGTCGTCCGCGTAGGTCGTGAGCACCACGACCTGGGTCCTCGGATGCCCGGCACGGATACGGCGGGTGGCCTCCACACCGTCGCAGCGCGGCATCCGCAGATCCATCAGGACGACATCGGGATCGAGTTCGGCGACGAGGGCCACGGCCTCCTCGCCGTCCCTCGCCGCGCCGACGACCTCGATGCCGGGCAGCAGCCCGAGCAGCATCACGATGCCCTCGCGCACCACGGCCTGGTCGTCGGCCACGATCACCCGGGCCGTCACGCGGGCACTCGCAGACGCACGGTGAATCCCTTCCCCTCACGGGTGCGGGACCCTGTGGAGCCCTCGCTCCCCGGGGAGCCGCCGGGGCCCGCCTCCAGCGTGCCGCCGAGCAGTTCGGCGCGCTCCCTCATCCCCAGCAGACCGTACCCGGAGCCGGCGGCCCCCAGCCCGGCCGGGCCCGCCCCCTTCCCGCCGGAGTCCCGTATGTCCAGCGTCACCTCGTCCGTACCGTAGGTGAGCACGATCCGCACGCGCGCCCCCGGCGCGTGTTTCCGTACGTTGGTCAGCGCCTCCTGGGCCACCCTGCGCACCGTCTGGGAGGCCTCGGCGGGCAGGGGCCGCGGCGCACCCTCGACCGTGACCTCCGCGCCGTCCATCGCGGCCAGCTCGCGGAGATGGTCGCCGAGGGGCGCCATCTCGCCCCGCAGGGCGGAGAGCGCCTGGCGGGTCTCGGCGAGCCCCTCGCGCGCCATGGAACGCGCGGCGACGACCCGCTCCAGGATCTGGTCGCGGAACGCTCCCCCAGGCTCCCGCTCGATCCGCAGCCGGGCCGCCTCCAGATGCACGAGCTGCGCGGAGAGGCTGTGGGCCAGGACGTCATGGATGTCACGGGCGATCCTGGCGCGCTCGGCGAGGGCGGCCGACTCGGCCTCGGCGGCGCGGGCGGCCCGCTCCTGCGCCAGCAGCCGCTGGGCGCTGCCGCGCGCCTCCGCGTCGAGCCGCAGCACATAGCCGCCCAGGAGCAGCCCCGCGGTGGTGAGCGACGTGGTCAGCCAGGAGTCCTGGTCGGCCACGACGAATCCGCCGAGGGCGAGACAGGTGGTGGGCAGGGCGGCGGCGAGCGGCAGCCGTTCCATGGCCGTGACGGCGCAGCCGCACCAGAGCACGACCGCGGCGATGTCGAACCCCGTCCGGTGCGCGGCGAGGGCTCCGCCCGTCAGCGCCACCAGGAGCACGACCGAGGGCCACAGCTCGTGCCGGAGGGTGGTGCGGTAGAAGGCCCAGCCGCAGAGGACGAGGGCGCACGTGGCGCCCACGGCCGCGGCCGCCGCCCAGCCCTCCACCGGGCGCCGGCTGAAGGTCGACCACAGCAGGGATCCGAGAGCGAGTATCCGGATGGACCGGGCCAGCCGGCGCCGGGCCTCGGTACGGCCCTGCCGGGTGAGAGCCTCCCGGGAGGGCCAGCTCGTCCAGACGTCGGCGGTCACACACGGTCCTTCCACGGCGCGGGGGCTGTCCCGCCACCGTACGACGGGTGTACGGCACGGGCCCGCCACCCCAGCATGCCCCTGCGGGCCAGCACGGAGGCGGCGAGGGCGAGGAGCAGCGCTCCCGTGCCCTGGTGGACGCCCCTCAGCGCGCCGATGCCCGTCAGCCCGGCCCGCAGGGCGACACCGCCGGTCCAGACCGCGATCGTGGCCCCGGTGCCCCTGGTCCACACGGAGCCGTCCTCGGCGGTCCATAGCCTGCTGGTCCCGGCCCAGCCGGCCCCGATCAGCAGCCCGGACACCAGCTCGGCTCCGAGCAGGAGCAGCGACAGCGACCGGTCGTGCGGGTCGACGAGACCCGGCTCACGCAGGGCGAGGACCACCAGCACCGCCGGGAGGACCAGCAGGCCACGGCCGCCGGTGGCGATCCGCTGTGGCGTGAACTGGCGTACGGCGACCAGGGCGACCACGGCGACGATCACCAGGACATTGACGGGCGAGGACATGCGGTGCCTCCGGGGACGAAGAAGTTCAGCGACTTCGACGTTACGGAGAAGCCCAGGTCAGGGCATCGGCGCCGGGGTGGACCACAGGTGGAAACGCGGCCTCCACCCGTGGGTGGAGACCGCGCTCCGAAGGATGCCGCTCAGGGGACGCCGCTCAGGCGCGGGCGTATGTCCGGTACCGGATGTACGCCCGGGGTCCCGCCACCGGTCTCAGGCGTCGATGCGCGAACGGTCCAGCGTCGCCGCCGAGCTGGTGATGAACTCCTTGCGGGGCGCCACCTCGTTGCCCATCAGCAGGTCGAAGATCTGCTCGGACGACTCCAGGTCCCCGATGTTGATCCGCCGCAGGGTGCGGTGACGCGGGTCCATCGTGGTCTCCGCGAGCTGGTCGGCGTCCATCTCGCCCAGGCCCTTGTAGCGCTGGATGGAGTCCTTGAACCGGATGTTCTTGCGCTGGTACTCCAGCAGCGTCTGCCGCAGCTCGTTGTCCGAGTACGTGTACACGTACTTGTCCTGGCCCCGCTTGGGCTGCACCAGCTCGATCCGGTGCAGCGGCGGCACGGCGGCGAAGACCCGGCCCGCCTCCACCATCGGCCGCATGTAGCGCTGGAAGAGCGTGAGCAGCAGACAGCGGATATGGGCGCCGTCGACATCGGCGTCGACCAGGAGCACGATCTTGCCGTAGCGGGCCGCGTCGATGTCGAAGGTGCGGCCCGAGCCCGCCCCTATGACCTGGATGATCGCCCCGCACTCGGCGTTCTTGAGCATGTCCGAGACGGACGACTTCTGCACATTGAGGATCTTGCCCCGGATCGGCAGCAGTGCCTGGAACTCGCTGTTCCTGGCGAGCTTGGCCGTACCGAGCGCGGAGTCGCCCTCCACGATGAACAGCTCGCTGCGGTCCACGTCGTCGCTGCGGCAGTCGGCGAGCTTGGCCGGCAGCGAGGAGGACTCCAGCGCGGTCTTCCTGCGCTGCGCCTCCTTGTGCTGGCGGGCCGCGATCCGGGTGCGGGCGGCGGCGACGGCCTTCTCCAGCACGGCGCGCGCCTGCGCCTTGGCGTCGCGCTTGGTGGAGGTCAGGAACTCCTTGAGCTCCCTGGCCACGACATTGGAGACGATCCGGTTCGCCGCGGAGGTGCCGAGGACCTCCTTGGTCTGGCCCTCGAACTGCGGCTCGGCGAGCCGCACCGTGACCACCGCGGTGATGCCCTCCAGGGCGTCGTCCTTGACGATGTCGTCCTCGGCGACGCGCAGCATCTTCGCCGAGCGCAGCACCTCGTTGACCGTCCTGGTCAGCGAGCGCTCGAAGCCGCTCACATGGGTGCCGCCCTTGGGCGTCGCGATGATGTTGACGAACGACTTGACCGTGGTCTCGTACCCGGTGCCCCAGCGCAGCGCGATGTCGACGCCCAGTTCCCGGGTGACCTCGGTGGGTGTCATGTGCCCGCGGTCGTCCAGGACCGGCACGGTCTCCTTGAAGGTGCCCTGGCCGGTCAGCCGCAGCACGTCGCAGACGGCCTTGTCCTGTGCCAGGTACTCGCAGAACTCGCTGATGCCGCCGTCGAAGCGGAAGGTCTCCTCGACCGTGCCGTTGCCCTCGCTCTCGCCGGCGGCCCGCTCGTCCCTGACGACGATGGTCAGTCCGGGGACCAGGAAGGCGGTCTGGCGGGCGCGCTGGTGGAGCGTCTCCAGGGAGAGCTTGGCGTCCTTGAGGAAGATCTGCCGGTCGGCCCAGTAGCGCACCCGCGTACCGGTCCGGGTCTTGGGCACCCGCTTGCCCTTGATCAGCCCGTTGGCCGGATCGAAGGGGCTGTCGGGTCCCGGCTCGGTGAAGATGCCGGGAACCCCGCGCCGGAAGCTGATCGCGTGCGTGGCGCTGTTGCGGTCCACCTCGACGTCGAGCCGGGCGGAGAGCGCGTTGACCACGGAGGCGCCGACGCCGTGCAGACCGCCCGAGGCGGCGTACGAGCCGCCGCCGAACTTCCCGCCGGCGTGCAGCTTGGTCATGACGACCTCGATGCCGGACAGGCCGGTCTTGGGCTCGACGTCGACCGGGATGCCCCGGCCGTTGTCCCTGACCTCGACCGAGCCGTCCTCGTGGAGGATCACCTCGATGTGGTCGCAGTACCCGCCCAGGGCCTCGTCGACGGAGTTGTCGATGATCTCCCAGAGGCAGTGCATCAGGCCACGGCTGTCGGTCGAGCCGATATACATTCCGGGGCGCTTGCGGACCGCTTCGAGCCCCTCAAGGACGAGCAGGTGCCGCGCGGTGTAGTTGGAGCCGTCACGGTCTGCGGTCAGCAGCGCAGTGGACGGCACGGACGTCTCGGCGGTCACGCGGTTCGCTCCTCGCTGAATTTGAGATGTGGCCCCGTGGGGTAAAGGCCCGGCGTCTGTCACCGGTCAGAGGGTACAGAGGCCTGGTAGAGCCGTTGTCACGCCACCCTCGCGATTTCTCATGCTAGTCCAAGGTCGCATAGGTGTTCGATCCCTCGTCGGGGTGAAGCACACATCACGTTCCCTTCCAGGCATGAACCATTTAGGCTCCGGGCACGTCCTCATCAACAACCGGCAAGCCAGCCGGCGAGGGCGCTCCCCACAGACAAGCACTGTCAAGCAACGCGAAACCCGTAGAGCGAAGCCCAGCGAAGCGATACGGCCCATTCGCCGCCAACCGCCAGCAGCCAGCCACCGGGGAAAGAAGTTTCAAGGAAAAGCCGAGAGCGGGAACGTTTTCGGCCTGGTTGGATGTTGACCCTGGTACGACAGCTCGTCGAGCTAGAGAAGAGGCGACGTGACTACTGTTCTGACCCCCGCGAGCCCGCTGACCGCGGCTGACCGCTGCGACCGCTGCGGCGCGCAGGCCTATCTGCGCGTCGTCCTGATCAGCGGTGGTGAACTGCTCTTCTGCGCCCACCACGGACGTAAGTTCGAGCCGGAACTCAAGAAGATCGCCGCGGAAATACAGGATGAGACCGACCGACTGACGGCCGTCCCGGCCGGCGGTGGTGAAGAGGAGCGCTGACACCTCGCATCCACGACGAGCCAAGGGCCGGCCTCGACCGGCCGATGGGCGGCCATCCCCGCGCGGCGGGGTGGCCGCCTGTTCTCGTCATCGGGGAACGGGCGCTCCCGCCGCGGTGGCGACCGACCGGTTCCCCGTGGTGATCCGGGTGTAGACCCCGGGACTGTCCTGGCGTCCGCAGCCGCTGCCCCACGAGACCAGCCCGATAAGGCGTCCCTGGGCCACCAGCGGCCCTCCGCTGTCTCCCTGGCAGGCGTCGTGCCCGCCCTGGGGATCGCCCGCACAGAGCATCGTGGAGGGCTCGTAGCGGCCACCTGAGCCGCCCGGGTAGGCCCGCGCGCAGTGGGCGTCCGGCAGCACCCTCACGGGCGCGGAGCGCAGCGTGTTCGCGTAGTCGCCGCCACCCGATGTGTCGCCCCAGCCGTAGACGGCGGCCGCGGTGCCCGGCTCGGCGGCGGGGTCCCCCGGTTGCGCCGGCCGGATCGCGTACCCCCCGGGCAGCGCCCGCTCCAGCGTCAGCACGGCCAGATCCGCCGCGTTGGTGGCGGGCTCGTACGCCGGGTCGACCCGTACGGACCGCACGGACACGACATGCCCTCCTTTGGCCCGCAGACGCTCACGCCCCGCGATGATCCTGAGGTCACGCACTTCTCCCGGAGGCCCTCCGAGCACATCCGGGCTCATGCAGTGGGCGGCCGTCAGCACTTTCGTCGGAGCCACCACCACACCCCCGCAGAACTGGCCCGCCCGCGTACCGCCGAAGCGGTCACGGCTGGACAGGGCCACGACCCAGGGACTGTCGGCGGCCCGCACCGGCTCACCACCGATGACCACGCTCTCGGCGACGGCGGGCGGCGGCGAGACGAGCGGCGGCAGGACCCCCGCCGCGATCACGACCACTCCTCCCGTCAGCACTCGGGCAAGGGAATGACGCATACGGGCTCCTGACTCTCCGGTAAAGGCTTATCTACCCAGAGTCATCCTCCCGTGCCCGTCCCGCACCCCGCGCACATGGCGAAGGCCCGGATCCCTGGTGGCATCCGGGCCTTCGAACACGCTTCAGTGCGCCCCCGAAAGAGACCTAATCGAGATAGTCGCGCAGGACCTGCGAACGCGACGGGTGACGGAGCTTCGACATGGTCTTCGACTCGATCTGACGGATGCGCTCTCGCGTCACGCCGTAGACCTTGCCGATCTCGTCCAGTGTCTTGGGCTGGCCGTCCGTGAGGCCGAAGCGCATGGAGACCACGCCCGCCTCACGCTCGGAGAGCGTGTCGAGCACCGAGTGGAGCTGCTCCTGGAGCAGCGTGAAGCTCACCGCGTCGGCCGGGACGACGGCCTCGGAGTCCTCGATGAGGTCTCCGAACTCGCTGTCGCCGTCCTCGCCCAGCGGGGTGTGGAGGGAGATCGGCTCACGGCCGTACTTCTGGACCTCGATGACCTTCTCAGGGGTCATGTCGAGCTCCTTGGCCAGCTCCTCCGGGGTGGGCTCACGGCCCAGGTCCTGGAGCATCTGGCGCTGGACGCGCGCGAGCTTGTTGATGACCTCGACCATGTGCACCGGGATACGGATGGTGCGGGCCTGGTCGGCCATGGCGCGGGTGATCGCCTGCCGGATCCACCAGGTGGCGTACGTGGAGAACTTGTAGCCCTTGGTGTAGTCGAACTTCTCGACCGCGCGGATCAGACCGAGGTTGCCCTCCTGGATCAGGTCCAGGAAGAGCATGCCGCGGCCGGTGTAGCGCTTGGCCAGGGAGACCACGAGCCGGAGGTTGGCCTCCAGCAGGTGGTTCTTGGCGCGTCGGCCGTCCTCCGCGATGATCTCCAGCTCACGCTTGAGCTTGGGCGCGAGCTTGTCGGAGTTGGCCAGCTTGTCCTCGGCGAAGAGACCGGCCTCGATGCGCTTGGCGAGTTCGACCTCCTGCTCGGCGTTGAGGAGCGGGACCTTGCCGATCTGCTTCAGATAGTCCTTGACGGGGTCGGCGGTGGCACCGGCGACGGCGACCTGCTGGGCCGGCGCGTCGTCCTCGTCGTCGTCGGAGAGGACGAAGCCCTTGTTCTCGCCCTCGGTCTCCTCCTCCTCGACCTTGCCGCCCTGGATCTCGTCGGTCGGCTCCTCGCCGTCCACGACCTCGTCGGCGTCCTTCTTGCCCGCGGTCTTCTTCGCGGTCGTCTTCTTGGCGACGGTCTTCTTGACCGTCGCCTTCTTGGCCACCGTCTTCTTGGCAGCGGCCTTCTTCGCGGGTACGGCGGCCTCGTCGGCCGCCGCGTCCACACTCTCCACCGCGGGGGCGGCGGTGGCGGCCACGGTCTTCGCCGTGGCCGTCCTGGTCGCGACAGTCTTGGTGGCGGTGCGCTTAACCGGGCTCTTCGCTGCGACGCTCTTGCGGGTGCGCTTGGGCGACTCCGCGGCACTGACCATCAGCGTCACACCCTCTTCCTCGAGGATCTGGTTGAGGCTGCGCAGAACATTCTTCCACTGGGTTGGCGGAATCTGGTCGGCCTCGAAGGCCCGACGCACGTCATCGCCGGCGATCTGCCCATCAGCCTTTCCCCGCTCGATGAGCGCCATCACAGACTCGGACTCGGCGATCTCCGGCGGGAGCGTACGGGATGTGCTGGCCGACACGAACAACCTCTCGGAACGATGGAAACGGCTTCCGGCCCCGCCCAGGATCGGGCCGGAGCCGACGACCGCCGGCTGGGGTTGTGCCGACGGCGCGGGTGAGGACCTCGGAGGGTGAATACAGCGCCACGCACGGCGGTCGTATTCCCTCGTCGGCTTCACCTCTTAGGTCATCGCCCTGCCCCGAGGAGTGTTACGCCCAATCCACGTGGCCCGAGTCACACCCCATTTGCGACAAAGCGAGCAGAAGCGGGATCTAAGGCCCCACAATCGCATCGCCGGACCCCCGGGGTCCGGCGACACACGATGCGTACATCCCCTTACGTCCTGGCTCCGGCGGCGCTCAGTGCTCGCGCGGCGCGGGCACGACGCGCTCCACCTCGGGCTGCACGGTGAGCAGTTGACGCATGGCCGATTCCGCGGCGTGCGCGTCGCCGGCGGCGAGGGCGTCCACGATCCGCGCGTGGTGGGCGAGCGAGGCCTCCGTGGGGCGGTCACACCCCGTGACCGGGCCGCCGGAGACCTGGAGGGCGGCCGAAACGATGCCGGAAAGGTGCTCCAGCATGCGGTTGCCGGCGAGCTGGATCAGCAGGGAGTGATATTCGGCGTCCGCACGCGCGAAGGTGATCGAATCACCCTGGGCGAGGGCATGGCCCATGATCTCCACCATGTCGGCGAGCCGCTGCTGGACGTCGGCCCGGCCGTGGCCGGCCGCCAGGCGCGCCGCGAGGGGCTCGATCGTCCAGCGCAGCTCGCTCAGCTCACGGCGCTGGTCGTCGCGCTGCGGTCCGAAAGCCCGCCATTCGATGATGTCGGGATCGAGCAGATTCCAGTCGCTCACCGGACGGACACGGGTCCCCACATTGGGCCGGGCACTCACAAGGCCCTTGGCCTCGAGGACGCGCAGCGACTCCCGGACCACGGTGCGGGAGACCTCGAAACGCTGGCCGATCTCCTCGGGTACGAGCGGCCGGTCCGCGCCCAGGTCTCCGGAGACGATCATCTGGCCGAGCTGCTGGACGAGTTGGCCGTGCAGTCCGCGGCCCCGGCTGCTCGCCGTACGTCGTCCCACCCGGCCCAGATCGGTGTCGGCACCCTCCCAGACGGGAGCGGCCGCGCGGTCGGCGCCCGGCGCCTCCGCGAAGGGGTAGCGGTCGAGTTCACCCTGGTCGGCGAGGCCGGACTCGACGGAACGGGCGGCGGTCATCATGGTGTGCGCAAGGGTACTCACGCATCCTTTGTCGGCGTTGCTTCCATGAGCCTTGAGGTCTTTGGTGAAAAGCACACGAAAGGGTGATCGGCGCTCGCCCCTCGATTGACGCCTTATCGGAAAGAAGCGGGCTTTCTCAGGCGAGTTGTGAGCAGGGCCGCACGCTCCGGTCGTTCCCTGGTCACCAACGCGCCCTCCGACGAAGGCCGGTGAGCAGATATGCACAGAGAAGGACTGAAAGTGACAACGTCAGCGCTGCGGCGACCGGTTGTGCGACAAGTCTGATCACCGCCATCAACCAGCGGTCGGCCTGACCGGGCCACTGGAGCCATGCCAGCTCATGGAGCCTGCTCGCGAATCCGGCCATCGAACGCGCGGACGGACCGGAGAACACCGCCTGGAGCAGGGGGACGACCAGGGTCGGTACGGCGATGACGGCGGCCACTCCGGCGACCGCGGCCCGGAACACTCCCGCGGCGAGCAGACCGGCCCAGGCGGAGCCGACGGCCAGACCCGCCCAGCCGGCGACGAGCACGGGCCAGTTGCCCGGTACGGGCGCGGCGGCGGGCCCGTACACCAGGCGCAGCACCCCGATGTCGGCCACCACCACGAGAAGGGTGAGCAGGACGGCCGAGGCCGCCGTCACCACGGATTTGGCGAGCAGCAGTCCGAGGCGGCGGGGGACGATGCCGCGCGCGCCGGTGAGCGCGGGGTAGCGGAACTCATGGCCGAACGAGAGCGCGCCGAGCAGTCCGGCTCCGATCGCGGCGGTCGGCAGCGGCAGGATGCCCGGCCAGGCCGCGAGCAGACCCGGCAGCGGGGCCCCGCCGGTGTGGGCGAGGGTCACGGCGAGCGTGACGGCCGCGACCAGGACGGCGGCCACGGTCAGCGGGGTGCTGGGGATACCGAGCATGCGGCGCAGTTCGTAGCGCATCGGTCTGAGCGGGCTGCGGACCGGTCGCGCCGACAGCGGTGGCGGCACCGGGCCGGGGCCGTCGGGCGCGGCCCCGGCCTCGGCCCACTGTTCGGCCCGGGACCCGTCCTGGAACGCGGCGTGCGTCCCGGAGTGGGGCGCGGTCCAGGGAGCGGCGCAGGTCTCGGCGAGCGGCGCGTTCTGGCTCTCGGCCTGCGGTGCGGCCTGCGCCGCGGCGTGCGCCTCCGCGTGCGTTTCGATGTGTGCCTCCGCCGGTGCCGTTTCCCCCTCGGCCCGTGCCCGCCGCGGCCTGAAGGCCCGAGCCGGGCCGGGGACCGAGACGGCGCGGAAGAAGGAACCGGGGCCGGAGCCACGGCCGGGGACCGGTACGGAGACGGCGGCGGGGACCGGGGCGGGCCGGGGAAGCGGCCCCGGGCCGGCGTCACCGAACTCGTCCGCGAGCTGATGGACGAGGATGCCGTGCCGAAAGGCCGCTTCCCCGATCTCGGGGCAGCTGCTGCCGAAGACGGTGAGCCGGCTGCCCGCCTCGGCGACCACTTCGACGGAGCGCCTGCTCGCGCGGGCCTCACGGCTCAGCACATCGGCGAGACGCGCGGCGTGCGGTGTCCTGACCACGACGCGTGGGCGCAGTCTGGTGCGGGCGAAGGCGGCCCCGTCCTGATCGGCGACCAGCCGGCCGTCGTCGATGGTGACGACATGGTCGGCGGCGCGTGCGGCCTCCTTCGGGTCGTCGGTCGTGTAGAGAACGGTGCCGCCCTGCGCGGCGTGCGCGCTGAGCAGTCCGAACAGCCAGTTGTTCTCGCGCGGGGAGAGCCCCGTGGACGGCGCGTCGAGCAGGAGGGTGTGCGGGTCCCCCAACAGCGCGGCGGCGAGCCCGAGTCTGCGCTCCATGCCGAGGGAGAGCGTGCCGAGGCGTTCGTCACGCAGCCCTTCGAGACCCACGACATCGAGGAGTTCGTCGGCGCGCGCGGCGGGAACGCCCGCGGCGGCGCTGAGCATTCTGAGCTGGCCCCTGACCGTGCGTCCCGGGTGGCCGGGCACATCGCCGAGGAGCACCCCGATCTCGCGCGCCGGATGGGCGATGCGATGGAGCGGACGGCCACGGAAGTAGGTGATCCCCCGGCCGGGTTGGAGTTCGAGCATCAGCCGGAGAGCGGTCGTCTTGCCCGCCCCGGAGGCACCGAGGAGCGCGGTGACGGAGCCGGGCCGGGCCTCGAAGGTGAGGCCCTCCACGGCGGAGGTGCGGTCCCGACGGGGGGTGCTGGTCAGTCCGACGGCCTGGAGCATCGCTTCTCCCGCGGGTGAGACCGCTCGGCGGCAGGGTGAGTACCGCAGCAAGATAACGCGATATGTCCGACTTGTAGCGCAGGGCTGTCCGTCCGGGTGTCTCCATGTCCTCGCGCCGGCGTCGCGGACCGCGGAAACCACCGGAGGCCCGGGGACTGACGAGCCGTCAGTGGCTGTGCCCGCCCGCCCTCCGGTCCACCGCGCCCGTCAGACCTCGGGGCGCAGCATCGGCGGATTGAGCACCGTCGCCCCGCCGGCCCGGAAGAGCTGCGCGGGCCTGCCGCCCTGCCGGGTGGTGGTCCCCCCGGAGGGAACCAGAAACCCTGGCGTCCCCGTCACCTTGCGGTGGAAGTTACGCGGGTCGAGCGCCACGCCCCACACCGCCTCGTACACCCTGCGCAGCTCGCCGACGGTGAACTCGGACGGGCAGAACGCGGTGGCGAGCGAGGAGTACTCGATCTTGGACCGGGCCCGCTCCACACCGTCCGCGAGGATCCGGCCATGATCGAAGGCGAGCTGGGCGGACTGTCCGTCCTCACGGACGAATCCGCCCTCCTGGCTGAGCAGCGCGTCGACGGGGGCCCAGCGCGCGTTGTTGGCGTCACCCCCCGCGCGGGGTGCCGGCAGGTCCGGCGAGAGCGCCAGATGGGCGACGCTGACCACCCGCATCCTGGGGTCCCGTTTGGGGTCTCCGTAGGTCGCGAGCTGTTCCAGATGGGCCCCGTTCCCGGGCGCCGGCGCCATGGGGTCGTGCGCGCAGAGCCCGGTCTCCTCCGACAGTTCCCGTGCCGCCGCGTCCGCGAGATCCTCGTCGGCCCGGACAAAGCCGCCGGGCAGCGCCCACCGCCCCTGGAACGGTGGCTCTCCGCGCCGCACGACCAACGCGCAGAGCGCGTGCCGGCGCACGGTGAGCACGACCAGGTCGACGGTGACAGCAAAAGCGGGGAAGGCCGACGGGTCGTAGGGCGACATGCCGTGATCATAGTCGTCTGCCTGACGATAAACACTCCTTCGGTCATGAGCTCTGATTACTTCTTTCGGTCTCCCCCGCCGCCCTCGTATCCGGGCCCGGCGGGCACGGTCATCCGTCTCCCCCGCCGAGCTGGAGACCGGCCGCCGCTTCCTCCACCATTCCGAGGCCGAGTCTGCTGACCCGTGCGGAGAAGGGCTCCCCCGCGACCCGCAGCCCGCTGAGACGGACCGCCCCGAGCGGGGCCGAGCGGACCGGATGGAGCGCGACCGTGCCCCCGGGGGCGTCCGGGCGTACACCGACGAGCGCGGTCAGCAGATGGACCCCCGCCGCCGCGGCCACGGCGGCGGGGCGGCACGCGACGGGATGCGGTACGGGAGCGCCCCCGGCGGTGCGCTGCTCCCCCGCGTACATCTCCGGCAGCCGGTGGCCGAAGGCCTCCGCCGCGTCCAGCAGCCCGCGCAGCAGGGACCCCGCCTCCTTCTCGTGTCCCGCCAGGGCCAGACCACCGATCGCGACCGCCGTCTCATGGACCCGCACCGCCCCCGCCCGATGACCGAACGGATTGTGTCCGGGCTCCTTGGCGGCGAGGCCGCGCAGCCCCCAGCCGGAGTCGAGTGCGGGGCTGCCGAGCACCCGGGCCAACTGCTCGGTCCGCGCCCGGTCCAGCAGTCCGGGGGCCGCTCTGCCCTCGCCGAGCAGACCGGTGTCCAGGAGATGGGCGGCGCTGCCGCTCGGATACGGCAGCAGCCGGCCGTCGGGAAGACGGGCCGCGGCCGGGCGGCCCCCCGCGCGGTCCTCGATCCAGAACGTCTCCGTGAACCGCCGTCGCAGCGCGCCCGCCCACTCACGCCAGCCGTCGGCGCCCGGCCGTCCGCAGGCGTCCAGCAGATCGGCCCCGAGCAGGGCCGCGCGATGCGCGTGGGCCTGGGTCTCGACCCGCTGCGGTCCGGTGGGGCCCGGCTCCCCCAGCAGCGCCCCCTCGTCGACGGCGGCCCGCAGCCAGCCCAGACAGCGTTCCGCGGCCGGCAGCAGTTCGGCCAGCTCGCTGTCGGGAAGTCCCCAGCGGCGTGCCTCGGCGAGGACCACGGGGAAGGCGAGCGTCGCCTCGACGCCGGTGCAGCTCGCCGGGAGATGAGGACCGGCGTCCCGCAGCGGTCCGGGGAGCCGCCCGAAGTCCCGCCCCTTCCCTCTGAACTGGCTCCGGGCGAGTGTGCGCAGTGTGGCCGCGGCCAGCCGGGTGCCGAGCGGGAGCGCCATCCGTACGGCCCAGAGCGCTTCGGCCGCGGGCGGTCCCCAGCGCCAGGGCACGCCCGCGGCGGGGTGAAGGTCCGCGGGACCGCCGGGACCGCGGACCAGGAGCCCCCGGAGATCACCGAGGCTCGCGGCGAACCAGGCTCCCACCCGGGGGTCGTCGCCTTCGGCCACCGCCTCGGGCAGTGGGTTGTTCCCCGTCCGGCCCGCCGGACGTACCGGGCGGCCGGAGCGGATCCGCAGATCGATCGTGTGGGTGCCCCCGGGGCCCAGTTCTACCTCCCAGCGGAGCAGTCCCGCCGGTGCCAGCGCGTCCTGGGGCGCCGGGGACGCGGTGACCACGGCGGATCCGCCGTCGGCCGCGGCCCAGCGCAGCCCCGCGGTGTACACACCCGCCGGCAGCTCGGGGCCGGCCCGGCCGGCCCCGATGGCGGCCAGCTCCGCGAGGTCGGTGCCGAAGAAGATCTCCACGGGGAATCTGCGGATCCGGCGGGCCGAGCTGTGCAGGGTGATCCGTTCGGTGCCGTCGGCGTCGCGCAGGCGCTCGACACTGATCTCCGGGTCGGGCCCGGCGTCCTCGGGCGTACGGACCACCGCCAGGAACCGTGCCCGGTCGGCGGCGACCAGCCTGCCCTGCACCGGGAGGGGCTCCCGCCCGGCGATCCGCAGCCGGCACCGGGAGAGCAGCCGCCTTCCCGACTGGTAGAAGCCCTCGATACCCCGGCCGGTGAGCTGTCCGTGCTCGGCCGAGACCGCGAGACACGGCAGCGCGACACACAGCAGGACCTGGTGCGCGGCGGGCGGCCCTGCCGAGGGCGCGGCCTCTCCGCGCCCGGCCCCCGAGGGGGTGGCACGCCGCGGCTCGCTGCTCGGGGAAGGGGCGGTGAGGGCCATGGGTGGTCTGCTCTGCCTTCTGTGCGCTCCGGAGGGCCGCCGTCCGTGCGGCGGCGCGGCTCGTACGACTCCGCCACTGAGGTGAACGTCCGCCCGGCCGAGCGGGTCACGGCTGTCATCGCCCGCTCCTGCTCCCGCGCCGGCCACCGCGCCCGCCCGGCCGGCCACGGGCCGCCGTCCCACCGGGGCGGGCGGCGGGCGGCAGCGCCGTGCGCGGCGCTGCCGGACGCGACGGCGGCCGCCCGCCCTTGCCGCGCGCCCCCGGCAGAGCGCGTGCGGCACGCTCCTGGCGCAGACAGCGCCGCAGCGTCTCGGGGTCGAGTCCCTGGTTGCAGGCCTGGTGGAGCAGTTGGGCGAAGACATAGCGGGGATCGAGGCGCAGCGCGAGTCCGAGCGCGACCCGGGCAGCGGGTTCGTCACCGGTGGACCAGGCGACCCATCCGGCCAGGGTCAGCGGGGCGGTCGCGTGCTCCGCGTACGGGCCGACGCAGCGGCGGGCGAGCGCGCGCCAGAGCCGCAGGGCGGGCTCGGCCCGGGGACCCTCCATCCACTCCGCGGCCCGGTCCCGTGTCTCCCGGTCCTGGAGCCCGAGGATGACGGCCGCCGCCTCGTCGTGGCTGATGAGCCGGTCGTCCTCCGCGTCCCTCTCGGTCTCTCCGGCGTGCGGCGCCTCCCCGAGGCGCTTCATGAGCGTGCGGGCCGTCCGCAGCGTCTCCGCTCCGACCTGTTCCCGGCTGCCGCCGACCAGGATCCTGGGCACGAGGGCCGCGCCCGCCTCGTCCAGCGCCCGTTCCTGCGCGACGGCGGCGGAGGTCCGCCAGGGTGCCAGCCGCGCCTCCATCTCGCGCAGTGATCCGCGCACATGGACACCGGCGTAGGTGGCGGCCGCGGCCATCACCGACGTGCCGGGGAGGGCCAGCCCGGTCCCCTCCGGCGGGCAGCAGCGGACATCGGGGCAGCAGTAGGACCAGAAGCGGCCGTCGGAGATGCAGAGCACCTCGTACACGGGTACGTCGAGATTCCCGCAGGCGGTGCGCAGCCCCTGTGCGAGGGGGCGGAGCCGCTCCATCACCTGCCGGCCCGTCCCGCCGTCCGCCGGCTCCTGGCAGAGGAAGGCGACGATGCCGTCGGGGCGGGAGTCGCGCCGCGCGCTTCCCTCGATCAGGCACTCGGCGAGCTGCTCGGCCACCGGCGGCCATTCCTGGGGCGAGCGCGGGATGCCGAGCCTGAGCCGCCCGCCGAAGCGGCCGTGATCGCCGTGCAGCGCGACCATGACGACGGAGTCGTTGGGGTGGAACCCGAGCAAGTACGGGAGGGCGTCGGCGAGTTCCGCGGGACTGCGCAGAGTGATCTGCTGCCGGTCGGCGGATCCGGTCGGTTCGTGGTGCTTGTTCATGACTCGACGGTCCCGTGACGAGCCGGATCCCGCGACCCCTGTGGATAACCTTGTCCACAGGCTGGCGGCCGCATTCGCGCTTTGTCCGGGCCATCGGGTTGCATGGGGACATGACCAACGAAGACCGCGCGGCCCTCCGGGCCTCCGCCGATGCTGTACTCGCCCGCCTCGTCGGTGACCCCACCGGCGCCGCCCGGCTGCGCGAGGACCAGTGGCGGGCCATCGAGGCTCTCGTCGCCGACCGGCGCAGGGCGCTGGTCGTCCAGCGGACGGGGTGGGGCAAGTCCGCGGTGTATTTCGTGGCGACCTCGCTGCTGCGGGAGCGCGGCGCGGGTCCGACCGTGATCGTCTCGCCGCTGCTCGCGCTGATGCGCAACCAGGTGGAGGCCGCCGCCCGCGCCGGGATCAAGGCCCGGACGATCAATTCGTCGAACGCGGAGGAATGGGACACGATCCAGGAAGAGGTGGCCGCGGGCGACGTCGACGTCCTGCTGGTCAGCCCCGAGCGGCTGAACAATCCGGACTTCCGGGACCAGGTCCTGCCCCGGCTCGCCGCGGCCACCGGGCTGCTGGTGGTGGACGAGGCGCACTGCATCTCGGACTGGGGCCATGACTTCCGTCCCGACTACCGGCGGCTGCGCACGATGCTCGCGGAGCTGCCGTCCGGTGTGCCGGTCCTCGCCACCACGGCCACGGCCAACTCACGGGTGACCGCCGATGTCGCCGAGCAATTGGGCACGGGGGCGGGGACGGACGCGCTCGTGCTGCGGGGGCCGCTGGACCGGGAGAGTCTCAGTCTCCATGTGCTCCGGCTGCCGGACGCGGCGCACCGGCTGGCGTGGCTGGCCGACCACCTCGGCGATCTGCCCGGCTCCGGGATCATCTACACGCTCACGGTCGCGGCGGCCGAGGAGGTCACGGCGTATCTGCGGCAGTGCGGGCACACGGTCGCCTCGTACACCGGACGCACGGAGAACGCCGACCGGCAGCAGGCCGAGGACGATCTGCTGGCGAACCGGGTGAAGGCGCTGGTCGCCACCTCCGCGCTGGGCATGGGGTTCGACAAGCCCGACCTGGGCTTCGTGGTGCATCTCGGCTCGCCCTCCTCCCCCATCGCCTATTACCAGCAGGTGGGCCGCGCGGGCCGTGGGGTGGAGCATGCCGAGGTACTGCTGCTGCCCGGCCGGGAGGACGAGGCGATCTGGCAGTACTTCGCCTCGGTCGCCTTCCCGCCCGAGGAGCTGGTCCGCCGCACGCTCGATGTCCTGGGCCGGGCCGAGCGGCCGCTGTCCCTGCCCGCGCTCGAACCCCTGGTGGAGCTGCGGCGCACCCGGCTGGAGACGATGCTCAAGGTCCTCGACGTGGACGGGGCGGTGCACCGGGTGAAGGGCGGCTGGACGGCCACGGGCCGGCCGTGGGTGTACGACACCGAGCGGTACGCGTGGGTGGCGCGCCAGCGTGAGACGGAACAGCAGGCGATGCGCGACTACGCGGCGACGACCGGCTGCCGGATGGAGTTCCTGCGGAGGCAGTTGGACGACGAGGAAGCCGTCCCGTGCGGGCGGTGCGACAACTGCGCGGGGGCCCGTTTCGAGGACAAGGTGACCGCTGCCGCCCTCGACGCCGCACGCGGTGAGCTGGGCAGGCCCGGTGTGGAGGTGGAGCCGCGCAAGATGTGGCCGACCGGGCTCGCGGCGGTCGGTGTCGACCTCAAGGGGCGTATCCCGCAGGGCGAACAGTCCTTCTCGGGGCGGGCGTTGGGGCGGCTGTCCGACATCGGCTGGGGGAACAGGCTGCGGCCGATGCTGGCCGCGCACGCCCCGGACGGTCCGGTGCCCGACGAGGTGGTGAACGCGGTGGTGAGCGTGCTCGCCGACTGGGCGAGGGGACCGGGTGGCTGGGCCTCCGGCGCGGCCGACGCGCCGCCCAGGCCCGTCGGTGTCGTCACCATGGCCTCGCGGGGCCGGCCGCGGCTCGTCGGCTCGCTCGGCGCGCGGATCTCACAGGTCGGCCGGATGCCGTTGCTCGGCACGGTCGAGTACGGACCGGATGCCGCCGACACCCGTATCTCCCGTACCAACAGCGCCCAGCGGGTGCGCGCGCTGCACGAGGCGCTGACCGTACCCCCCGAGCTGGCCGGCGCGCTGGTGGCGGCGGGCGGCCCCGTGCTCCTCGTCGACGACCTCTCGGACAGCGGCTGGACTCTCGCGGTGGCCGCCCGACTGCTGCGAAAAGCCGGGGCGAAGGGGGTGTTTCCGCTGGTCCTCGCCATTCAGGCATGACAAAGGCGATCAGTTGTACGACTACGGCCAGGGATATGACCGCCATAACAGCGCATTACGGTCAACGGCGCCAATTGCTCGTTGCCGCACGCCCCCGAGCCAAGGAGAATTGACGGTACCCCCGCACGGTCCGCTCGCGGTCCGCAAGGGCTGTGCCGTGGTACGCCCCCATCCAACCCTGCCCGCACTGTGGGCGCGTATGCGAAGGGAGGATCGTGACCTTCGGATTCGCTCCGTCCGCAGCCACTTCGCTCACCGGGTCGGCGGACTCCGCCAACCACCTCGCCAGGATGCTCCAGCTCGAGGAATGGGCGGCGGCGGAAATTCCGCTGCTGCGCAATCCGCGCGAGATCGTCAGCGGTCTGCACAGCAGACACCGGCCCACCCCGGAGACCGCGGTCGTGGCCGTCCTCGATCATGAGGAACGGCTCGCCGCGAGCGCCTCGTTCGTCCCCCGGGCGGCGCCGGTGGACGGCTGGGAGTTCCGCAACGCTCTGCTGGCCCATCTGCGCCGTGTCATCCCGCACGATCTGCGCCGTCGCACGCCCATACGTACCGCCGTGCTGCTCTACTGCCGTGAGGGCGACGAACGGTGGACGCAGGAGGACGGAGCCTGGATGTGGGGGCTGCGGGACGCCTGCACCCTGCACGGGCTGCGGTGCGGCGCGTACATCACCCTGACGCGCGGCGGCTGGCAGGTGCTGGGCGAGGGCCGGGGCGGCCGACGGCCCAACTCCGTCTCCCCGCCCGCGGATCTGGCGGAGACGGCCATGGAGCCCGCGCCTTCACCGGCGGGCGGAGGCGGCGGCGCCGCCGAGGCGCTGCGGCGTACGGCGGCCCGTTGACCGGACGCGCCGCCGCGTGACGGTGCGCGTCGACGGGCCGTGCGGCGCGGGGCTTTCGCGCGCGGGTACTCCACAGCGGCCCGGCCGCCCCCTGAACGGGCAGCCGGGTCACGACCGGGACGCACGGACGCACAGGCGCGGACACCGACGCCCGCGCACCACACGCCGTACGGCTGTCGTGCGGCTCAGACCCCCGCGCCGAGCACGGCGTTGACCCGCTCGGAGTCACCGCACACCACCAGCAGCGCGGTGGCCCGCTCCCGGGCCAGCGGCAGCACCCGGGCGACGGCGTCGTCACCGCCGCCGTTGACGGCCACGACCACGACGGGCCGGGACTGCGCACGGGCGACAGCGGCGGCGCCGGCGAAGAACACGTCTTCGCGGGCGTCCTGCTGGGCCCAGTAGGAGGTCTCACCGAAGGACAGCTCATGGGTGGCCCACGGGTGCTGTTCCCCGGTGCTGAGGACGAGGATGTCACCCGGCGCCCGGCCCGAGTCGAGCAGCATGTCGACCGCCTCCTCGGCGGCGTCGAGCGCTCCGCCCGCCGGAGCCGGGATCAACTGGATCTGAGGAGCGGAAGGAGTGGTGGGCCCGGACGCCGGGGGCTGCCCGGAGGAGCTCTGCGAGCGCTGCGCCGGCGGCGCGGGCCTCGCGGGACCGGGTCCCGGACGACCGGGACGCGGTGTGGCCGCGGAGCGCGGCCCGGGGACGGGACGCGGACCGGGTACAGGACGGGGGGTCGGCGCGGTGCGGCCGGTGGCCGGGGTGGCGCTGGGACCCTGGGCTCTCTCGGGAATCTGAGGCTCCTGGGGGATGAGAGGCATGGCTGGATATCTATCAAACGCCGACACCGGAGGCGGCGGCGGGTGGGCGCATTCGCGGCCCGGTCCGCGGCACGGGGCACACGGACGAAGAGGTCACCGGATGTTCCAGAAGTCGGACGGATCGGACGTCGGACGTACCGGGTCGGACGGGTCAGAAGTCGAAGCCGAGTTGGCCCCCGCTTTCCATGGCCGCGGCCTCCACGGGGATCCGGATCTTCTTGAGGTGCCGCCACTGGGGCAGCGCGTCGAGATAGGCCCACGAGAGCCGGTGGTGCGATGTCGGCCCCCGCTCCTCCAGCGCCGCTTTGTGCACCGGTGAGGGATACCCGGCGTTGGCGCCGAAAGCGAAGGGAACGTACTCCTCGGACCCGGCGCCCAGTTCGGCCATCAGCGCGTCCCTGCGCACCTTGGCGATGACCGAGGCGGCCGCCACCGAGACACAGGACTGGTCGCCCTTGATGACCGTACGCACCTGCCAAGGCCCTCCGAGATAGTCGTGCTTGCCGTCGAGGATCACCGCGTCGGGCCGTACCGGCAGCGCCTCAAGGGCGCGTACGGCGGCGAGCCTGAGCGCCGCGGTCATCCCCAGGGCGTCGATCTCCTCCGGAGAGGCATGCCCGAGTGCGTGCGAGGTGACCCACTTCTCCAGCTCACCGGCCAGCTCCGTACGGCGCTTGGGGCTGATCAGCTTGGAGTCGGTGAGACCGGCCGGGGGTCTGCGCAGTCCGGTGATGGCAGCGCACACCGTGACCGGCCCGGCCCACGCTCCGCGTCCGACTTCGTCGACGCCGGCGATGATTCTGGCGTCGGTGGTGGCGCGCAGCGAGCGCTCAACGGTGTGCGTGGGTGGTTCGTACGGCATGGCACCTGCAAGGTTACGCCGCCGGAACGCCGTGCGACAGACCGGGTACCGGCCGTCCTCAACTGCGGTGTCCGGCCTGCCTCCCAGGAGGCCTCGGCCGGCACCCGGCCTGAGCGGGGGGAGCGTGGCCCGACCGGTCATGCCGGCGGTCCCGGCATCCGTCCGTTCGCTCCCGCACACCGGGGAAGGGGACCATCGTCGGCATCGGAAGCACAGCGAGGAGAAGACCGCCGAGGGCGTCCAGGCACACATCACCGCGGGCGATTTCCCGGCTCACCACGTCCGCTCCCCGGCACACCACGTCCGCCGAGAGCCGGTCCGACAGCTCGACAACCCTCTGGCGAGCGCTTCTTGACAGAGCCCCGCGCTCACCGCGTCACATTCGTGAAGGGCCGAGCGAAGGGCGACCCGGGGCACGGCCCGCGCGTACGGGACATCCCACGGCGGGACGTCCCGTACGCGCGGGCCCTACGAGCGGACCCTACGGAACCGTCACAGGCCGTCGAGGTCGCTGCCGCCGCGGTACTCGACCCAGTCGCCCAGCCCCGCGCAGGCGGGTGAGCGCTCGACCGGCCGCTCCGCCAGGATCCCGCGGGCCGTCCTCTCGCTCCAGCTCGTCGCGTACCAGGGATCGTCGTCCGCCTCGGCCAGATTCCGTTCGATACCGGTGAGCGCGCAGGAGCGCAACGGCTCCGGCAGCCGGTCGAGTGCCGGTACGGCGTCGGTGGACAGCTCCTGGAAGTACTGGGCGTCGATCTTGTGCAGACGCTCGTACCGGTCCACATTGCCCTCCGCGACGAGCGCGTCCGGCGAGAGCAGCCCGAAGGCGAGCACGGCCGCCCCCGCACTGGCGGCGACGGCGCGCGGCAGCCACCGTCCGCCCGTCGCCCCCGCCACCAGGATCAGGACGATCACCAGAGCGAGCCACAGCTCCATCGCCGCCACCGAGACACGCAGTCGTGTCAGCCCGTAGGCCTCGACGTACAGATCCATCCGGCGCAGCGCGGAGGCGGCCACGACCAGCGTCAGCACACCGAGGACGCCGAGCACGGCCCGGACGAGAGCGCTGTCGCGGGCACCGTCGCGCGGAGCCCATCGACGGGCCAGCCCGATGACGAGCAGCACCAGGAGGGTGACCCAGAGCAGTTGCCAGAAACCCTGGCGCGCGTACTCGGAACGAGTGAGTCCGGTCTCCTCGAAGACCTTGCCGTAGCCACCGAAGAGCACGGCGAGCTGGACGGCGATGAAGGCCGCGAAGAGCAGATTGAGAACGATCAGCGGAAGCGCCCACTCCAGCCGGCCGCGGGCCCGGCCGGGCCGTACGGTGATCCGGTCCCAGCGCAGGGGTGCCGCCGCGGTGCGCGCGGCGGCGAGCGCGCCGAGAAGTCCCACGACGAACAGCAGGAAACGCCACGGTCCGTCGGCGACCGAGACATCGGGGCTCAGACCGCCGAGCAGATCGGCGAAGGCCGCGTCGGCGCCCGCGAAGAGCGCCCCGAACACGACGAGCAGCACCACGGCGACGACGACCCCGCGAAGCACGGGCATCCACTGCTTCCGTGATCCTCCGGTGCGCTCGCGCAGACCGCGCAGACCCCATGCCATGCCGTCGCCGATCGAACCGAACAGGCCGAGCGGACCGAACACCACACCCTGCCAGGTGCGAGAACCGTGCAGCGCCAGGGAACCGAGCGCCAGCGCGGACACGATCGAGAGGAACGTCGGCAGACCGGCCTCGGTCAGCGCGGGGACGGCGAGCAGGGCCAGACCGCCGAGGGCCCAGACCAGCGTCCAGGGGCGCGGCCGGCGGTCGGCCGTCCTGGCGGCGAAGTAGGCGGCGAGCGCGGCGGGGACCGCCACGATCAGCAGATTGAGCCCCACTCCTTCGCCCAGCAACAGGGCGCTGAGCAAGGCGGTCGCCAGGACCGACCAGAGGGTGGCGGCGCTGATCGGGGCCGGGGTGGCGGGGCTGATCTCGGTGAGCCATACGGGCGGCTCGGGGCGCTGGGGCTGCCACTGCTGCCAGTCGGGCGCCGGCGGGCGCGGGGCCGCGGACTTCGCGCGAGCGGCTTTCGGAGCGGTGCCGCGCTCGGGGGCGGCGCCCTCGGCGGCGACGCCCTGCACGTCCGTGCCCCGCGCATCCGTGCCCCGCGCATCTGTACCCTGCGCATCCGTGCCCCGCGCGTCCGTGCCCTGCGGCTCCTGTCCGCCTCCCGCCTTCCCTTCGGTGTCCGCCCCCCGTTCGGTGTTCGCCTTCGGCTCATGGTCCGGATCCGGGTCCGGCTCCTCGGCCGGCGCGGGTATGGACGGTGTGTCTGTCACGGGACCCCCTCCCGACCGGGCCCCTCCGCGGCGAAGTGACGCGTACGACCCGGTGTCTCGTCGGCACGCGCCCATCGAAGATCATCAGGGCGGCGTGGCGGAAAGAGTAACCATGGGCATCAGGAGGTCCCGCGGTGCGCAGGTCCCCCTGTGGCAGGACCGTGACAAACACATGCCGACAGTGGTCATCCGGTTACGGCGACGGCAGCCACCGCGGCAGCTCTTCCGTCCGTTCGGTCCACGAGGCGGGCGGCGATCCGGTGGTCCCCGCCGCGATCACACCCCCGACGATGGCGCAGTTCGTGTCGACGTCCCCGCCCACCTGGGCCGTCGTCCAGAAGCCCCGCTCGAAGTCGCCGAGGGCGCGCGCCGCCGACCAGAGGGCGAACGGCACGGTGTCATGCGCGCTGGTGCGCCGTCCGCAACCGAGGACGGCGGCGACGGTGCCCGCGTCCCCGTAGTCGAGCATGTCCCGCGCCCGCCGCAGCCCCGCGCCCACCGCGCTGCGCGGTACGAGGGCCACCACACCGTCGAGCAGCGCCTCGGGCGTGGGCGGCCCCGCCGGATCGGCGGCCAGGGCGGCCGCCGCGGCCACCGCCATCGCGCCCACCACGGCCTCGCGGTGCTGATGCGTGGTGTACGCGGAGATCTCGGCCTGGTGCGCGGCCTGTTCCGGATCGTCGGCGTACCAGGCACCGAGGGGCGCGATCCGCATGGCCGCTCCGTTGCCCCACGAGCCCTGGCCGTTGAAGAGACCGGCGGCCAGTTCGCGCCAGTCGCCGCCCTCCCGGACCAGCCGGAGCAGCCGGTTCACGGCCGGCCCGTAACCACGGTCGACGTCATGGCGCTCGGCGAAGGAGCGCGCGAGCGTGTCCTGGTCGATACGGCCGAGAGCGCCCAGCACAGCCAGGACCGACGCGCCCATCTCGGTGTCGTCGGTCCACTGCCAGCGGCCGGGCGGCAGTTCCCGTCGCTTCAGCAGGGAGTGGTTCGAGGGTACGAAGAACTGGGAACCCAGGGCGTCCCCCACGGAGAGTCCGCGCAGGCTGGCCAGGGCGCGTTCGAAGCGCCGGTCGGGCAGGGGTGGAACGGTCATCGCATGGTCACTCTATCCGGTACGCCCGTACGGTTCAGGGGTGCGCCAGCGCTCGAACGGCCGGTCCAGCGTGTATCGGCCGTCCGCGCCCAGCAGGAGCGTCCGCGTCTCCGCGTTGCACGGATTCGACAGTGATTCGAACTCCGCGACCGACCAGTGGAACCAGCGCATGCAGAACAGCCGCATGGTCAGTCCATGGGTCACCAGCAGGACGTTCTCCGGTGAGTCGGGTGCCTCGAAGCTCCGGTACAGGGACTCCAGGAACGCGCCGACCCGGTCGTACACATCGGCGCCCGACTCGCCCTGGGCGAAGCGGTAGAAGAAGTGCCCGTACGCGTCGCGGTAGGTCTTCTGGAGGCGTACGTCGTCCCGGTCCTGCCAGTTCCCCCAGTCCTGCTCGCGCAGCCGCGGCTCCTCCCGTATCCGCACCCGTTCCTGATCGAGGCCGAAGGCCTGGAACGTCTCGTGCGTACGGCGGTACGGGGAGACATAGACGCTGACCTGCTCATGGCCGAACAGCTCGCGCAGCCGTGCGCCGGTCTCCTCGGCCTGCCGCCTGCCCTTCTCGGTGAGTCTCAGGGCATGGTCGGGCTCGCGTTCGTACACCGAGTCATCTGCGTTGCCTTCCGACTCTCCGTGCCGGACAAGGACAATGCGCCGCGGTCGTGCCATGCCACGACCCTAGAGCGGGCCCAGGGGGCGGCGCCGACCGGGGCGCGCACCGTCGCCACGCGCGCCGGGCGCGCACGGCCGCCCTGCCGCCCCCACCCCTGCGCCGCCCTGCCGCCCCTGCCCCTGCCGCGCTCTTGCCCGGGGCCCCGGGCGGCCAGGGCGCGTACGGCGTGTCAGACCGTCCAGGTCGATTCGAGATCGACGACGTCTCCCGCGAGGGCGGCCACGTCCGCGGCCGTCTGGGCGCGCAGCGTGAGCCGCTCCACCCGTTCGACCCTGTACTTCCCGTGCTCGGCCGCGGACTGCCACATCGAGAGCACGATGAACTCGTGGCCGGGAGCCTCGCCGAACAGTCCGCGCACCATCCCGGGCGACCCCGCCATCGCCGGGTTCCACACCTTCTCCTGCATCAGCGCGAAGTGCTCGACGCGGTCCTCGTGGACCTTGCAGTGCGCGACACGGACCACATCCGCGTCGGTGAACCGTGGCTCGAAGCCGGTCTTCACATCGAAGCGGTAATCAAATAGTTTGACCTGGACATCCCGGTATGTCCCGGACTGCGAGGCGGCCAGCCGGTCGTGCGAGCGGGCCATGAAGGAGTCGTAGAAGGCGCGGCTCTCCCAGAACGCGAAGACATGGGCGACGCCCGGCTTCGTCCGGCTCCATCCCCCGCTCTGCCCCCGGAATCCCGGCTCACCGAGCAACCCCGCCCATTTCCGCTGTCCGCGTTCAAAACCTCGTCGGTCGATCACGGTGCAGCGCGTCCACTTGACCAGCACCGCGCCATCGTACGGCGCGGAGGGTGGCGCGGGTCACTCTCCGGCGCAGTGCGCGGAACCCGGCCGACGGTACGCGGGGGCGGCCCGTCGAGTATCGGCCAAGGTGGCCTCAACCGGACTGTTCGCGCCGCCTGTTGTCGGTCCCCCGGTCTAGCCTTGCGTGCGAGGCCCGGAGACCGGGTCCGGTTCTGATGAGGGGGAAGACTGGTGAGCAGCCTCAACAGAGGAGTGGCGAAGGTCGAGGTCACGCTCAAATGGGACCCCAGTCCCCTGGGCGCGTCCCCGCACGATCTGGATCTCGTCGCGGCGACTTTCACATCGAACGACCCGGGAAGCCCGCCCGCTTATCTGGTGCACTTCGGAAGCCGCTCGCCGGACGGCACGATCACCCTGGACCGCGAGAGCAGGACCGGCCAGGGGTTCGGGGACGACGAGGAGATGACCCTGGAGCTGGACCGGCTGGCGCCCTCGTATCTGCGCGTGGTCGTGGGTGTGGCCATTCAGCAGCGCCACGGCCGCAGGACGTTCGCCGACATAGAAAACCCCCTGTTGCGTGTGCTGGAGGGATACACCGAGCTGGCGAAGCACGACTTCGCGGGTGTCCCGGACGCCACCGCGGCGACGGTCGCGCAGTTCACGCGTGACTCCTCGGGCGCGTGGCAGTTCCATTCGGCCGTCCGCGGCTTCGACACGGATCCGCAGTCCTTCGGCTCGCTGATGGGCACCACCTGACGGACCCCCGCGCCCGGCCGTCCTCACCACGGCACCGGTCCGCCCCGGTGCCGGCCGGCTTCTGTGTCGGCCGGCTTCGTGCCGACGGGCCCGTCCTGGCCGGCCCGTCCTGGCTTCCGGCATGACTGGCCCCCGGCATGACCGACGTGACGAAGGGGACCGGCCGACGGCCGGTCCCCTTCGCCCACTGCTTCGCCCACCGCCGTTCAGCCGGCCGCGCGGCCCACTCGGACCTCGGCGGCCGGCCGGTTGTCAGCTACAGCCGCTGGTGGAACCGCATCCCTCGCAGATGTAGCAGGAGCCCGCCCGCTGCATCTTCGTACCGCAGGAGAAGCAGAGCGGCGCGTCGGCGCTGATGCCGAGCTGCATCTCGACCAGTTCCGCCGAGGTGTGCGCCTCCTTGGGCGCCGGGATCGCGGCCGGGCCCGCGACCTCGGCCGCGGAGACGGCCTTCAGCGGCTCCGGCGGGCGCGGGGTGGACCGCACGAGGCTCTCGGCCTCCAGGGCCTCGTCGTCCAGGGACGGCTCGTACGAACCGGTGTCCAGATGACGCTGGCGCTCCTCGGCCGAGTGGATCCCGAGGGCCGAGCGGGTCTCGAAGGGCAGGAAGTCCAGCGCGAGCCGGCGGAAGATGTAGTCGACGATCGACTGCGCCATCCGTACGTCCGGGTCGTCCGTCATACCGGCCGGCTCGAACCGCATATTGGTGAACTTGGAGACATAGGTCTCCAGCGGCACACCGTACTGAAGACCGACGGAGACGGCGATCGAGAAGGCGTCCATCATGCCCGCGAGGGTGGAGCCCTGCTTGGACATCTTGAGGAAGACCTCGCCGAGACCGTCGTCGGGGTAGGAGTTGGCGGTCATGTAGCCCTCGGCTCCGCCCACCGTGAAGGAGGTGGTGAGACCGGGACGGCCCTTGGGAAGACGCTTGCGGACCGGGCGGTACTCGATGACCTTCTCCACCGCCTGGCGGATGGTGTCCTCGGCCTTCTCCGCGACCTTCTCCTCGACCTTCTCCTTCTTCTTCGCGGAGAGCGGCTGCCCGACCTTGCAGTTGTCGCGGTAGATCGCGAGCGCCTTGACGCCCATCTTCCACGCCTCGAAGTAGACCTCTTCGACGTCCTCGACGGTGGCGCTCTCGGGCAGGTTCACCGTCTTGGAGAGCGCGCCGCTGATCCACGGCTGGATGGCCGCCATCATGCGGACATGGCCCATGGCGGAGATGGAGCGCTCGCCCATCGCGCAGTCGAACACCTCGTAGTGCTCGGTCTTCAGAGCGGGCGCGTCGATCACATTGCCGTGCTCGGCGATATGGGCGACGACCGCCTCGATCTGCTCCGGCTGGTAGCCGAGGCGGCGCAGCGCCTGCGGCACCGTGCCGTTGACGATCTGCATCGAGCCGCCGCCGACCAGCTTCTTGAACTTGACCAGGGCGAGGTCGGGCTCCAGTCCGGTGGTGTCGCAGGACATCGCGAGACCGATGGTGCCGGTGGGCGCGATGACCGAGGCCTGGGCGTTGCGGAAGCCGTTCTTCTCGCCGAGGCGGAGGACGTCCTGCCAGGCCTCCGTGGCGGCGGCCCAGACCGGGGTGTCCAGGTCGTCCACCCGGACGGCCGTGGCGTTGGCGTCGGCGTGCTGCTTCATGACGCGCTTGTGCGGCTCGGCGTTGCGGGCGTAGCCGTCGTAGGGACCGACGACCGCGGCCAGCTCGGCGGAGCGCCGGTACGACGTGCCCGTCATCAGCGAGGTGATGGCACTGGCCAGCCCCCGGCCGCCGTCGGAGTCGTACGCGTGGCCCGTGGCCATGAGGAGGGCGCCGAGGTTGGCGTAACCGATACCGAGCTGGCGGAAGGCGCGGGTGTTCTCGCCGATCTTCTGCGTCGGGAAGTCCGCGAAGCAGATGGAGATGTCCATCGCGGTGATGACCAGCTCGACGACCTTGGCGAAGCGCTCGGACTCGAAGGACTGGTTGCCCTCTCCGTCGTCCTTGAGGAACTTCATCAGGTTGAGGGAGGCCAGGTTGCACGAGGTGTTGTCCAGGTGCATGTACTCACTGCACGGGTTCGAGCCGTTGATCCGGCCGGACTCGGGGCAGGTGTGCCAGTGGTTGATCGTGTCGTCGTACTGAATGCCCGGGTCGGCACAGGCCCAGGCCGCCTCGGCCATCTTGCGGAAGAGGGTCTTGGCCTCGACCTCTTCGATGACCTCTCCGGTCATACGGGCGCGCAGCCCGAACTTGCCGCCGGCCTCGACGGCCTTCATGAACTCGTCGTTCACCCGGACCGAGTTGTTGGCGTTCTGGTACTGGACGGACGTGATGTCGTCGCCGCCCAGGTCCATGTCGAAGCCCGCGTCGCGCAGGGCGCGGATCTTCTCCTCCTCCTTGACCTTGGTCTCGATGAAGTCCTCGATGTCGGGGTGGTCGACATCGAGGATGACCATCTTGGCCGCGCGTCGCGTGGCGCCGCCGGACTTGATCGTTCCGGCGGACGCGTCGGCACCGCGCATGAAGGAGACCGGGCCCGAGGCATTGCCCCCGGAGGAGAGCAGCTCCTTCGAGGAGCGGATTCTGGAGAGGTTCAGACCGGCGCCGGAACCGCCCTTGAAGATCATCCCCTCTTCCTTGTACCAGTCCAGGATCGAGTCCATGGAGTCGTCGACGGAGAGGATGAAGCAGGCCGAGACCTGCTGCGGCTGGGGGGTGCCGACGTTGAACCACACCGGCGAGTTGAAGCTGAAGACCTGGTGCAGGAGGGCGTACGCCAGCTCGTGCTCGAAGATCTCGGCGTCGGCGGGCGAGGTGAAGTAGTGGTAGTCCTCGCCGGCCTTGCGGTAGGTCTTCACGATCCGGTCGATGAGCTGCCTGAGACCGGTCTCGCGCTGCGGGGTACCGACGGCCCCGCGGAAATACTTGCTGGTGACGATGTTGACCGCGTTCAGCGACCAGAAGTCGGGGAACTCGACGCCACGCTGCTCGAAATTGACCGAGCCGTCGCGCCAATTGGTCATGACGACGTCACGGCGCTCCCAGACCACCTCGTCGTACGGATGCACGCCGGGTGTCGTGTGGATCCGCTCGATACGCAGCCCCTTGCCGGCCTTGGTCCCCCTGGTGCGGGAACCTCGTGCCGGGCCGCTCGTCGTCTCTGTCATGCCGCCTCCCATATACGTACAAAAACGCCCTGAAGTGCCATGCTCTTCCCGTGGCACGGGGTGTGTGTCCACATGCCTCGGGCGCGCGCGGGGCGCCCGTGACAGGTCCTGGTTGCCGTGGAGCGGCCGGCTCGGGCCGGCCGGTCAGTCCGCGGCGGTGGCGGGCACGGGGACCTCATGGGTCCCGCCGTCGCCGCACTGTTCTGCTGGAGGCCCCTCGCGCAGTTCCGCGATGGCGGCCTCGAAGTCTTCGAGCGAGTTGAACGCCCGGTACACGGATGCGAAGCGCAGGTACGCGACGAGGTCGAGCTCCTGCAGTGGGCCGAGTATGGCCAGCCCCACGTCGTGGGTGGTCAGCTCGGCGCTCCCGGTGGCGCGCACCGCTTCCTCGACCCGCTGGCCGAGCTTGGCGAGGGCGTCCTCGGTGACCGGCCTCCCCTGGCACGCCTTGCGCACGCCGGAGATGACCTTGGTACGGCTGAAGGGCTCGGTCACGCCGCTGCGCTTGATCACCATCAGTGAGGCGGTCTCCACCGTCGTGAAACGGCGGGAGCAGTCGGGGCACTGCCGACGGCGCCGGATCGACGTCCCGTCGTCGGTGGTGCGACTGTCGACGACACGGCTGTCGGGGTGCCTGCAGAAGGGACAGTGCATGGCTCCCAACCCTCCTTCACGGCGTGACTGAATAGCCCCGTCAGGGCCCGGAAAGAGCCCCTCGAAGCGTGTCCCAGCATAGGCGATGGCCTCGGCCGACAGAGACCGGGGACCACAACTTCTGGGTGGCTGCGACAATCCAACCACTAGATCTGGGGTTCACCCGCATCCTAGACCCCTGACGCGTGTCGGGCGTGGGGCGGGTCCCGGGGGGCCGCGCGAACCGGCGACGAGCGTACGGGAAAGGGCGCGGCGGCCGGGATCGCGGCCCGCCGGGACGGAGGACCGGGGCCGCGTCCGGGGCCGTGGCGCCCCGGACCGCGGCGGCGCGGCCGCGAACGGTACCGTGACGAGCGGGGCCACGTACGGCCGGAAGTCGTACCTATACACCCAGTCACAGACTTACGGCGAGCACTCCACGATTTTTCACTCGAACGTGTGTTTGGCGCAACCTTTCGAAAGCTACTACCGTTGTCCAGCTAGGGAGAACATTTCGAGAGGGGCCGACGTGACCACCACCGCAGACAGTGCCACCATCACTGCCCAGGACCGCTCCCAGAGCCGACTCGAGCCGGTGCATGCCATGAATGACGCGATCATGAACCCGGAGGGGTCCAAGCCCACCCGGTCATTGCCCGGCCGACCTCCAGGAATCAGGGCGGACAGCTCCGGCCTCACGGACCGACAGCGGAGGGTCATCGAGGTGATCCGCGACTCCGTCCAGCGGCGGGGCTATCCGCCCTCGATGCGGGAGATCGGCCAGGCCGTGGGCCTCTCCAGCACCTCGTCGGTCGCCCATCAGCTCATGGCACTGGAGCGCAAGGGCTTCCTGCGCCGCGACCCGCACCGGCCCAGGGCGTACGAGGTGCGCGGATCCGACCAGCCGAGCACCCAGCAGACGGATACGACCGGCAAGCCCGCCGCGTCGTATGTGCCGCTGGTCGGCCGGATCGCCGCGGGCGGACCGATCCTCGCCGAGGAGTCGGTGGAGGATGTCTTCCCGCTGCCGCGCCAACTGGTCGGCGACGGAGAGCTGTTCGTCCTCAAGGTCGTGGGTGATTCCATGATCGAGGCAGCGATCTGTGACGGCGACTGGGTGACCGTCCGTCGCCAGCCGGTCGCGGAGAACGGTGACATCGTCGCCGCGATGCTGGACGGCGAGGCGACGGTCAAGCGCTTCCGCCGCGAGGACGGCCATGTCTGGCTCCTCCCGCACAATGCGGCCTACCAACCGATCCCCGGTGACGAGGCGACGATCCTCGGCAAGGTGGTCGCGGTCCTGCGCCGGGTGTGACGGCTCCACCGGCTCCGACCGGGCCCCGGGACCTCCTGCGCCGGTCCCGGGGCCTGCTTTACGCCCTGAAAGCAAGCCCCGGTGCGTGCCGGCGGCTACGCGCTGTCCGGTCCTCCCCGCCCCCTGCCGGGCCGTAGGACGGGACGGCCCTTACGCTCCGGCCGCCTGGGCCACGGCGTCGATGGCCGCGAGAGAGCGCCGTACCTGATTCCGGTCCGTCGTGTACCAGAAATCAGGCAGTGAGGCGCGCAGAAAGCTGCCGTACCGGGCATTGGCGAGCCGCGGATCGAGCACGGCCACGACACCCCGGTCCCCGCCGGCCCGTACGAGCCGTCCGGCTCCCTGGGCCATGAGCAGGGCGGCATGGGTCGCGGCCACCGCCATGAACCCATTGCCGCCGGCTTCCTCCACCGCCTTCTGGCGCGCGCTCATCAGCGGGTCGTCGGGACGGGGGAACGGAATGCGGTCCATCACCACGAGCTGGGAGCTGGGCCCCGGCACATCGACGCCCTGCCAGAGCGAGAGCGTGCCGAACAGACAGGTCTTCGGATCGGCGGCGAACGCCTTGATCAGCTCGCCGAGCGTCTCCTCCCCCTGGAGCAGGATCGGCACGTCCAGCCTGCCGCGCAGCTCCTCCGCCGCGGCCTGGGCGGCCCTCATCGAGGAGAAGAGCCCGAGCGTACGCCCGCCCGCCGCCTCCACCAGCTCCGCCAGCTCATCCATCATGTCGCCGCGCGACCCCTCCCGCCCCGGCGTGGCGAGATGGCGCGCGACATAGAGGATGCCCTGCTTGCGGTAGTCGAAGGGCGAGCCGACATCGATGCCCTTCCACTGCGGGATGTCGTCCCCCTCCGTGCCCTCCGGCGCCAGACCGAGCGAGGCACCCACCCCGTTGAAGTCACCGCTGAGCTTGAGCGTGGCGGAGGTGAGGATGACGGAGCGGTCGGCGAAGAGCTTCTCCCTGAGCAGCCCCGACACGGAGAGCGGTGCCACCCGGAGGGAGGCGCCGAACCGGTCGTGCCGCTCGTACCACACGACGTCGTACTCGGAACCGTTGGCGATCCGCTCCGCCACACCGTGGATGGCCTCGACGGACGCCAGCGCCTGCTTCCGTACGACGTCCTCGTCCTGGACCGACTTGTCACGGGTCGAGCCCAGCGCCGAGATGACCGTACGGGCCGCGTCACGCAGCGCCATCAGGGCATAGCCCAGATCCTCGGGGATCTCTTCGAGCCGTCCGGGAAGGGCCAGCTCCATCAGCCGCTCGAAGGTCTCGGCCGCCGTCTGGAGGGCGTCCGCCGCCTTCTCGTTCACCAGCTTCGCCGAGCGGCGCACCGCGCGGTTCACCTGCCCCGGGGTCAGCTCGCCGGTGGCGACTCCGGTGACGCGGGAGACCAGCTCATGGGCCTCGTCGACGATCAGCACCTCGTGCTGGGGCAGCACCGGCGCGCCCTCGATGGCGTCGATGGCGAGGAGCGCGTGATTGGTGACGACGACCTCGGCGAGCTTGGCGCGCTCCCGCGCCAGCTCGGCGAAGCACTCCGCCCCGTAGGCGCATTTCGAGGCGCCCAGGCACTCCCGGGAGGAGACGGAGACCTGGGACCAGGCACGGTCGGAGACACCGGGCGTCAGATCGTCACGGTCGCCCGTCTCGGTGTCGTCCGCCCAGTCCCGCATCCGCAGCAGGTCCTGGCCCAGCCTGCTGGTGGGCGCCGCCGCCTCGAACTGGTCGAAGAGACCGTCCTCCTCGTCCTGCGGCACGCCCTCGTGCAGCCGGTGCAGACAGAGGTAGTTGGAACGGCCCTTGAGCATGGCGAACTCCGGGCGTCTGCGCAGCAGCGGATGCAGTGCGTCGACCGTGCGCGGAAGGTCGCGCTCCACGAGCTGGCGCTGCAACGCGAGGGTCGCCGTGGCCACCACGACCCGCTCGCCGTGCGCCAGCGCGGGCACGAGATAGCCCAGCGACTTGCCGGTGCCGGTGCCGGCCTGGACGAGCAGATGGGACGGGGCGTCGATGGCTTCGGCGACGGCCTCGGCCATGGTGACCTGGCCAGGCCTTTCCACACCGCCGACGGAGCTGACGGCGGCATGGAGGAGCTCGGGGAGTGATGGCTTCGTCATAGCCCGACCACCCTACGGGGCGGCACCGACAACCACCGTCACTCGCTCCGCGGTCCGGCCGCCAGCGGATTGGGAACAGTGCCGTGCACGGCTGCGTGCGGACGCTGGGAGCGGTCGCGGTACCCGTCGAGATGGAGCCGGTTGCGGTTCAGGCAGAGCCGCTCGATACGGGCCGTGAGCAGGTCGAATGTCTCGAAGCGCTGCTCCAGCTCCGGGAACCGGGCCTGGTACCGCAGGATCTCCGCCCGTACGAGGGACCAGAACTCGTCCTCCGGCAGCCCGAGCTGCTCCTCGCACAGCGGTGCCAGATAGCGGAAGACCCCGACGAAGAGCCCTGAATGGATGAACTGGACGAGGAAGGACGGCTCCTCGGTGAGAAGGATGTCCTTCACATCGGCGGGCATCGTCTCGTGCTCGGGCAGGCGCTGGGCGCTGATGTTCACATCGTCGACGAAGTCCTTGATCGCCAGCCGGACCGGGACGTCCTGGTCGTCGAAGACGACGATGGCGTTCTCGCCGTGCGGGGAGAAGACCGTGCCGTAGCGGTAGAGGAAGTGCAGCAGGGGCGGCAGCATCGCCGAGAAGAGCCGCTGGAGCCAGCGGGCGGGCGGCAGGCCCGAGCGTTCGACGAGTTCGGCGGTGAACGCCCGCCCCTGGGGATCCGTATGGATGAGGGAAGCGAGCGTACGGGCGCGCTCACCGGGGGCGAGCCGGGTCTGGAGGGGCTCGCGCCAGATCGCGCCCAGCAGTTCCTTGTACTGGTACGGAACCTCGGGAAGGTGGTCGTAGAGCGGGTGCTCGACCGTCACGGAGGCGACTTCGCCGAGCAGGACGACACCGCACTCGTCACGGAGGAAGGGGTCGGCCTCGCGTACCGCGTGCACCCACGCGGTGACGGCGGGGGCCGCGAGCGTGCGCTCGGTGGGGAGTCCGCGCCAGACCAGGGTGTTGAGGATGGACAGGGGCAGTTTGACCGTGTGCCGGTCGGGGCGCGCGACGTTCAGGAACGTGCGGATGGACTGCTGCGGCAGCCGTAGATCACCGTCGGTGGGGAGCGGAACGATCGCTCCCCCGGCTATGGCGGGTGCGTAGAGCGGGAGCAGGACCTCCGCCCACTGCCAGGGGTGCACGGGGAGGTAGAGATAGCCCGCGGGGTCGAGGCCACGCTCCCGGAGGACGGAGTCGAAGCGTTCACGGACGGCGGGGTCGAGTTCGCGGGTGTAGAGCAGCTCGGGGGTGCGCAGCGTGGAGACGCCCCGGTAGGTGGCGAGGGTGGTGCTGACCGCGATCCAGGGGAGTCTGGCCGGGGTGCGGGCCTCGGGGGCCCAGCGCGCGGCGTCGGTGGCGGAGAAGCCCACGCGGCCCTTGTTGAGGACGATCCAGGGGTGACCGGTCTGGTGTCCTTCGAGGTCGGCGTAGTCGAGGTCGGCGAGGCGGGCGGCCGTCAGGGCGGTGTGGTCGAGTCTGGCGTCGGCGGCGAGGGTCGTGGTGAGTTCGCGGACGAGATGGCCGAGGGTCTCGCCGTCGAGTCCGAGCAGTCTTCGGGAGAGCGGCAGGAAGCACAGCGGGTCCGTGAAGGGCTGGTTCCGGTACTCGGTGGAGCCGGGTTCGACACGCCAGTCGCCGTAGGCACCGCGCGTGGCACGGAAGGTGAGCGTCTCGCCGTTGTCGAGGGTGAGGGCGTACAGACCGTCGGCGGCGCCGGGGACGGGCGTCGGCTCGATGATCTGTTCGTACGCGAATTCCCCGAGCAGTTTGGCGAGGAGGCGGCCGGCCGCCCGGTCCCAGACCCGGGCGTTCAGCTCGGGCGGGGTGAACAGCGGGGTGATCGCGGTGGAGTCGTGCACGGCGGTGGCGTCGTGGGTCGGGGTGGCGTCGGAGGCCGAGGTGGCGTCGGGGGCCGGGGCGGCGGCATGGGTGGCGGGGGAGTCATGGGTGGCAGGGGACTTCGGCACAAGGACTCCTCGGGACGGAACCGATCGGGATCGAGTGGTGCGGGTACGGCGGCGGATCGTTCAGAGCAGGTCGCGAAGGGTGCGGTCGCGGACCATGAGAGCGGCTCGTTTGTCGGGCAGGTCGACCTCCGCGGAGAAGCGGAAGCCCGCGCTGAGGAAGGCGGCGACGGAGGGGGTGTTGCGCAGGTCGGGTTCGGCGACGACGCGTGCGCAGCGGGGGCGGTGGTCGAGGACGAGATCGGAGACGGCCCTGAGGAGGGCGGTGCCGACGCCGCGGCCCCGGTCGGCGACGCCTCCCAGCAGAAGATGGATCCCGGTGTCGTGCGGGCGGGCGGGGTAATGGCGCGCGAGCGGGTCGAGGTCCGCGCGGTAGATCTCCCAGTAGCTCATCGGAACGCCGGCCAGGGCGCCGAGACAGGGGACGCTGCGGCCGTCACCGTCGAGCTGGGCGCGCAGATGGGCCTCGGTGACGGATTCCGGGCCCGCCAGCTCCCAGAAGGCGGCGACTGCGGGATCGTTCATCCAGCGGCTGACCAGCGACAGGTCGCGCTCGATACAGACGGGGACGAGCTGGAAGACACCGGCCGGGGTGGAGGCGGGACCCCAGTCGGCAGGGCTGTCGAGCAGGCTGTCGAGCCGATCGCCGGGCGGGATGAGGCCGGGCGAGGTGAGGCCGGGCGGGGTGAGGCCGGGCGGGGTGAGGCCGGGCGACGGGGGTGCGGCCGTCGCCCGGCACTCTCCGAGCAGCGCGACGAGGTCGTCGGGCAGCCGCAGATCAAGGGTGTCCTCGGTGCCTCCGCCGGTCAGCGGGGCGGGGCCCGCTCCGGTGTCGGCGCTCGCATCGGTGGGAGGCACGGGGCGCTCTCCTCTCGGCGGTTCGGACGGATCGTGTTCTCTCACTGGCGAAGGGGGTTGGAGATCGTGACATAGACGGACTGGGTGTCGACAGGGCCGACCAGTTCGTCGAGCCCGTGCAGCCGGGTGAGCAGATTGGCCTTGCAGCGCAGTGTGGGGGGCTCCAGCAGCCGGCCGGGCAGCGAGGAGCCGAGGCCCGCGGCCCCGGCGAGGAACTGGCGGAAGGCCGCGATGAGGACGCGTTCGTCGGCGAGACCCTGGGCGCCGAACGCGCCGATCAGACCCAGGACGTTGTTGATGCCCAGGTAGTAGACGAAGCGCTCGTCGGTGACCTCGTCGGAGACGAAGGTGTCGCTCAGCGAGCCGATACCGGGGAAGCGTCGCTCCAGAGCGGGGCGGTGGGACTCCCGGAAGTAGTACCCCTGGTTGTCGCGGTAGCGGCCGCCCACGGGCCAGCCGTCGGGGTCGAGGAGCACCAGCGTGTTCTGCTGATGCGCCTCCAGGGCGATGCCGGCCGTGCCGTCGAGCCAGAGGATCGGGCGTACGACCTGGTCGAGATAGCGCAGGAACCACTCGGCGGACACGGCCGCGGGGGAACGGCCGGTGCGGGCGGCGAGCGTGAGGACGGTCTCCGCGAGCCGCGAATGCGTGCCGGTACGGCCGGGGTAGGGGCGCGGAGCGGTCAGTCCGGCGATACAGACGGCGTCGTCGCCGGGGGCGAACGGGTTGTGGCGCACCATGACGTCGAGGCCGCCCACCGCCTCGCCGTCCGGGGTGTCGACGGCCAGCCACGCGGGGTCACGGACGATGTCGAAGCCCGGGTGCGCCGCCTGCCACTCCTTGCCGAGACCGCTGCGGAGCAGCCGGTGCACCTCGACACCGCGGTGGAGCTCCTTGCGGAGGTTCTCCCGGCGGGAGTTGGTGATCCGGACACCGAGCGAGAGCTTGAGCATGGCGGGGGCGCCGGACCGGTGCACCGTACGGATGGAGGAGGTGGGATGCCAGGGGGCTCCCTGGGGCCCCAGATCGTGCAGCAGGCCCGCGTCGAGCAGCGCGGTGACGGCGGGGCGGTGCATCAACTCGCGTGCCTGCCAGGGGTGGAGAGGCAGCGGGACGGTGTGACCGGGCAGGGGCACGTCCCCCAGGAGACGGGTCATCAGCAGTTCGGCGGGGACGATACGGCCCTGCTCGGTCCAGGCCGAGTCGGTGGCGAGCACGGACCGGTCGACGGCCATCCAGTGCAGGGGGAAGGAGCCGCGCAACTCGGGCGAGTAGAGACGGGCCTCGGACTCGGAGAGCCCCTCACGGCTCTTGGGCGTGGGGTGCAGGGGATGGCCCAGGATCAGCGACTGCTCGGCGGTGAGGAAGAGGTCGGCGCCGGCTCCCGCGCCGGGGCGCCGGCGCCGGTCGGCGAGGAAGTCGGCGGTGTGGCCGAGGGAGTTGGCGACACGGCCGACGAGATCGGCTCCCTGGTAGCGGCCCGACTCCCGGCCGAGGAGCGCGGCGACGGTGACGGCTTCGGCGGCGGGGGCGTCCTGGGGCGCGTTCTCCAGGAAGGGCATGCCGAAGCGGTGCCAGCCCGTGGCCGACCAGTAGCGGACGGGGACGAGAAGGGCGGTGCCGCTGGCGTCGAGGGGAATCCTCAGCACCGTGCCGTCGGGGCGGGGCAGATCGGTCTCCCGGACCCAGCAGCGCAGCAGATTCTCGGTGGCCGCCGCGTCGGCCGCCTTCTGCGGGTCGGGGTGGTCGAGCTGGTCGGCCACCGCCGTGGGTGCGGCGAACGGCCCTGGCGCGGGCAGGAGTTGTCCGTCGAGGCCGCCCTCCGACTGCCGGGGCACGGTCGGTGGTTCGACGGTGCGGGCGGCCCCTGCCGGGTCGTGCCCCCGCTCGTTCCCCCGGTCATGGCTCCGGGGGTGGGCGGTGGAACGGCCGTCGGCCTCGGGCACGTCGGGCGAGGGAGTGGGGTTCACGCGGCTTCCTTGAGGGTGTCCGGGGTCAGTGGGACGGACCGGCATCGCTCCGGCGGAGTGCGGCACGCTCCGCGGCGGCCAGGGCATCGGCGAAGCGGTCGATGACCGCGCCGGCCTGTTCATCGGTGAGGGTGAGGGGAGGGAGAAGACGGACGACGGAGGACCGGCGACCGCCGAGTTCGACGATGAGACCGCGGCTGAGGCACTCGCGCCGGACGGCGGCGGCGAGCGCGGGGTCCGGCGGCGCGGGGTCGTCGACGGCCGGGGCGACAAGTTCCACACCGATCATCAGACCACGACCCCGTACGTCTCCGACACAGCGGTGGGCGGCCGCGAGCCCCTGGAGCTGTCCCAGCATGCGTGCGCCGAGGAGGGCGGCGCGGTCGGCGAGCTGGTTCTCCCGTACGTACGCGAGCGTGGCCGCGCCCGCCGCCATCGCGAGCTGATTGCCGCGGAAGGTGCCCGCGTGGGCTCCGGGCGGCCAGCAGTCGAGGTCCGAGTGGTACACGATCACGGCCAGCGGAAGTGAGCCGCCGATCGCCTTGGAGAGCACCATCACATCGGGGACGATCCCGCTGTGCTCCACCGCCCAGAAGGTGCCGGTGCGCCCCACCCCCGTCTGCACCTCGTCGGCGATGAGCGGGATCGACCGGTCCGCGGTCAGCTTCCGCATGGCGCGCAGCCAGGTGTCGGGGGCGGGGATCACTCCGCCCTCGCCCTGCACGGGTTCGAGGATCATCCCGGCGGAGGGCGGCACCCCGCCGTTGGGGTCGTCGAGGAGGTTCTCGGTCCAGCGGGCGGCGAGTTCGGCGCCGCGCTCGCCACCGACGCCGAACGGGCAGCGGTAGTCGTACGGGTAGGGCAGCCGGGTCACCCGTACGTCCTGGGCACCGCCGGAGGCGGCGAGGGCCCCGGCCGTCATCCCGTGGTACGCCCCGGTGAAGGCGAGCAGACCGTCCCGGCCGGTGGCGGTGCGGACGAGCTTGAGGGCGGCCTCGACGGCGTCGGTGCCCGCGGGACCGCAGAACTGCACCCGGGCGTTCTCCGCGAACTTCGGGGGCAGGGTGGCGAACAGCTCGGTGGTGAAGGCGTCCTTCACGGGGGTGGCGAGATCGAGGACATGAAGCGGGGCGCCGGAGTCCAGGACCTTTCTGATCGCCTCCAGGACCACCGGGTGGTTGTGGCCGAGCGCCAGGGAACCCGCTCCGGAGAGACAGTCCAGATACCGCCGGCCGTCCGCCCCCTCGATCGTCAGCCCCCGTGCGCGCACCGGCACGATGGGCAGCGACCTGGCGTAGGTGCGGGCCGCCGACTCGCGCAGGGACTGGCGCCGGAGAATGCCCTCGTGCGCGACGGTGGACGCTGTCGGAGCGGGTTCGGTCACGGCCACGGCTGTTCGGTCCTCCCGCTGTCACGGTTCGGTCGCATGTCAGTACGGCGCTCGCCCGTCGAATGTTCGACGGTGAACGCTTGGCTGGTCCCCCGTCCGTACCAACGACGCGGGCGGCCGGGGATCACGGGCTGCCCGAAGATCCTTACGGACGGGGAACCGGAGCCCTGCCGTGCGCCGTCCCCATCGGCACCGGCATAGTGGTGGGTCCTGTCCCGGCCTCACCACCTCGGCCGGGGTTCGTCATACGCCATCCGTACGAACTGTTCCGAACTGTTCCGAAGTCCCAGGGGGATCACGCCATGCGACCCATTCGCCCGACGTTCGCCGCACGCCGTGGAAGGAGCACACGGCGCAGATTCTCCCCCGCCCTGGCCGCGGCCTCGATCGCGGCGGCGCTCGCGCTGACGGCCACCGCCTGCGGGACGGGCGAGGAGAACGCCGCCGTCCAGCCCGCCGAGTCCGGCGCCTCGTCCGACGGCAAGATCACCATTCCCGACGATCTCAAGGACCGGCTCAAGGAGCACGGGATCGATCTGGACAAGTGGCGGGGCGGCGAGTGGAAGAACTGGGACAGGGACACATGGCTCCGTGAGGCCCGGGACTTCGTCAACCCGATCATCCAGGACCTCTGGGACCCTGACCGGATGCGGGACGCGGAGAAGCCGCCCGAGCGGCCCGTCCAGGAGCAGGACATCTCCGGCGACGAGGGAGTCACCGACCCGACGCCGCAGCCGGTCACCGCGCAGGCGGTGAGCACGCCGTACGGGGACGCCGCGCCCGAGGCGGGGAAGCTGTTCTTCGACGGGCCCGGCGGTTCGATGGTCTGCTCGGCGACCGTGGTCCAGGACCCGGCCCACCCCGGCAAGTCCAACATGGTCTGGACGGCGGGCCACTGCGTGCACGCGGGCAAGAGCGGCGGCTGGTACCGCAACCTCGCCTTCGTCCCGTCGTACAACAACGAGGGTCTGTCGATGGCCGAACTGGAGGGCGCCGCCGAGGAGAAGGTGGCACCGCACGGGGTGTGGTGGGCCGACTGGGCGCAGACCTCCGAGCAGTGGATAGCCCAGGGCGCCTCGACCGGCGGTCAGGGCGCCCCGTACGACTTCGCGGTGATCCATGTGACGCCGGAGAAGGGCAGCGACGGCAAGTCGCTGGAGGAGACGGTCGGTTCCGCGCTCCCGGTGGACTTCAACGCTCCGGCCACCCCGCGGATCGCCGGTATGACGGCGACCGGCTACCCGGCGGCGGCGCCGTTCGACGGCCAGAAGCTCTTCCGGTGCGAGGACAAGCCGGGCCGGCTGTCGCTGAACGCGCAGGACCCGACGATGTACCGCGTCGGATGCACCATGACGGGCGGCTCGTCCGGCGGTGGCTGGGTCGCGACCGGCCAGGACGGGAAGCCGGCCCTGGTCTCCAACACCTCCATCGGCCCGGTGACGGCCGGCTGGCTGGCCGGACCGCGTCTCGGTGAGGCTGCCAAGGGCGTCTACGACGGGGTCAGCGAGAAGTTCGCGGGCCGGTGACGGGTCCCGGGGTCCTCGACATCACATCTCTGTGCCCCACCGCCTTGGACACCACCGCCTTGGGCACCTCAGCCCTCGGTGCCACGGCCAAGGACCCCGGGCGCCGCACCCGGCCCTGAGCGTCGCGTTCGCCGGCCGGTGAGCACGAGCCGGCCGATGCGCGCGAACAAGGCCCGTTGGGCATGTGCAAAGCCCGTTCCCCTCTCCGCGAGAGGGGAACGGGCCTTCGTCATCTCTACGGCGTGCCCGGCGTCACCGCGGTCAGCGGGCCACCGGCACATAGGGTGCGAGCGCGGCGGCCAGCTCCTCGTGCACACGTGCCTTGAGCACCGTGCCCTCCGGGGAGTGCTCCTCGGAGATCACCTCGCCCTCGGCGTGCACCCGCGAGACCAGCCCGCCCCGGGTGTACGGGAGAAGGACCTCGACCTCGACTTCGGGCCGGGGCAGCTCGGCGTCGATCAGCGCGAGCAGCTCACCGATTCCCTTGCCCGTGCGTGCCGAGACGGCGATCGCGTGCCGCTCCGAGCGCAACAGCCGCTGGAGAACCAGCGGATCGGCCGCGTCGGCCTTGTTGATCACCACGATCTCGCGGACGTTCACCGCGCCGACATCGCGGATCACCTCGCGCACGGCGGCCAGCTGCTCCTCCGGTACGGGGTGCGAGCCGTCGACCACATGCAGGATCAGATCGGAGTCACCGACCTCCTCCATCGTGGAGCGGAACGCCTCGACGAGATGGTGCGGGAGGTGCCGGACGAATCCGACCGTGTCGGCCAGCGTGTAGATCCGGCCGCTCGGTGTCTCGGCCCGGCGCACGGTCGGGTCGAGGGTGGCGAACAGGGCGTTCTCCACCAGCACACCCGCGCCGGTCAGCCGGTTGAGCAGGGAGGACTTGCCCGCGTTGGTGTAACCGGCGATCGCGACCGACGGCACCTTGTTGCGCCGCCGTTCCTGGCGCTTGATCTCACGGCCGGTCTTCATCTCCGCGATCTCCCGGCGCATCTTCGCCATCTTCTCGCGGATCCGTCGCCGGTCCGTCTCGATCTTGGTCTCACCGGGGCCGCGGGTGGCCATACCGCCACCGCCGCCGCCACCCATCTGCCGGGACAGCGACTGGCCCCAGCCGCGCAGCCTCGGCAGCATGTACTGCATCTGGGCCAGCGCGACCTGCGCCTTGCCCTCACGGGACTTGGCGTGCTGGGCGAAGATGTCCAGGATCAGGGCCGTACGGTCGACGACCTTGACCTTGACGACGTCCTCGAGATGGATGAGCTGGCCGGGGCTCAGCTCACCGTCGCAGACGACGGTGTCCGCGCCGCTCTCCAGCACCAGGTCCCGCAGCTCCTGGGCCTTGCCGGAGCCGATGTAGGTGGCCGGATCGGGCTTGTCACGGCGCTGGATCACTCCGTCGAGCACCAGCGCGCCCGCCGTCTCGGCGAGCGCCGCGAGCTCCGCGAGGGAGTTCTCGGCGTCCTGCACGGTGCCCGAGGTCCAGACACCGACCAGGACGACCCGCTCCAGGCGGAGCTGTCGGTACTCGACCTCGGTGACGTCTTCCAGCTCGGTGGAGAGGCCCGCCACACGACGCAGCGCCGCACGATCGGAGCGGTCGAACTGGTCGCCGTCCCGCTCTCCGTCGATCTCGTGGCTCCAGGCGACGTCCTCTTCCATCAGGGCATCGGCTCGAAGGCTGTCCGTGCGGGCGTCCGCGGCGTTCTGCGCGTCCTGGGAAGAAGATGAAGAGGAGGTCATTGGATCCTTACGTCGATGGGGAGTCTCTTACGGCAGTCACAACGCGTGACGGCCCGGAATGATTCCCGGCCGTCTCACCGCCCTGTCGATGGTGACACGGTTCCGCCCGGCCGTCACCCGCGTTTCAACGCCCCGTCGCGGACCGTGGCGGGGCGAGCGACGCGGTGACGGCTCCCGGGCGGTGCCGTGCGTCCCGGGCGGCGTCCCGGTCACCGCGCGCGGTCCCCGCGCTGTCGCCCGGCGTGGCCGGCCCGGTGGCGGGGGGCGAGGCGTGCCCCGTGGCGGCGGGTGAGGCGTGCGCGGTGACTCCGGGCGACGTCCGCCCGGCGCGGGGCGGATCGCTGCGCCAGTCCGGACGGCCCGGCATCGGCGGGGTCTTCCGCCCGTACAGCCACGCGGTGAAGAAGGCCGACAGGTCACGCCCCGCGGTCCGCGACGCCAGCGAGGTGAAGTCCGCGGTGGTCGCCGTCCCGTCCCGGTGGATCCGTACCCAGTCGCGCTCCAGCCGCCCGAAGGCGCTCTCGCCGATCTCCTGCCGCAGGGCGTAGAGGACCAGGGCGCTGCCGTCGTAGACCACCGGCCGGAAGAGGCTGATCTGCTGCCCCGGCGTCGGGGGCTCGGGGGCGGCGGGGGGACCGCCGGCCGCGCGCCAGGTGTCGGAGCGGCCGTAGGCGTTGCGCATCCGCGTCTCCAGCGACTGCTCGGCGTGCTCCTGTGCGTACCGTGCCTCGTACCAGGTGGCGTGTCCCTCGTTGAGCCACAGATCCGACCAGGTGCGCGGCGAGACGCTGTTCCCGAACCACTGGTGGGCCAGTTCGTGGACCATCACGGAGTCGACGTACCACTCGGGGTACTCGGGGCGGGTGAACAGGGAGCGTTCGAAGAGCGTGAGCGTCTGTGTCTCCAGTTCGAAGCCCGTGTCGGCGCCGGCGATCAGCACGCCGTACGTCTCGAAGGGGTACGGGCCCACCTGCCGCTCCATCCACCGGAGTTGGCCCGGTGTCTTCTTCAGCCAGGGTTCGAGCCGCTCGCGGTCGGCGGCGGGCACCACGTCCCGTACGGGCAGTCCGTGCGGCCCTTCGCGGTGGACGACGGCCGAGTCGCCGATCGAGACCTGGGCCAGTTCCGTGGCCATGGGGTGACGGGTGCGATAGGTCCAGGTCGTGGTCGCGCCCTGGCGGGACGTCCCCTCGGACAGCCCGTTGGCCACCGCCGTCAGCCGCTCGGGAACGGTGATGCGGAAGGTGAAGTGGGCCTTGTCGGCGGGGTGGTCGTTGCCGGGGAAGACCCGGTGCGCGGCATTGGCCTGGTTGGCCATGGCCAGCCCGTCGGTCGTACGGACCCAGCCGCCCTCCTTGCCGTTCGTGTCGCTGGTGTGACGAACGGTGATCAGCATCCGCGCTTCCGCGTCGACCGTCTCGTCCGGTGTGATCACCAGGTCCTCACCGGCCGTCGTGAACTCGGCGGGCGCGCCGTCGACCTCGACCGAGCGGACGGTGCCCTGGGTGAAGTCGAGGTTGATCCGCTTCAGCCGCTGGGTCGTGAGCGCGCTGATCCTGGTGATGGCGTCCAGGGGCTTGGTGTTGTCGCCCCGGTAGGTGAAGTCGAGGTCGTACGTGAGCACGTCGTACCCGGGGTTGCCGAGGTGCGGAAAGAGCGGATCGCCGATACCGAGGGGCTCGGGCGGGGGCAGTGTCGCGGCGACGAGGGTGGCCGAGGCGGCGGCCAGCAGGGCGGCGCGCAGTCGGCGAGAGGTGAACGGCATGGACCACGGCTATCAGCGCCCGTATGGCCCGCACCGACGGCGCGCGCCGCACCCACCCGAAAGGGGCAGGTCAGAGCCGGGAAGCCCGCCGGATGCCGGGCGATCACGCGGTTGACGCGTGATCGCCCGGCCCCCGCGTCGTCATGCCGTGGCCGGATGCTGGGCGCGGCTGACGTCGTACACGCCGGGTACGTCGCGCATCGCCCGCATCAGACCGGACAGGCCCGCCGCGTCGGGCAGCTCCAGCGTGTAGGTGTGCCGTACGCGCTGCTCGCTGGGCGGCTCCACGGTCGCCGAGACGATCGCGGCGCCCGCCGTGGCGATGGCCTCCGTGAGATCGGCCAGCAGCCGGGGCCGCCCGAAGGACTCCACGTACAGCGTGACCTGGCACTCCGACGCGTCGCCCCAGCTCACCGGGACGGGCTCGCGGTCCAGGGCGCGCATCCGGTCCACCGCCCGGCACTCCTGCCGGTGGACCCTGACGACTCCGCCGCGCACCGGGAATCCGGTGACGGCGTCCGGCGGTACGGGGGTGCAGCAGCCGGCCAGCCGTACGGTCGCCCCCGGCAGATCCACCACGGCGTTGGCGACGCCGCGCCGGTCCGCGGTGAGGGCGTGGGACGCGCGCGGCGCGGCGTCGGGCGTGCCCACCGCTCCGGGGTGCGCCGCCAGCCATCCGGTGATCGCGATCCTGGCCGCGGCCGTACGGGCGTGGTCGAGCCATTCCGGCGAGGGGCCCGAGGCCGCGTCCTGGGCCAGCAGGAGCTGGACCGTGTCGCCGTCGCTCAGCACCGTGCTCAGGGGCGCCAGACGGCCGTTGACGCGTGCTCCGAGACAGCCGTGCGCGGCCTCGCCGTACTGCGCGTACGCGGCGTCCACGCAGGTCGCCCCGGCCGGCAGTCCCAGCAGTCCGCCCTCGGCGCGGAAGACGGTGATCTCCCGGTCCTGCGCCAGATCCGCGCGGAGCGTGGTCCAGAAGGTGTCCGGGTCGGGTGCGGCCTGCTGCCACTCCAGAAGCCGGGAGAGCCAGCCGGGCCTGGTCGGATCGGTGCGCTCGCCGTCCTGCGGCGCCGCGCCCGAGCCAGGATCCGCGCCCGGACCCGGACTCTCCGCGGGGTCGGCGCTGTCGACCGACGCGTAGGGATTGCCCAGGGCGACGACCCCGGCCTCGGCGACCTTGTGCATCTGGTGCGTACGGATGAGGACTTCGGCGACCGCTCCGTCGGGCCCGGCGACGGCGGTGTGGAGCGACTGGTACAGATTGAACTTGGGCGCGGCGACGAAGTCCTTGAACTCGGAGATCACCGGGGTGAAGCAGGTGTGCAACTCGCCCAGGACCGCGTAGCAGTCGGCGTCCTCACCGACCAGCACCAGCAGCCTGCCGAAGTCCGTGCCGCGCAGCTCGCCGCGTTTGAGCCTGGACCGGTGCACGGAGACGAAGTGCCGTGGCCGTACGAGCACTTCGGCGGGGATGCCCGCCTCGCGCAGCACGCGCCGGACGTCCTCGGAGATGGCCGCGAGGGCGTCCCCGGCGGTGGCGTTGTCCGCGATCAGGGCCCGGGTGTGCGCGTACTCCTCGGGATGGAGGATCGCGAAGACCAGATCCTCCAGCTCCGTCTTGAGCGCCTGGACGCCCAGTCGTTCGGCGAGCGGGATGAGCACATCACTGGTGACCTTGGCGATACGGGCCTGCTTCTCCGGACGCATCACACCGAGGGTGCGCATATTGTGCAGCCGGTCGGCGAGCTTGATCGACATCACCCTGACATCGTTGCCGGTGGCGACAAGCATCTTCCGGAAGGTCTCGGGTTCGGCGGCGGCGCCGTAGTCGACCTTCTCCAGCTTGGTCACGCCGTCGACCAGATAACAGACCTCCTCGCCGAACTCCGCGCGCACCTGGTCGAGCGTCACCTCCGTGTCCTCGACGGTGTCGTGGAGGAGGGAGGCGGTCAAGGTCGTGGTCTCGGCGCCCAGTTCGGCCAGGATGAGGGTCACGGCCAGGGGGTGCGTGATGTACGGCTCGCCGCTCTTGCGGTACTGCCCGCGGTGCGAACTCTCCGCGAGAACATACGCCTTGTGCAGCACGGAGAGGTCGGCGTCCGGGTGATGGGCGCGGTGCGCGTCCGCGACATGGCCCATCGCGTCCGGCAGCCGGTCCCTGGAGGCGGGCCCCAGTAACGCGGCCCTGCCGAGTCTGCGGAGGTCGATCCTGGGAAGGCCGCGTCTCCGACTGTGGGCACCAGGGTTGGTGGCCTCTGCGCTCATGGGCACCTCCGGGCAGCTTCGACCGGCGGTACGAAGAACGGGAACGCCCTCCGGGCCGGTGCTTGATGCTACCGAGCCCACCACGTGGAGCAGTCCCGCTCTCGCCCGGCGTGAAACGGATCACCCATTCGAGCGAAGCTTTACGCCGACGCCGTTTCGAGCCACGCCGGGTCGATGTGGCCCTCCGCGACGATCACGGCGGGCCCGGTCATCTCGATCTCGCCGTCCGGACGCTCCGTGATGAGCAGCCGCCCGCCGGGGAGTTCCACGCTGTACGTCACGGGGGTGCCGGTCACCGAGGGGTCGACGCCGTCCCTGCGGGCGGCGGCGACGGCCACGGCGCAGGCGCCCGTACCGCAGGAGCGGGTCTCGCCCGAGCCGCGCTCATGGACACGCATCGCGACCTGGCGCGGGCCCCGGGCCACGACGAACTCGACGTTCACCCCGTCGGGGTAGACGGACGAGGGGCTGACGCGCGGTTCGGCCAGCAGATTCCCCGCGTGGGCCAGATCCTCGACGAACGCGACCGCGTGCGGATTGCCCATGCTGACGTTACGGGCGGGCCAGGCACGGCCGCCGACGGTGACCACGGCGCTGTCCTCGGGGAGCACGGCACGCCCCATGTGGACCGTGATGTCGCCGTCGCCTTCCCCGGACCGCCCGGCCGGCCCGGAGGCCGTGGCGGCGCTCACGCCCCCGGGGGCGGCCGGGCCGTTCGCGCTCTTGGCGAGATGCACCTTCTTCACCCCGCCGCGGGTGGCCACGGCCAGATCACCGGCCGCCGCGTGACCGGCACGCTGGAGATAGCGGGCGAAGACCCGCACGCCGTTGCCGCACATCTCGGCGACGGATCCGTCCGCGTTGCGGTAGTCCATGAACCACTCGGCCTCGGCCGCCATGTCCTGTGCCTCGGGGTGCGCGGCGGACCGCACGACCCGCAGCAGCCCGTCACCGCCGATGCCGGCCCTGCGGTCGCAGAGGGCGGCCACGGCGCGCGGGGGCAGATCGATGGTGTTGTCCGGGTCGGGGACGATCACGAAGTCGTTCTCGGTCCCATGGCCCTTGAGGAAGAAGAGGGGCGCGGTCTTCGAGGTGCTCACGGGATCCATCGTACGAGCAGACACCGACACCCGCCGCCACCGGCGGCCGACCGGAGTCCCGGACGCGCCGCGCTCAGCGCAGTCGGGCGACCCGCCAGACGGCGAGGGCGACCACCGCGGCGGCCGCGGTCACATACAGGGCGATGACCCGCCAGTCGGGGCGCTCGCCGGAGGAGCGGGGCGGCAGTCCCGGCCAGGTGTGGCCGACCCGGCGGGCGGCCATCATGCCCCAGCCCGCCGCACAGCAACTGATCAGGAGTCCCAGCATGGCGACGACCGCTCCGCCGTCCCCGGTGCCGAAGGCGAGGGGGAAGGCGAACATCAGGGAGCCGATCGCGGCGAGCCCGACGATGGGCGCGAGCTGCCAGATCCGCAGCCGGCGCTGCGGACGCAGCTCGACCTCGACCTCCGGGGTCACGGTCTCCTCTTCCGGCCCGTCGGGACTCAGCCGTGGGGCGTCGTCCCGCGTGTCCGGTACCGCTGGTTCTCTGTCGCGAGGGCCGGCCTCCATCGCCACGCGCCCTCCCCATTCGGACTCCACTGGCCGATCGATGCCCGATGGTCGATCGATGCTCGATGATGGCACGCCCGGAGGGACCGCAAGGGCGTGCGGAGCGTCCCGATGCCATCACGTGATCAGGCTGTGACCGCTCGTTCGACCAACGCCAGCGCGCGGTCCGGGAGTTCCTCGCGCTGCTCCGTTCCGCCGCCCAGCCAGTGCACCCGTGAGTCGCGGCGGAACCAGGAGTCCTGGCGGCGCGCGAAGCGTTTGGTGGCCCGTACGGTCTCGGCGCGCGCCTCGTCGTCGGTGCACTCCCCCGCGAGCGCGGCGAGCACCTGCTGGTAGCCCAGCGCGCGGGACGCGGTACGTCCATGACGCAGCCCCCGGGTCTCCAGACCGCGCACCTCGTCGACGAGTCCGGCGTCCCACATCCGGTCCACCCGCTGGGTGATCCGGGTGTCCAGCTCGGGCCGCGCCACATCGACACCGATCTGAAGGGTGTCGTAGACCGCGTCATGGCCGGGCAGATTGGCGGTGAAGGGCTTGCCGGTGATCTCGATCACCTCCAGCGCCCGGACGATACGGCGGCCGTTGCTGGGCAGGATCGCCCGGCCGGCCTGGGGGTCCGCGGCGGACAGCCGGGCGTGCAGGGCGCCCGAGCCGCGCAGGCTCAGCTCCTTCTCCAGCCTGGCGCGCACCTCGGGATCGGTGCCGGGGAAGTCGAGGGCGTCGATGGCGCCCCGTACGTACAGCCCCGAGCCGCCCACCAGGACGGGGGTGCGGCCCGCCGCCAGCAGCCGGTCGATCTCCGCCCTGGCGAGCTTCTGGTACTCGGCGACGCTGGCGGCCTCGGTGACGTCCCAGATGTCCAGCAGGTGGTGCGGGATACCGGCACGTTCCTCGTCCGTCAGCTTGGCAGTTCCGATGTCCATTCCCCGGTAGAGCTGCATGGAGTCGGCGTTGACCACCTCACCGTCGAGTTGCCGGGCGAGATGGACGCCCAGATCGGACTTGCCGGCCGCGGTGGGACCGACGACGGCGATGACCCGCGGTGCGGTAGCTGCGCTTCTCACCGACCCAGTCTCGCAAACTCGCAGGCCCCTGCCCGAACGAGTTACGTGACGGCACACGTCCGGGTTCGTTGCCTGTGGGGAGGTTCCGGCCGCCGGTTCTCCGGCCGATGCCCCGGGGCATCGCGGCAGAACGCTCCGGGCGGCGCGGAATATCACCCCCACGAGTATTCTATGGAGAAGATATGGGTGTTTTTTCACGTTTTCGACGGACGTCGGTCACCGCGTCCGAGGTGTCGACCGCCGAGGCGGAGGCCGCCACCCGTACGGCCGATCCCTCGGCGGAGAACGCCGGCGGACCCGACGGGGCGGAGGCCGTGACGGAGGAGACCGGAGCGGCGGACACCGAGCCCGCCGAGGGCGACGGGACCGGGGCACCGGCCGCCGAGGGCGTGGAGATTCCGAAGCAGCAGTCGGCGGAGGCAGCGGCGGACAATGAGGCCGGGAAGAACACGCGGACATAGGCTGGTGTCTCCTCCGAGGGAAGGTGGGCCATGGGCTTCATGGATTCGTTGAAGGCCAAGATCGCTCCGGCCAGGGACAAGGTATCGGACCTCGCGCAGCAGCACGGGGGCAAGATCGAGCACGGGCTGGACAAGGCTGCCCGGACGGTCGACCAGAGGACCAAGGGCAAGTACAGCGACAAGATCGATTCGGGGACGGGCAAGGCCAAGAACGCCTTGGACCGGCTCGCCCACAAGGGCGACGGCACCGCTCCCCCGCCACCGCCCGCCTCCTGACACCCGGCAACGGCTGTCGACGGCCGCGCGGCGCCTTCGGACGCGGCGCGGCCGTCGCGTAGGAGGGCGGTCGCTCGCGACGGCCCCCGTCCTAGGCCCGCCGGGGGCCGCCGGAAGACGGGGCCCGGCTGACCGCGACCCGGCAACCCGGCAACCCGGCGATTCAGGGTCTTCAGGACCAGGTCGCGACGAGATAGCCGACGCCGTACGGCGCGGCGTCGTAGAGCAGCTCACCGCGCAGGCCCGCGCCGTCGGCCGCGCCCGCGAGGAGCTGCCACGGCGCGCGCCCCGCCGCCTTGAGCTCGGACGCCAGCTCCGCGTCCAGCGACTTCAGTGCCGCCACATCGGCCTCCGCCAGCGCCCGTGCCACCTCCGCGTCGAATGTGGCCGCCCGCTCGTCCAGATACCCCGGCGCCTTCACCGAGCGGCACGCGCTGGCGTCCCCCATCACCAGCAGTGCCACGCGCTCCGACCCCGCCGCGATCTCCTCCCCGGCTCGCACGCACCGGTCGGCGGCGAGAGGTTCCCCCACGCCGAGTCCCGAGAGCGGGGCGGCGGACCAGCGGACCCGGTCCAGGAGCCAGGCCGCCACCGAGAGAGAGGGCGGCAGCCCGCGCCGGGCGTGCTCGTCCGTGTCGGCCCCGGACTCCGTTACGGCACCGGACGCCGTTCCGGCGCCTGTTCCGGTCCGTACGTCCGTGGTCGCGGCGCCCGCGCCCGCGCCCGCTCCGCCGAGTACGACATCGACCTCCACGCCGAACCCGCGGAAGGAGCCGACGGCGCCCTGCGGATGCCGGCCCCGGCCCTCCCGCCCGGCGGGCCCGACGACGACCAGCTCATCCGGCCGGGCCGCGGCCAGTACCCCGAGGGCGTCCGTGCAGGCCGCGCGTACGGCGTCCAGTTCGGGTGCCGCCGCCGCGGCCACGGCGGGCACGAGCAGCGGCGGGCAGGGACAGACGGCAGCGGCGACCAGCATGATCGAACCCTAACCCGGCCGTGCCACGACCGGGCGTGAGCGCGGACCGGGGGCCGTGGCCCCGGCCCCCGGTCCCGCCCGGCCCACTCCGCCCCCTGCCCGCTCCGCCGTCCCACCCACCCACCCGCTCGGCCGGTCGGCCGGCCGGTCGGTCGGCCGGTCGGTCGGCCGGTCGGTCGTCAGTTGACGGCGCAGCCGCCCGTCACGGCCGGCAGCGGCGCGGGCACGCCGACCGTGGGCAGCCCCAGCAGCACCCCGGCCGGCTTCACGGTCTCGGCGGCGTTCCGCCTGTCCCAGGCGTCACCGGCACGGGTACGGCGTACCTCCCGCGTCGGTCCCTCGGCGAGCAGATGGTGCGGCGCGGCGTAGGTGATCGCGACGGTCACCACATCACCCGGGCGCACCTCCTGGTCCGGCTTGGTGAAGTGCACGAGCCGGTTGTCGGGAGCGCGCCCCGAGAGCCGGTGGGTGGCGCCGTCCTTGCGCCCCTCCCCCTCGGCGACCATGACCTCCAGCACCCTGCCGACCTGCTTCTTGTTCTCCTCCCAGGAGATCTCCTCCTGGAGGGCGGACAGGCGCATATAGCGCTCCTGGACGACCGCCTTGGGGATCTGGCCGTCCATCTCGGCGGCCGGTGTCCCGGGACGCTTCGAGTACTGGAAGGTGAACGCCTGAGCGAAGCGCGCCTCGCGCACCACCCGCATGGTCTGCTCGAAGTCCTCCTCCGTCTCACCGGGGAAGCCCACGATGATGTCGGTGGAGATGGCCGCGTGCGGGATGGCCGCGCGCACCTTGTCGATGATGCCGAGGTAACGGTCCTGCCGGTACGAGCGGCGCATCGCCCTGAGGATGGTGTCCGAGCCGGACTGGAGCGGCATATGGAGCTGTGGCATCACATTGGGCGTCTCGGCCATCGCCGCGATGACATCGTCCGTGAAGTCGCGCGGATGGGGTGAGGTGAAGCGGACGCGCTCCAGCCCCTCGACGGCCCCGCAGGCCCGCAGCAGCTTGGAGAAGGCCTCGCGGTCGCCGATGTCGGAACCGTACGCGTTCACGTTCTGGCCCAGCAGCGTGATCTCGGAGACGCCCTCGGCGACCAGCGCCTCGATCTCGCCCAGGATGTCGCCGGGGCGGCGGTCCTTCTCCTTGCCGCGCAGCGCGGGGACGATGCAGAAGGTACAGGTGTTGTTGCAGCCCACGGAGATGGAGACCCAGGCGGCGTAGGCGGATTCGCGGCGGGTCGGCAGCGTGGAGGGGAACGCCTCCAGCGACTCGGCGATCTCGACCTGTGCCTCCTCCTGGACACGCGCGCGCTCCAGGAGGACGGGCAGTTTGCCGATGTTGTGCGTGCCGAAGACGACATCGACCCAGGGCGCGCGCCGCACGATGGTGTCGCGGTCCTTCTGCGCCAGACAGCCTCCGACGGCGATCTGCATACCGGGCCGCTTGGTCTTCATGGGGGCGAGCCGGCCGAGATTGCCGTACAGCTTGTTGTCGGCGTTCTCGCGTACGGCGCAGGTGTTGAAGACCACCACATCGGCGTCCCCGTCGGCCCCCTCGGGAGCGCGGACGTATCCGGCTCCCTCCAGCAGCCCCGACAATCGCTCGGAGTCGTGGACATTCATCTGACACCCGTAGGTGCGCACCTCGTACGTTCGGTTGTCGCCCACGGTCCGGCTCCGGTCGCTGCTGCTCATGCGACAAGGGTAGGCGGTGCGCGGACGGCCTCCGGGCCCGGAGTCCCGGGGCCCGTGGACGGGCGGGCCGGGCCGTGGCGGAGAGCGGGAGGCCTGGCCCCGGCGGGGAGAGAGCTGGCAGGATCGCGGCATGTTCGCGGTTCTGTCCCGTACCCGTCGTGGCCGGCTCCTCCGGGGCGCCGCCGCGGTGGTGGTGCTGCTCGGGCTGGTGGTGTGGTGGCTGCTGCCGATCGGGGCGTCGTCGCCGAGCGGGGCCGTCACCTTCAGCACCGGGGTGACCAGCGGGGTCTACCAGCGGTACGGGTCGCTGCTCAAGGAAGACCTCGGGCGCGATCTGCCCGAGGTCTCGATAGAGCTCATGACCAGCGAGGGTTCGCAGCAGAATCTCGCGCGGGTGGCGAGCGGGGAGGCCGACTTCACCGTGGCCACCGCCGACGCCGTCGCCAAGTACCAGGAGGACGGGAAGCCGGGCGCGGGCCGGCTGCGCGGGTGCGCCCGGCTGTACGACGACTATGTGCAGCTCGTCGTGGCCAAGGACTCGAAGATCGGCTCCGTCGCCGGTCTGCGCGGCAAGAAGGTGGGGGTGGGGCAGGAGGGATCGGGCGTCCGGCTGATAGCGGACCGGGTCATGACGGCCGCGAAGCTCGACCCGAAGCACGACATCACCCCGGTCCCGGCCGGTATCGACACCATGCCGGACCTGCTCCAACGCGGAGAGCTTGACGCCTTCTTCTGGTCGGGCGGGCTGCCCACCGGGGCCGTGACGCTCCTGTGGCAGCGGTACGACATCCGGCTGGTGCCGCTGGACCCCGATCTCATCAGCAGGCTCCATGCCTCGGGTGAGGCGGCTTCCCGCTACTACCGCTCCACGGTGATACCCGCCGACGCCTACGGGGCGGCCCAGAACGGCACGGCCATCTCGACGGTCGCGGTGGCGAATCTGCTGGTCACGACCGACCGGATGGACGCCGCCCTCACGGAGGGCTTCACCCGGACCGTGATCGACAGCAGGGACCGTATCGGCAAGGAGGTCCACCCGGCGCAGCTCGTGGATCTGCGGACGGCGATCTATACGGCCCCGCTGCGGCTCCACGACGGGGCGAAGCGCTACTACCAGTCGGTCAAGCCCTGAGCGGTGGGCACGGCCCCCACTTCCGGGCACGCCCCCCTGACAAGCATGCCGTAGCACTTCCTGACGGAGCTTGCCGTAGCACTTCCGCACACACCCTCGCACTTCGTGGAGCATGCCCTGGCACGTCCTGGCACGTCCTGGAGCATGCCCTCGCACTTCCCGGCCCGTCGTCCGTCAGGACCCGGGGGACGATCTCCGGACGGTCAGCGTCACCCGCAGTCCGCGCGGTTCTCCGTGCGCGTAGCCGATCGAGCCGCCGCCCGCCGCCAGCAGCGCGTGTGAGATGGACAGGCCCAGACCCGATCCCTTGACGTTCTGATGCCGGTTGCTGCGCCAGAACCGGTCGCCGATCCTGCCCATCTCGTCGTCCGTGAGCCCGGGTCCGCCGTCATTGATGACGATCATGGAGGTTTCACCGTTACGGGCGACCGTGACCGTGACCTCTTCACCCGCCGGAGTGAACTTCAGGGCATTGTCGATGACGGCGTCCAGCGCGCTGGAGAGCGCGATCGGGTCGGTCCAGGCGGTGACCGCCGCCCGGTGCTCGGTCAGCCGGACCCCCTTCTCCTCTGCGAGCGCCCGCCAGGCGGCGACCCGCTCCGCCGCCAGTTCCCCGATGTCGGTGAGCCGCAGATCGGCGGGGGTGTGCTCGGCCAGCGCCAGATCCAGCAGATCGTCGAGGACCTGGGCGAGGCGCCTGCCCTCCGTCCGTACGGAGGCGATCTCCTCGTTCCCCGTGGGCAGTTCGAGGGCGAGCAGTTCGATCCGGAGCAGCAGCGCCGCGAGCGGATTGCGCAACTGGTGGGAGGCGTCGGCGACAAAGGCGCGCTGCTGCTCCAGCACATCCTCCACGTTGTCCGCCATCTCGTTGAACGAGCTGGCGAGGCGCCGCAGTTCCGGAGGCCCTCCGGCCGCCGCCACCCGGGAGTTCATCCGGCCCGTGGCGATGTCGTGGGTCACCGCGTCCAGCACCCGTACCGGTCTGAGCACCCAGCCCGTCAGCCGGATCGCGGCCCCCACGGCGAGCAGCATCGCCGCCGCCTCGCCCGCGGCGATCACCAGCCAGCCCGTGAGGATCCGGGAACGCATCTGCCCGGAGGGGGAGTCGGTCACCACGACGGCGACGACGTCCCCGTCCCGCACGACCGGAGAGTCGACGATGAGCCGGCGGCTCTGCCAGGGCCAGATCTGCTCGGGATCGTCGCTGCGGCGGCCCAGCAGGGCCTCCCGGAAGGACTGCCGCCCCTCCCCGGCCGCGGGTACCGTCCAGTCCCCCGGGGCGCGCGCCATGGCCTCGTCCTCGCGGTAGAAGACACCCACCCTGATCCCGTACACCTCGTGGTAGCGGGTGAGTTCCTCCTCCAGCAGATCGCGGCGCTCGCCGGTCCCCGGTCTGCCCTCGGCGACGAGCTGCGCGAGCGCGGCGACCCGCGCCGTGTCGTCGATCCGGTCCACGACGACCCGTTGCTGCTCCGCGGCCGCCACGCTCACGGCGAGCGGAAAGCCGAGGGCCAGGAGCACGCCCGCCATGAGGACGATGAGCAGGGGGAGAAGTCGGGAACTCACGGGGCGTTACGGTTCTTGACGCGGCGCCGGGACGACCAGGCGGTAGCCGACGCCCCTGACGGTCTCGATCAGGGCGGGCATCCCCAGCTTGCCGCGCAGGGACGCCACATGGACCTCGAGCGTCCGGCCGGTGCCTTCCCAACTGGTCCGCCACACCTCGCTGATGATCTGCTCGCGCCCGAAGACGACGCCGGGGCGCTGGGCCAGCAGGGCCAGCAGATCGAACTCCTTGCGGGTGAGCTGGACCGGCGTACCGTCGACACTGACCCGGCGGGTGGGCAGTTCCAGGGTGAGACGTCCGAGCCGCTGGGCGGCCTCGGCGGCCGGTCCCGGCTCCTCCTCGCTCGCGCGGCGCCGGCTGACCGCGTGGATACGCGCCAGCAGTTCACCGGTGTCGTACGGTTTGACCACATAGTCGTCCGCGCCGAGGTTCAGGCCGTGGATCCGGGACCGTACATCGGCCCGCGCGGTCACCATGATCACCGGTGTCGAGGTGATCCTCCGGATCTTCCCGCAGACCTGATAGCCGTCCTGGTCGGGCAGCCCGAGGTCGAGCAGCACGACCGCGAACGGCTCCTTGCCCGCGTTGGCGGCGGGCAGCAGGGCCTGGAGCGCCTCCTCGCCGCTCCGGGCGTGCACGACCCGGAAGCCGTGCTTGGCCAGTACGGCCGCCAGTGCCGCGGCGACATGATCGTCGTCCTCTACGAGCAGCAGTCTCACGGGCCCCCTTCATCGACGGTGACGGCAGAACGTATCTGGGCATCCACTCCGATGGCGTCGTGCCAGTCAAGAGTCTTCCCGTTACACCGAGGTTTCCGTTACCCACCCGGTACTCCTCTCAGCGCCCTGTTCACACGGAGTGTCCGGTTGCGGCCGGATCGTTATGCTCAATTTCAGCTCAGATGTGATGACGCTGGTCGCAGGGCGTGACTAGGGTCCTCCTACACCGAGGAGGACGGAGCAAGAAGCCGATGAGCGGAGTGTCAGTGACCAAGGGCACCGAGGACGCCGTGCCGGCGACGGGCGACCTGGTCGTACTGAGCAACGTGAACAAGCACTTCGGCGCGCTGCATGTGCTCCAGGACATCGATCTGACCATCGCCCGTGGCGAGGTCGTGGTCGTCATCGGGCCCTCCGGGTCCGGCAAGTCCACACTGTGCCGCACCATCAACCGCCTGGAGACCATCGATTCGGGTGAGATCTCGATCGACGGCAAGCCGCTGCCGCAGGAGGGCCGGGAGCTCGCCCGTCTGCGCGCCGATGTCGGCATGGTCTTCCAGTCCTTCAACCTCTTCGCACACAAGACGGTGCTGGAGAACGTCACGCTGGGCCAGATCAAGGTCCGCAAGGCCGACAAGAAGACCGCCGAGCAGAAGGCGCGTTCCCTGCTCGACCGGGTGGGCGTCGGCTCGCAGGCCGACAAGTACCCGGCCCAGCTCTCGGGCGGCCAGCAGCAGCGGGTCGCCATCGCGCGGGCGCTGGCGATGGACCCGAAGGTCATGCTCTTCGACGAGCCCACCTCCGCGCTCGACCCCGAGATGATCAACGAAGTGCTCGAAGTCATGCAGCAGCTCGCGCGTGACGGCATGACGATGGTCGTCGTCACCCACGAGATGGGCTTCGCGCGCTCCGCGGCGAACCGGGTCGTCTTCATGGCGGACGGCCGGATCGTCGAGGAGGCCACGCCCGACGCGTTCTTCAGCAACCCGCGCAGCGACCGTGCCAAGGACTTCCTGTCGAAGATCCTGCATCACTGATCCCGGCTCTTCATACGGCATACGGCATACGGCTCTGTCGGGCCCTGTGACTCCACCGAGTTCCATCGTTCCGCCGAGTCCCACGGCTCAACGCATCCCAGGGTTCCACCGAGTCCGGCAGAACCTGTTCGTCCACGTCTCACGAGGGAAGTTCACGCATGAAGCTTCACAAGGCAAGCGCGGCCGCCGCTGCGGCTCTCGTCCTCTCCCTGACCGCGACCGCGTGCGGCGGTGAAAGCAGCGACGACGCCGGCAGCGGCGACGGCGGCGGCAAGATCACCATCGGCATCAAGTTCGACCAGCCCGGCCTCGGTCTGAAGAAGCCCGACGGGACGTACGCGGGCTTCGACGTCGACGTCGCCACCTATGTCGCCAAGGAGCTGGGCTTCGAGGCCAAGGACATTGTCTGGAAAGAGTCGCCCAGCGCCGAGCGCGAGAACCTGATCTCCAACGGTGATGTGAAGTTCGTCGTCGCGAGCTACTCGATCAACGACGAGCGCAAGCAGAAGGTCGACTTCGCCGGCCCGTACTTCCTCGCCCACCAGGACCTGCTGGTCCGCGCGGACGACAACTCCATCACCAAGGCCGAGGACCTCAACTCCAAGAAGCTCTGTTCCGTCACGGGCTCCACCTCGGCGCAGAACATGAAGGAGAAGCTGGCTCCCAAGGCCGACCTCCAGGAGTTCGGCGGTTACTCCGAGTGCCTGACCGGTCTGGAGAACAAGGCCGTTGACGCGCTGACCACGGACAACTCCATCCTGGCCGGTTACGCCTCGCAGCAGGAGCACCAGGGCAAGTTCAAGCTCGCGGGCCTCAAGCTCAGCGACGAGAACTACGGCATCGGCCTCAAGAAGGGCGACACCGAGCTTCAGACGAAGATCAACGACGCCCTCAAGAAGATGGAGTCGGACGGCTCCTGGCAGAAGGCCGTGACGGCCAACTTCGGTCCGTCCGGCTACAAGAACGAGCCTGCCCCGGCGATCACCGAAGGCAGCTGAGACAGGAGTGACGCGCCGCCGGCCCGTTCGGCGGCGCGTACCGACCAGCCAACCAGGGGAGAGCGCGGGGCATCGTGTTCGACTTTCTTGATTCCGGGCAGTACGACCTGCTCGGCGCCTTCTGGGTGACGGTGCAGCTCACCCTCTACTCCGCAGTTGGTTCTCTCATATGGGGAACGCTGCTGGCCGGGATGCGTGTCAGTCCCGTGCCGCTGATGCGTACCTTCGGTACCGCGTATGTCAATCTCGTCCGCAACACGCCCCTGACCGTGGTCATCGTCGCCTGTTCGCTGGGGCTCGGCCAGACCCTCCAGATCACCCTCGGCGGCCAGGACTTCAAGACCATGGGGTTCCGGCTCGCCATCCTGGGACTGGTCGCCTACACCGGCACCTTCGTCTGTGAGTCGCTGCGCTCCGGCATCAACACCGTGCCCGTGGGCCAGGCGGAGGCGGCCCGCGCGCTGGGGCTGAGTTTCTTCCAGGTGCTGACCCTGATCATCCTTCCGCAGGCGTTCCGTTCCGTGGTGGCGCCGCTGGCCAATGTGCTGATCGCACTGACCAAGAACACCACGGTCGCCTCGGCGATCGGTGTCGCGGAGGCCTCGGCCCTGATGAAGACAATGATCGAGAACGAAACCAGCGCGCTCTTCGCGGTCTTCGCCGTGTTCGCCTTCGGATTCATCGTTCTCACCCTTCCGACCGGTCTGATCCTGGGCTGGGTCAGCAAGCGAGTGGCGGTGAAGCGATGAGTGCCACGTCCGTTCTCTACGACGCCCCCGGTACCCGCGCCAAGCGGCGCAACGTCCTGTACACGATCGTGTTCCTGGTCCTCTTCGCGCTCGCCGCGTGGTGGGTGCTGGCCACCATGGCCGACAAGAACCAGCTCGCGGCGGAGAAGTGGAGCCCGTTCGTCTCGGACTCCAAGGTGTGGACGACCTATCTGCTGCCGGGACTTGGCGAGACGCTCAGGGCCTCGGCGCTGGCCATCGTGATCGCCCTGCCCTTCGGCGCGCTGCTCGGTGTCGGCCGGCTCTCCGACCATGTCTGGATCCGGGTCCCGGCCGGGGTCGTCGTCGAGTTCTTCCGGGCCATTCCGGTCCTGCTGATGATGATCTTCGCCGCTCAGCTCTACCGGCAGTTCACCGATGTCTCCTCGGATCTGCGGCCGTTGTACGCCGTGGTCACGGGCCTGGTGCTGTACAACGCCTCGGTCATGGCCGAGATCGTACGGGCCGGGATCCTCTCGCTGCCGAACGGCCAGATCGACGCGGCGAAGGCCATAGGCATGCGCAAGGGCCAGGCCATGACCTATGTGCTGCTGCCGCAGGCGGTGACCGTGATGCTGCCCGCGCTGGTCAGCCAGCTCGTGGTGATCGTCAAGGACACCGCGCTGGGCGGCGCGATCCTCGGTCTGCCCGAACTCCTCTCGCAGAACCGCACGATCACCGCGAACTACGGTGCCAACACCATCGCCGCCTTCGCCGTGATCGCGCTGATCTACATCGTGCTGAACTTCCTGCTCACCACCTTCGCCGGATGGCTGGAGCAGCGGCTGCGCCGGGGCAAGAAGAGCACGGGCGCCGTGCTGAGTGCCGATGATGCGCAACAGGCCAGCATTCCGGGCCGTGGCCCGGACGGCGGAGGCGCCTGAGGCGGACGGGACAGGGGGTGTACGCGCCGCTCAGGCCGTCGCTTGACGCAAGCACCCCCAATAGGTTGCATACGTTGTGTGATCACGTACCGGGCTCCTACCGCCCTTGACCGCAAGACCGTACGGGCCGGAGGGGTCGCGCCGTGGACCCGGTGATCGTCGCCGGCGCGGGCCCCGTCGGACTCGCGCTCTCCCTGGCCCTCGCCGCCCAGGGAGTCCCGGCCGTCGTTCTCGACGAGGGGACGGGTACGGACGAACAGCGTCCCGCCCGTACCGCCATACTGCGGCCCGACACCACCGCCCTGCTGGCCCGGCTCGGCTGCACCACCCTCGCCGAGGAGGGCACCCACTGGACCGGCTGGCGTCTGATGCGGCGCAAGCAGCTCATGCGGGAGCTGCCGCTCGGCGGTGAGGACGGCGCTCCCGCGCCCCTGCACATCCCGCAGCACGCCCTCGCGCGCGGGCTGCGGGACGCCATCGCCGGCCAGGAACTCGTACGCCTGGTGACCGGCAGCCGGCTCGACTCGCTGGAGCAGGACGACCGCGGGGTCACCGTCCACACACGCGGGCCGGGGGCGACCTGGTGGCGCGGCAGCCATCTCGTGGGGTGCGACGGCGCCAGGTCCACGGTCCGCAAGCTGCTCAACATCCGCTTCCCGGGGCGTACGGCGGTGGAGCGGCACGCCGTCGCCGCGCTCCGTGTCGATCTTCCCTGGCCCGGTGAGGCGCTGCTGCACCGTCAGCCGCCCTGGCCCAGCGGCGGCGAGGAGGTCTCCGCCAGGCCCCTCGCGGACGGGGTGTGGCGGCTCGACTGGCTGCTGCCCGCGCGCGGCGAGCTGGTCACCCCCGACGCGCTGATCACACGTTTACGGGACACCCTGGCCGGCTGGTGCGGCGCGACACCGCCGTACGAGCTGCTCGACACGGGCGTCTACACGCTGCACCACCGGCTCGCCAAGCGCTGGCGGGTGGGGCGGGCGTTCCTCGCCGGGGACGCGGCCCATCTGCTGGGCGCGGTGGGCACCCAGGGGCTGGACGAAGGCCTGCGCGACATCTCCAACCTCGCCTGGAAGGTGGCCGAGGACTGGCACCGCGGGGCCACGGAGGTCCTGCTGGACAGCTACCAGGCGGAGCGGCGCACCGCTGTGGCCTCACGGCTGCGCGCGGCCGACCAGTCGCTGCCGATACTGCGGGGCGGCGGCGGGCTGCGGACCTATATGCCGGGCACGCGTGGACATGACACCCTGCTCGCCGACGGGCATCTGGGGCACGGGCCATTGGGAGCACCGCCCTCGTATCCGCACTCCCCCCTCGCGCCCCCGTACGCCGAGGCGCATACGGCCGTGGGCACGCCCCCGGGCGGTCCGGTCGCGAATGTGCTGGTCACGGCGCCGGACGGGACGACCGTACCGCTCGCGGACCGGCTCGGACGGGGACAGCTCCTGGTGGTGCTGGTCGCGCCCGGTACGGGGGTCTGGGACCGGCGGCACTGGCTGACGGCCGGGGTGATGCCCCGGCTGGCGGCGGCGGTGGACGCCCTGCCGGTACGGGCGGAGCTGCTGGTCACCGAGGCGTATCCGGGCGCGTCCGCACACAGTGTGCTGCTGGTACGGCCGGACGGGCACCTGGTCGCGGCCTTCGGCGGGGTGCGCCCCGCCGATCTCTACGCGGCGGCCGACGCGGCGCGCGGAGGCCCTCCCTCCGCTCGCTCCCGGCCGTCCGAGCCGACATCCCCTGACCGCACTGCGAACATCAATTGACCGACGCGGGCGCACATGGTGTACTCCGGAACGTGACTGACACCGATGTGCGCCTGTGGCGGAGGGTCCATATGGACCTGCTCCGCTACGCGGGCTGCGTGTGTCGCCCGTCCTGTTGATTCGCCCTTTCTCTTCACGCGCTCGCCGCGCCCGTCGCGGCAGCACATTCACGCGAACCTCCCAGGACGGTCACCATGTCTCTCCCTGTACGTACCTCCGCGCCGGACGCCGGCACCACCGCCGGACCCTCCACCGCTGCCGCCTCCACCGCCGCGCCTTCCGGCGCCTCCGCGCCGGCCTCCGGCCCCACCCCCGCCGAGCTGCTCGACTTCGTCCGCACGACGGCCTCCGACACCGATCTGATCTCCTCGCTCCCCCTCGATCCCGAGGGGCGTACCTGGATCCGCCTCGACGGTCCCGCGGGCAGCGAGGCCTGGCTGATCGGCTGGCCGCCCGGCACGGGTACCGGCTGGCACGACCACGGCGGCTCGCACGGGGCCTTCGCCACGGCGACGGGCACGCTCAAGGAGGACTCGCTGGCGGCGCGGCTGCCCACCGAGGGGTGGAAGACCCTGGAGCTGGCCGAGGACGTCGACCGTGAGCGCAGGCTGACGGCGGGCGAGGGCCGCGCGTTCGGCAGGCACCATGTGCACGAGGTACGCAACGAGTCCGGGGACGAGCACGCCATCTCCGTCCACGCGTACTTTCCCCCGCTGCCGCTGATGCGGCGTTACAGCCGCACGGGCGCCGTGCTCCGCCTTGAGCACGTCGAGCGCCCGGAGGAGTGGCAGTGAGCGGGCGGACGGCGAGCGACGGCGCGGGGACCGGGCAGGTGGCGGCGGAGCGGGTCGGCGGCGCGCCGGCCGGGACCGGGCCGGTGGGAATAGACGAGCTGCTGGAACGGGTCCGTGAGGACCTGGACCGGATAGGACCGCGGGAGGCCTTCGAGGCCGCCGCGGAGGGCGCGCTGCTGGTGGACATCCGGTACGCGGCGCTGCGGGACCGTGACGGGCTGATACCGGGAGCGCTGGTCGTCGAGCGCAACGAGCTGGAGTGGCGGCTCGACCCGCAGGGCAGCCATCGTGCCGCCGAGGCCACCAGCCACGATCTGCGGGTGGTCGTGGTCTGCAACGAGGGGTATGCGTCGAGCCTGGCCGCCGTCTCCCTGCGGGCGCTGGGACTGCACCGCGCGACCGACCTCGTCGGGGGCTTCCAGGCGTGGAAGGCCGAGGGACTGCCGGTCACCCGGTGAGTGCCTGATCACTGCCGGGGTGCCGTCCCCTCGGCCGGCTCCTCGGCCGGACACAGGGGCGAGACACAAGGGCGAGCGGGGTGACCACCGCCGCCATGCGGGTGGCATTCGCCCGGACATTCCCGGCCCCCGACCAGCCATCGGCCGGCCGCCGGGGCCGGTGATCCGTGGCGAGACCGCGCCCGAGAGGACCAGCACGGTCGCAAGAGGACCAGCACGGTCGATCACCACGTCGCCGGACGCTGTGCGCGGCCCGCGATGAGCACGCAGGGGGCGTGCGGCGGACTCCCAGGTGTGTCCGTATCCGGGCCGATCACTTCGGCCGGTCAACCGCCGGGCGGAAGAGATCAGTTCGGGCACGGCCCGGATCGTGCCGCGTGAGCTGGGAAACCGTCCGCCCACGCGCCGAGCAGGTCACTCCCGCGCCGCGCCCGCTCGAAGAGATCCAGGTCGGCGGCGTACGCGTGACGGTGCAACTCGTCCCCGACGAGCCGCGTCTCGGGGGTCTGACGGCCGCGCGGCGGAAAGCGCCGGCCGCCCGGTCTGCTCGGCGAGGCCGTGGCGTGCGGGCTCGTGCAAGTGGTAGCTGGTGGCCCCGGTGTTGAGCTCCCGCGCACGACCGTGCCCCGGTCGCCCGGCAGGGCAGTCCCGCGAGCCCGTGGGATCCGGACGAAGACGCCCTGGACAAGGACGCCCTAGCAGAGGCTCTCATCCAGCCCCTCGGTGTCCTCGCCCTCCTCCTCCAGCGCCTGCCTGACCACCCGCAACGCCATGCCCTCCGCGTACCCCTTGCGGGCCAGCATGCCCGCGAGCCTGCGCAGCCGCCGGTCCCGTTCCAGACCGCGAGTGGCCCGGAGCCTACGGGCGACCAGCTCGCGGGCGGTCGCCTCCTCCTGATCCGTGTCCAGTTGCCCGACCGCCTCCTCGATCAGGGCGGAGTCCACTCCCTTCGTACGCAGCTCGCGTGCGAGGGCCCGTCTGGCGAGCCCCCTGCCGTGGTGCCGTGACTCCACCCAGGCGTCCGCGAACGCCGCGTCGTCGATCAGCCCCACGTCCTCGAAGCGGGAGAGCACCTCCTCGGCGGCGTCCTCGGGGATGCCCCGCTTGTCCAGCGCGTCCGCCAGTTGCTTACGGGTGCGCGGGGTCCCGGTGAGCAGGCGCAGACAGATCGCCCGCGCCCGCTCCACCGGATCCTGGGGCGACAGCTCCTGCTCGGCCCTCGACGAGTCGAAGCTGTCGCCCGGTCCTTCCGTTCGCCGCCTCTTCCCACCAGGCATGGGACGGACTAGCTCTTCGCCGCTGCCGCCTTGGCCGACTTGGCCTTGGAGGCAGTGGCGGGCGCCGACTTCACCGGGTCCTCGGCCGAGGCCGGGGCCGCGGCGGCGGCCGCGTCCGCGCCGGGCTCGGCCTTCGTCTCCGGCCTGACACCGACCCCGAGCTTCTCCAGGATCTTCTTCTCGATCTCATTGGCGAGATCGGGATTGTCCTTGAGGAAGTTACGGGCGTTCTCCTTGCCCTGACCGAGCTGATCGCCCTCGTACGTGTACCAGGCGCCGGCCTTCCGTACGAAGCCGTGCTCGACGCCCATGTCGATCAGACCGCCCTCACGGCTGATGCCCTGGCCGTAGAGGATGTCGAACTCGGCCTGTTTGAAGGGCGGCGCGACCTTGTTCTTGACGACCTTGACGCGGGTGCGGTTGCCGACGGCGTCGGTACCGTCCTTCAGCGTCTCGATACGGCGGATGTCGAGACGCACCGAGGCGTAGAACTTGAGCGCCCGGCCACCGGTCGTGGTCTCCGGCGAGCCGAACATCACACCGATCTTCTCGCGGAGCTGGTTGATGAAGATCGCCGTGGTCTTCGACTGGTTGAGCGCGCTGGTGATCTTCCGGAGTGCCTGGCTCATCAGCCGGGCCTGGAGGCCGACGTGCGAGTCGCCCATCTCCCCCTCGATCTCCGCGCGCGGCACCAGGGCCGCGACGGAGTCGATGACGATGAGGTCGAGCGCCCCGGAGCGGACCAGCATGTCCACGATTTCGAGCGCCTGCTCGCCGTTGTCCGGCTGGGACAGGATGAGGTTGTCGATGTCGACGCCGAGCTTCTTCGCGTACTCGGGGTCGAGGGCGTGCTCGGCGTCCACGAAGGCCACCGCGCCGCCCGCGCGCTGTGCGTTGGCCACGGCGTGCAGCGTCAGGGTCGTCTTGCCGGAGGACTCCGGGCCGTACACCTCCACCACGCGTCCGCGCGGCAGACCGCCGACGCCCAGGGCGACGTCCAGCGCGGTCGACCCGGTGGGGATGACCTCGATCGGCTCGTTCGGCCGCTCGCCGAGGCGCATCACCGCGCCCTTGCCGAATTGGCGTTCAATCTGTGCGAGAGCGGCGTCGAGCGCCTTCTCGCGGTCGGTTCCTGCCATGGGTTCCACCCGATTTGCTTGTGTCGATCGCTTCACGTCGAAGACGCTATCCCCTGCCACTGACAACGCGTCCCGACGTCCTCCCGGCCTGTGGACAACTCCGCCGAAACTCCCTCGGTGTCCGCGCGGGCGAACCGCGCCGGACAGCCCCACCGGCCGGCCACGGAACACCGCGCCGGACCCCCATAAGAATGGATGTTCGATTTTAGTGTCAAGCGCGCCACCCCGCGCGCCGAGCGCCCCGCCCCCTCCCGACCGCCTGGCGTCCCGCACCCCTGAACCGTGAACACGCGCCGGCGAAGTTCGGGTGGCACAGAGGGGCCACACAATGGCACCAGGTGACACCACCAGGCGCCATCCGGCACCACCCCGGCGCCGCCCCATGCCCTCAGAAGCGCGCGAGCACGCATGACACCACCCTCCCCAAGGTCACCTACTCCACGTTTCCGCAGGTCAGGTCGGATGCCCTCGAGGCGACTCCCCGCGAGGTGCCACTCGGGCTTGCACATAGCGCCATCATGGTGCCATCATGGCGCTATGGACCTCACCCCGTATGTCGACACCCTCCGCCGCGAACTCGCGGTGGCCGCCGAGGCCGGCGGCGACGAAGCCCGCGAGCTGGCCGAGAGGCTCACCGCTCCCCTGGAGTCGGCGACGCGGCTGACCCTGCTCAACGTGCTCTCCGCCGCGATGGACGAGATCACCCGCGAACTCGCCCCCGGCTCGGTCGACGTACGGCTGCGCGGGCTCGACCCCGACTTCGTGGTGACACCACCGCCCGCCGACGGCGGCCCCATGGAAGCGGCCGCCGCGCCCGTCGCACCGCACAAGGCCCAGTCGCCCGCCGATGGCGACGAGGGCGGCACCGCCCGTGTCAATCTGCGTCTGCCGGCCCACCTCAAGGCGCGCGCCGAGGAGGCCGCGAGCCGCGAGGGCCTGTCGGTCAACGCGTGGTTGGTGCGCGCCGTGTCGGCCGCGGTCGACGGCGGCACGCGGCCGCGTACGACGGAGAAGACCCGGACCATCGGACAGAGCTACACGGGCTGGGTGCGCTAGTCCCACCCGCCCGCACCATTCCGCCCGCACCATCCCACCCACACCACTTCACCCACACCACGTCCCACCAGCGGGGACGCCCCGAAGACCCAAGAGGACGGGACAGCCATGCCTTCTTTCGACACTCCCGAACCGATCTCGGCCACGGCGCACGTGGAGGCCGGTTCCATCCGGTTCACCGCGGGCGAGCGCCTCGACACCGTCGTCGAGGTGCGGCCCCGCGACCCGAAGCGGGACCCGGACGTACGGGCGGCCGACCAGACCGAGGTCACGTACGCGAGCGGCGTCCTGACCGTCAGGACGCCCAAGCAGCGCTACCTCGTCGGGCGCACCGGCACCGTCGATGTGACGGTCGAACTGCCCACCGGCTCGCGCGTCGACATGACCGGCGCCTGGGTCCAGGTGCTCGGCGAGGGACGGCTCGGCGAGGTCCGGGTGAAGACCTCGTCCGGTGACGTCCGCCTCGACACGACCGGGCCGCTCCAGCTCACCGCCTCCCACGGCTCGATCACCGTCGACCGGATCGAGGGCATGGCCGAGATCACCACCAGCTCCGGCAGCCTGCGCGTCGGCACCGTCGACGGTCCCGCCGTCCTGAAGAACTCGCACGGCATCACGAACGTCGGCGCCGCGACCGGCGACCTGCGGGTGAGCGGCGCCAACGGCGACATCGACATCGCGCGCGCCGAGGGCTCCGTCGTCGCCACCACCGCCCATGGCATGCTGCGCGTCGCCGATGTGGCTCGCGGCACCGTCCAGTTGCAGACCTCCTACGGCGCCATCGAGGTCGGCGTCCGCGAGGGCACCGCCGCCTGGCTCGACGTCAGCTCCGCCCACGGGCAGGTACGCAACACGCTCACCGCGTCCGAGACCCCGGAGGGGGCCGAGGACACCGTCGAGGTCCGCGCCCGGACCCGGTTCGGCACCATCGACGTGCGCCGCGCCCGGGTCTGAACACCACCCCGCCGACTCACCCACTTCCCCGTCACTCCAGCCTTCGAACGGGAGGGCTCCATGCCTTCTTCTGTCATGCCCGCGCCAAGGCCGGGCCGTCCGCAGCCGCCCGCCGCCATCTCCGCCGTCGGTCTGCGCAAGTCGTACGGCGACCAGACCGTGCTCGACGGCATCGATCTGCTCATCCCGGCCGGGTCCGTGTTCGCGCTGCTCGGGCCCAACGGGGCCGGCAAGACCACCGCCGTCAAGATCCTCTCCACCCTCGTCGCCGCCGACGGCGGGCAGGCCCAGGTCGCGGGGCACGACGTCGCCATGTCACCGGACGGGGTGCGGGCCGCGATCGGCGTCACCGGGCAGTTCTCCGCCGTCGACAACCTGATCACCGGCGAGGAGAACATGCTCCTCATGGCCGATCTGCACCATCTGTCCAAGAGCGAGGGGCGACGGGCCGCCGCCGGACTCCTTGAGCGCTTCGACCTCACCGACGCCGCGAAGAAGCCCGCCTCCACCTACTCCGGCGGCATGAGGCGCCGCCTCGACATCGCCATGACCCTGGTCGGCAGCCCCCGGATCATCTTCCTCGACGAGCCGACCACCGGCCTCGACCCCCGCTCCCGCCACAACATGTGGCAGATCATTCGCGAGCTGGTCTCCGACGGTGTCACCGTCTTCCTCACCACGCAGTACCTGGAGGAGGCCGACGAACTCGCCGACCGTATCGCCGTGCTCAACGACGGCAGGATCGCCGCCCAGGGCACCGCCGAGGAGCTGAAGCGGCTGATCCCCGGCGGCCATGTCCGGCTCCGCTTCTCCGACCCGTCCGCGTACCGGTCCGCCGCCCTCGCACTGCGCGAGGCCACCCGGGACGACGAGGCGCTGTCGCTACAGATCCCCAGCGACGGCGGCCAGCGCGAGCTGCGCTCCATCCTCGACCGGCTGGACTCGGCCGGCATCGAGGCCGACGAGCTGACCGTGCACACCCCCGACCTCGACGACGTGTTCTTCGCCCTGACCGGCTCCGCCCAGCCCCACCAGCCCCACCAGCCCACCCATCCCAGCCAGTCCACCCAGCCCGAGGAGGCTGCCCGATGAGCTCCCTCTCCCTCGCCGTGCGCGACTCGTCCACGATGCTGCGCCGCAACCTCCTGCACGCGCGGCGCTACCCGTCCCTCACCCTGAACCTGCTGCTCACGCCGATCGTCCTGCTGCTGCTCTTCGTCTACGTCTTCGGTGAGGTGATGAGCGCGGGCATGGGCGGCGGCGCCGACCGCTCCGCGTACATCGCCTACGTCGTGCCGGGCATCCTGATGATGACCATCGGAGGCACCGTGGTCGGAACCGCGGTGTCCGTCTCCAACGACATGACCGAGGGCATCATCGCCCGCTTCCGCACGATGGCGATCCACCGCGGGTCCGTGCTCATCGGGCATGTCATCGGCAGCGTGCTGCAGTCGGTCATGAGCGTGGTCCTCGTGGGCGCCGTCGCCGTGGCCATCGGCTTCCGGTCCACGGACGCCACGGCCCTGGAGTGGCTGGCGGCGCTCGGGCTGATGGCGCTGGTCGCCCTCGCGCTCACCTGGATCGCGGTCGGGATGGGCATGGTCAGCCCGAACGTCGAGGCGGCCAGCAACAACGCGCTGCCGCTGATCGTCCTGCCGCTCATCTCGAGCGCCTTCGTCCCGGTCGACGCGATGCCGGGCTGGTTCCAGCCGATCGCCGAGTACCAGCCGTTCACTCCGGCCATCGAGACCCTGCGCGGCCTGCTGCTCGGCAGCGAGATCGGGCACAACGGGTGGCTCGCGGTCGCCTGGTGCGTGGCCCTGGCGGTACTGGGTTACCTCTGGTCGAAGGCGGTTTTCGACCGCGATCCGAAGTAGCCGGGACGATCGCGCGAGCCGCCTCCCGCAACTCGCGCGCCCCGAGGGCGGCGTACTCCGGCACCGCGTCGGCGTACGCCGCCCCGTGGGCGTTCTCGGCCGCCCGCCGGGACCACGCCATGGACACCGTCGGCTGCCGTGGACACCGTCGGCCGGAGAACGTGGGCGTTCAGTCCGGTGACACACGGGAGCCCAGGACCCCGGCGGTGAAGGCCCCCAGGTGAGCCCGCATCTGCTCACGCGTCATCCCCCGCCGGCCGACGAGGTGCTCGACGAGGTCGGCGCGGGTGGCGGCGAGCAGGGCATGCGCGGTGAAATCACCGTCGGCGAGTCCGGGGATCCGCTCCAGCATGGTCCGCAGCGTGCCGTGCCACCGCTCGTAGTGCGCCGCCTCGTAGGGGCTGTCGCTGCCGGTTCCCTCCAGCGCCAGGGCCAGATGACGATTGTCGATCTTGAAACACAGGACGGCGTCGAGGAGGGCGGGTACGCGCTCCAGCGGCGGGGCGGCGGGCCCCAGGGGCGGCGGGCCCTCCTCGGCGGCGAGCCTGATCGGCGCGAGCCGCGTCTCGTACAGCGCGCGGATCAGGCCGGTGCGGTCACCGAAGCCGCGGAAGAGCGTCGCCTTGCCGACGCCGGCCGCTGACGCGATGTCGGCCATGGTGACGGCCTCAGGGCGCTCGCAGCGGGCGAAGAGCGCGTCGGCGGCCGCGAGAACGGCCTCCCGATTGCGAGTGGCGTCGGCGCGTGGCTTGCGTTCGGGCATTTCGGCTCGGTTCCTCCAGTTGCAAAGCGGACCCACGGTCCGTATCGTCCAGCCTGCGAAGCGGACTCAGGGTCCGTATCGTATGGGACGGAGCGAACCATGAGCACGGACATCGAACCGGTGGACCTGTACCGCCACAACCTGGAGCCACTGCTGGAACCCGCTCGCCGTCCAGAACCCTGCCGCCCACTTCGCGGGGAACAACTGATGCCCGCGCCTGAGGCGTTCACCCTGGTCATCGGGGCCACCGGCACCACCGGCAGCCGTGTCGCCGCCCGGCTGACCGCCCAAGGCCGGCGCGTCAAGGCCGCCAGCCGGGGCGCCACCCCCGTGGACGGGGCCCGTCCCGTGCGGTTCGACTGGGACGAGCCCGCGTCCTTCGCGAACGCCCTCGACGGCGCGGACCGGGTCTATCTCATCCCTCCGCTCGGCGCCGCGGACCCGGCGGCCGTCATGCTGCCCTTCCTCCGGCAGGCCCGTACGGCGGGAGTCCGTCGGGCGGTGCTGCTCAGCTCGTCGGCGATCCCCGCAGGCGGTCCCGCCGTGGGACAGGTTCACCAGGCCCTGCCCGGCCTGTTCCCCGAGTGGGCGGTTCTGCGGCCGTCGTGGTTCATGCAGAACTTCACCGGCGACCACGCGCACGCCCGGACCCTCAGAGCGGACGGAACCGTCCGGACGGCAGCCGGCGGGGGCCGCGTCGGATTCGTCGACGCCGAGGACATCGCCGCCGTGGCCGTGCACGCGCTGACCGCCCCGCGGTCGCCGGACACCGACCTGATCATCACCGGGCCGCAGGCGCTGAGCTACGGCGACATCGCCGCCATCCTCACCCAGGTCACCGGCCGGACCATCACCCACCGCCGGCTGACGTACGGGCAGATGCGGGACCGTCTGGCCGGCGGCATGCCCGCCGAGTTCGCCGCGATGCTCGCCGGCATGGACCGCGCCATCGCCGAAGGCGCCGAGGACCGCACCACGGACACCGTCGAGCGCCTCACCGGCCGCCCACCGGGCAGCTTCCGCGCCTTCGCGGAACGGGAGACGCACCGGCTCCGGGGCTGACCGCCCCCGGTTCCGAAGGTGACCGCCCCCGGTTCCGTGCGCCCAGGCACGTGCGGTCCTGGGACCTGCGCGACGCCCCTAGGACAGCCGGTCGGCCCGTCGGGGTCGGTCGGTGTCCTCAGCGGCCTCGGGGCCCTCAGTGGCGTCGGGGCCCTCGGGCTCCTCGGGAAGGGGCGCCGAGCCGTCGCGGGCACGCAGCGCACGCCGCACCTGTCCCAGGACCGACCGTCCGCGGCGCGGCGTGCGGCCCCGCACCCGCGCGTCGTCCATCACGTCGTACCGCTTCACATACGCGCCGAGGAACGCCTGGAGCGTGGCGACCGCCGGGATCGCGATCAGGGCGCCGACCGCGCCCAGCAGCGCCGTACCCGCCACCACCGAGCCGAAGGCGACGGCGGGGTGGATGTCGACGGTCTTGGCCGTGAGCTTCGGCTGGAGCATGTAGTTCTCGAACTGCTGGTAGATCACCACGAACCCGAGCACCCAGAGCGCGTACCAGGGGGCGATGGTGAAGGCGATCAGCATCGGCAGCGCGCCCGCCAGATACGTGCCGATGGTCGGGATGAACTGGGAGACCAGCCCCACCCAGATCGCCAGCGCCGGCGCGTAGGGCACGCCCAGGATCTCCAGCAGGATGTAGTGCGCGACCCCGGAGATCAGTGCCATCAGCCCGCGGGAGTAGAGATAGCCACCGGTCTTGTCGACCGCGATCTCCCAGGCGCGCAGCACCTCGGCCTGCTTGGCCGGCGGAAGTACGGAGCAGAGCGCGCGCCGCAGGCGGGGCCCGTCGGCCGCGAAGTAGAACGAGAACAGGAAGATCGTGAGCAGCCGGAACAGCCCGCCCAGCACGGTGGTGGAGACGTCGAGGACACCGGTCGCGCTGTTCTGCACATATCTCTGGAGCCAGTCGGAGTGCAGCAGACTGTCCTGGACGGCGACCCGGGACAGTTCCGTACGGAAGGTCGCGTTGATCCAGTTCATCACCGAGTCGAGGTACTGGGGGAAGGATTCGATCATGTCGATGATCTGACTCGCCAGTATCGAACTGAGCATCACCACGAAACCGACGCACACGATCAGCACCGCGAAGAAGACCAGGAAGGTGGCGAGCCCGCGCCGCATACCGCGAGCCGCCATCCGGCTCACCGCGGGCTCGACCGCCAGGGCCAGGAAGAACGCGATCAGCACATTGATCAGCAGCCCGATGAGCTGATGGAACGCCCAGCTCCCGAGCTGGAAGCAGGCGATGAGCGCCAGCGCGAGAATCATGGCGCGGGGCAGCCAGCGCGGCATGGGGACCTGGCCGCCGGTCCTGGCACCCGGCCCGGCGCCGCTCCCCGCTCCGGCCCCCGTCCCGGTGGCGGTCCCGGCGGCAGGAGCGGGCGGCGCGCCCGCCGGTACGTCCGGGGGCGCGTCCACGGTCATGTCCACGGGTGCGCTCGGCGCGGGAATCGGCGCGGGCTGCGGAACGTGCGGGGCTCGCACATGCGCCGCGCCGGGTGCGGTGTCGTCGGTCTCGTCGGTCGGTTCAGTCGCGTCAGTCGGTGCCACTGAGCCAGTGTCACCCACCGCCGGGGCATCCCCTGCCCCGTCGCGGCCCTCACCGGTCCGCGGCGTACGCGTCACCGCTTCTCGGGCGGTACGCCCATGGCGGCGCAGACCGCCCGCCAGACGTCCTTCGCCTCCCAGCCCGCGTCGAGCGCCTCGTGCACGGTACGGCCGCCCAGCTCGGCCATCACATGGTCACGGGCGAACGAATCGGCGTAGGCCGCGCCGAAGTGGTCCGCCATCCGCTCCCAGAAAATCGTCAACCGCATGGCACCAGTATCGCGCCCCTGAGCGTGCGGAGGCGCTGGTCTCCCGGCTGCCGCACGGTGACGAGGTGCGGCACGTCCGGCTCGTCCGCACCGCCGGCTTCCGCCGCCCGACCGCCCGACCGCCCGACCGCCGGCTGTTGGTCTATCGGTCTGTCGGCTGTCGGTCTGTCGGCTGTCGGTCGCCGGTCCTTCGGCCGTCCCGTCGGCCGTCAGCCGCTGAGCGCCCGTACCCCCGCCGTGACGCCCACCGCGACAGCGACGACCACCAGGAACGGGGCGCGCAGGACGAGCGCGAGCGCCGCCGCCGCGAGTCCCGCGCCCCGCGCGTCCAGGACGAGCGCGCCGCCGGCACTGAAGGTCTGCTGCGCGGTGAGCGCGGCGAGCAGACCGACGGGCAGCAGCGCCGCCAGCCGCTGGACGAGGGGGCGCTCCAGGACACCGACGGGGACCAGCAACCCGAGCAGCTTGACGAGATAGCAGCCGACGGCGGTCACCCCGATCGCGATCCAGATGTTCAACGGTCCGCCCCCTTCCGACGGGTTCCGGCGAGCCGCCGTCCTTCGAACCAGAGGACGGCGGGGGCGGCCAGGCCCGCGACGAGCACCGGGACCCCGGCGGGCAGTACCGGCAGGAAGCCCAGCCCCAGGACGACCGCGAGGCCCGCGACCATCCGCTCGGTGGCGGTGCGGAGCATCGGCGCGAGCAGCGCGAGGAAGACGGCGGGCCCCGCCGCGTCGAGCCCCCACGCGGCGGTGTCGCCCAGGGCTTCCGCGCCCAGGGCCCCGGCGAGGGTGGTGAGGTTCCACAGCAGATAGAGCGACAGCCCCGTCACCGTGAAGCCGATCCTGGCGCCGCGCCGCGTCGGCTGGGCGAGCGCGACGGCGGTGGTCTCGTCGATCACCCACTGGGCGGCCAGCGGACGTACGGGTCCCGGCAGCCGCAGCAACTGGGAGAGCCTGAGTCCGTAGAAGGCGTTGCGCACACCCAGGAAGAACGCGCCCGCGGCGGCGGTGAACGGATTGCCGCCCGCCGCGAGCGCACCGACCAGGGCGAACTGGGAGGCGCCGGTGAAGACCAGCAGGCTCAGCGCACAGGTCTGGAGGACGGAGAGCCCGGCGCCCGCCGAGGTGACCCCGAAGGCGAAGCCGGAGAGTCCGACGGCGACCCCGACGCCGAGGGCGTCGCGCACGACGGCCGAGTCGGGCTTGGGCTCAGGGACGGGCCCGGGGACGGGCTTGGGAACAGGCCCGGGAGCGGGCTCGGGGGCGAGGGTCTGCCGGGCGGTGGTCGCCGCCGGGTCGTCTGCCGGTATGTCCGCGGAGGCGGACGCTGTCTGTTCTGGCACGCCACGGACGCTACGACGGCCGGCCCCGTCCGGTCTTGTACGTTCTTGCGCTCCGGGCGGCGCGGCCCTGGCCCTTCCTGCCCGGTCCTGCCCGGTCCTGCCCGGTGGCCGGCCCTCCGCACGGGCCGGCCGGCATGCCGTACACACCGGAGCGGCCGCCGCCGGGGGCGCGTCACATGCCCGGCGGCGGCCGGAGACCGTCAGGTCAGGACTCCGGAGTCCTCGTGGCCTCCCCCGGCCCGGCCACGCGCCGGCGCTCCCTGCGGTACGCGCCGGGCGGCACACCGACGATCCGGGTGAAGTGGCGGTGGAGATGCGGCTGGTCGGTGAAGCCGACGGTGACGGCCGCCTCCGCCGGTGCCGTACCGGCGTCCAGCAGCCGCCGGGCACGCCGTACCCGTGCGTCCGTCAGCCAGGCGTGCGGGGGCAGCCCGTAGGTGTCCTTGAAGGCCCGCAGCAGCGCGAACGGGCTGGTGCCGAGATCGGCGGCGAGCCGCTCCAGGGTCGGCGGATCGGCCATCCGGTCCTCCAGCACGGCACGCGCGCGTGCCGCGGTCCTCGCCCCGGCCCCGCGTATCGCGCGCTGCGGCAGGACACCGCCGTTCAGCCGCAGCAGCCTGGTGACCGCGATCCGCAGCAGGGTGTCGGCGGCCAGCGCGTTCCCCTCGTCGGCCGCGCGCAGGACCTGGTGGACGAGGTGGGCGGCGTACGGGTCGTCCACCACGGGGGCCGTGAAACCGGGGGTGCCCCGGATCGCGGTCGTCTCCGCGGCGATCGAGGCGACGACGTCGGCCGCCGGATAGACGGCCCCGTACCGCCAGCCCTCCGGGCCCTGGGCATGACCGGTGTGCGGGGCCTCCGGGTTGATCAGCGCCAGCGCGCCGGGACCCGCGTACCGGTTGGCGCCACCGTGGTGGAAGACCTCGACGCCGTCCGTGATGGCGGCGATGACGAAGGTCTCATGGGTGTGGCGCACAAAGGTCTTGCGGACGTAGCTCGCGCGCAGGAGGTCGACGCCGGGCAGGGCGGGGTAGTGCCAGTGCCGTGCCTGTTCCCGGGTCGCCATGCTCCCATTCTGCGGTCCCCGCCCCCGGGGTCCGCACGTGCCGTCCGGCGGTTCCGCACGTCCCGCCCCGAGGCCCCGCTCCCTGCGCTCACGTTCCGTACACCCCTGCGTGCGGTACGTCGCCGCAGGTCAGGGGCGACTGTCAGTGGGTGGGTGCACGATGGGGGACATGGCACGGACCGCGCTCGACTCCTTCTCCCCCGCGACCCGCGGCTGGTTCACGGGGGCCTTCTCCGCACCCACCGCGGCGCAGGAGGGGGCCTGGCATGCCATCGAGCGGGGTTCGGACGTGCTGGTCGTGGCCCCGACCGGTTCCGGCAAGACGCTGGCCGCCTTTCTCGCCGCCCTGGACCGGCTGGCTTCCGTCCCCCCGCCCGTCGAGGCGCGCAAGCGCTGCCGGGTGCTGTACGTCTCACCGCTGAAGGCTCTCGCCGTCGATGTGGAGCGCAATCTGCGCAGTCCGCTCACGGGGATCCGGCAGGAGTCCGTGCGGCGCGGGCTGCCGGAGCCGGAGGTACGGGTCGGTATCCGCTCGGGTGACACCCCGGCCGCCGAGCGCCGCTCGATGGCCACGAAGCCGCCGGACATCCTGATCACCACCCCCGAATCGCTCTTCCTGATGCTCACGTCCTCGGCGCGGGACGCGCTCGCCGGGATCGAGACGGTGATCCTGGACGAGGTGCATGCCGTCGCCGGGACGAAGCGGGGCGCCCATCTCGCTCTGTCCCTGGAGCGGCTCGACGAGTTGCTGCCGCGCCCGGCGCGCAGGATCGGGCTGTCGGCGACGGTGCGCCCGGTGGAGGAGGTCGCCCGCTATCTGTCGCCGCAGCGGAGGGTGGAGATCGTCCAGCCCCCCTCCGGCAAGGAGTTCGACCTCTCCGTCGTCGTCCCGGTCGAGGATCTCGGTGAGCTGGGCGGCTCCCCCGCCTCGGAGACGGACGGCGCGGACCGACCGTCGATCTGGCCGCATGTGGAGGAGCGGATCGCCGATCTCGTCCAGGCACACCGCTCCACGATCGTCTTCGCCAACTCCCGCCGGCTGGCCGAGCGCCTGTGCAACCGGCTCAACGAGATCGCGTACGAACGGGCCACGGGGACGGTGCCGGACGGGGGCGATGTCGCCGGATCGCTGCCCGAGGCGCACGCCCCCGCCGAGATCATGGCCCAGTCGGGCGCGGCCAGGGGCGCGCCCGCCCTGCTCGCCCGCGCGCACCACGGCTCGGTGTCCAAGGAACAGCGCGCGCAGGTGGAGGAGGACCTCAAGGCGGGCCGGCTGCCCGCCGTGGTGGCCACGTCCAGCCTGGAGCTGGGCATCGACATGGGCGCGGTGGATCTGGTCGTCCAGGTCGAGTCGCCGCCCTCGGTCGCCTCGGGTCTCCAGCGGGTCGGCCGGGCGGGCCACCAGGTGGGCGCGGTCTCCACGGGCGTCGTCTTCCCCAAGTACCGCGGCGATCTGGTGCAGGCGGCCGTGGTGACGGAGCGGATGCGCAGCGGGGCCATCGAAGCGCTGCGCGTCCCGGCCAATCCGCTGGATGTGCTGGCCCAGCAGTTGGTCGCCATGGTCTCCCTGGACATCCGGCAGGCCGACGATCTGCTCGCGCTCGTCCGCCGCGCCGCGCCGTTCGCCTCCCTGCCCGAGTCGGCCTTCACCGCCGTCCTCGACATGCTCGCCGGGCGCTATCCCTCCGACGCCTTCGCGGAGCTGCGTCCGCGTGTGGTGTGGGACCGCGTCGCCGGTACGGTCACGGGCCGCCCCGGTGCCCAGCGCCTGGCCGTCACCTCGGGGGGCACCATCCCGGACCGGGGGCTGTTCGGTGTCTTCCTCGCCGGGGCCGACCCCAAGAAGGGCGGCGGCCGGGTCGGTGAGCTGGACGAGGAGATGGTGTACGAGTCCCGGGTGGGCGATGTCTTCACCCTCGGCACGACCTCCTGGCGGATCGAGGACATCACCCGTGACCGGGTCCTGGTCACACCCGCCCCCGGCACCCCGGGCCGGCTGCCCTTCTGGAAGGGCGACCAGCTCGGGCGCCCGCTGGAGCTGGGCCGCGCGGTGGGCGCGTTCCTGCGCGAGGTCGGCTCGCTCTCCGAGGAGGACGCCCGGTTGCGCCTGGTGGCGGCGGGGCTGGACGCCTGGGCGGCCGGCAATGTGCTGTCGTATCTGGACGAGCAGCGCCGGGCCTGCGGCCATGTCCCCGACGACCGCACGATCCTGGTCGAGCGCTTCCGTGACGAACTGGGCGACTGGCGGGTGGTGATCCACTCCCCGTTCGGGGCTCAGGTGCACGCCCCGTGGGCGCTGGCCCTGAGCGCCCGGCTCTCCGAGCGGTACGGCATGGACGCGCAGGTCATGCACGCCGACGACGGCATCGTGCTGCGCCTGCCCGACGCCGATCTGCTGGGCATGGACCTGCTGGACGGCGAGCCGGACCGCCTCGGCACGGCCTTCGACAGCGAACAGGCGCCGCTGGGGGCCTCGGACGTCGCCTTCGACGCGGGCGAGATCCGCGGGATCGTCACCGACCAGGTGGGCGGCTCCGCGCTCTTCGCCTCCCGCTTCCGGGAGTGCGCGGCACGGGCGCTGCTGCTTCCGCGCCGCAGCCCCGGCAAGCGCACCCCCCTGTGGCAGCAGCGCCAGCGGGCCGCGCAGCTCCTTCAGGTGGCGAGCGAGTTCGGCTCGTTCCCGATCGTGCTGGAGGCGGTGCGCGAATGCCTCCAGGATGTCTTCGACGTCCCGGGTCTCACGGAGCTGATGGGCGACATCGAGTCCCGCCGGGTCCGGCTGATCGAGGTCACCACCCCCGAGCCCTCCCCCTTCGCCCGCTCCCTGCTCTTCGGCTATGTCGCCCAGTTCCTGTACGAGGGGGACTCGCCCCTCGCGGAGCGGCGGGCCGCCGCGCTCTCCCTGGACTCCCGTCTGCTCGCCGAACTGCTGGGCCAGGCCGAGCTGCGCGAGCTGCTCGACCCGGATGTGCTCACGGAGCTGGAGCGGGAGCTCCAGTGGCTCACGGAGGACCGGCGCATCAAGGACATCGAGGGTGTCGCCGACGCCCTGCGTGTTCTCGGACCGCTCACCGACGCGGAGCTGGCCGCGCGCGGGGCGGACCCCGCCTGGGCCGTGGAGCTCGCCGCGACCCGCCGGGCCATCAAGGTCAGGATCGGCGGAGCCGGTCACTGGGCGGCCGTCGAGGACGCGGGACGGCTGCGGGACTCCCTGGGCACGGCCCTGCCGGTCGGTGTCCCCGAGGCGTTCACCGAGCCGGTCAAGGACCCTCTGGGCGATCTCCTCGCCCGCCATGCCCGTACGCACGGCCCGTTCACCTCGAACACGGCCGCCGAGCGCTTCGGTCTCGGCACGGCGGTCACCGACGGCGCGCTCCACCGCCTCGCCGCGAGTTCCCGCGTCGTCCAGGGCGAGTTCCATCCCTCCGGCATCGGCCAGGAGTGGTGCGACGCCACGGTGCTGCGCCGGCTGCGCCGCCGCTCCCTGGCCGCGCTGCGCCAGGAGCTGGAGCCGGTGGCGCCCGCCGCGCTCGCCACGTTCCTGCCGCAGTGGCAGCATCTGCACGCCAACAGCGTGCGCGGCATCGACGGACTGGCGCGTGCCGTCGAGCAGTTGCAGGGCGCGCCCGTCCCGGCGTCGGCGCTGGAGAAGCTGGTCCTCCCGTCCCGGATCTCCGGCTACACCCCTGGGCTTCTGGACGAACTGACCACCACCGGTGAGGTCCTGTGGGCCGGTGCGGGCGCCCTGCCGGGCAAGGACGGCTGGGTCTCGCTCTATCTCGCCGACGCCGCGCCGCTGCTGCTGCCTCCTCCGCATCCGCTGGAGCTGACCGCCCTGCACGAATCGGTACTGACCACGCTGTCGGGCGGGTACGGCCTGTTCTTCCGGCAGATCGCCGACCAGATACGTGCCACCACCCACCCGGAGGCGACCGATCCCCAACTCGCCGACGCCCTCTGGGATCTGGCCTGGTCGGGCCGGCTCACCAACGACACGCTCGCGCCGCTGCGGTCACTGCTCGGCTCGGGACGGACCGCCGGCTCCACGGCCCACCGCGCCCGGCGCCCCGTGCCACGCGGGCGGTACGGCAGCCTGACGGCCGCGGCCAGACCCGCGTCGCGTACGGGTCCGCCGACGGTGAGCGGACGCTGGTCACTGCTCCCGGCCCAGGAGCCGGATCCCACCCATCGCGCCCATGCCCTCGCCCGGACCCTGCTCGACCGCCATGGCGTGGTGACCAGGGGGGCCGTCGCGGCCGAGGGGGTGGAAGGCGGCTTCTCCGCCGTCTACCGCGTGCTGTCCGCCTTCGAGGACAGCGGACAGGCCCGCCGCGGCTATGTCGTCGAGGGCCTGGGCGCGGCCCAGTTCGCGATGGACGGCGCGGTCGACCGGCTACGGGCGGCGGCGACGGCCCGTGACCGCGCCGAGGCACACCCCTCGCCGCGTGCCGTGGTCCTGGCCGCCGCCGACCCCGCCAACGCCTACGGGGCGGCGCTGCCCTGGCCCGAGCCCCCGGACGGCGCCGGTCACAAACCGGGCCGGAAGGCCGGGTCCCTCGTCGTCCTCGTCGACGGAGAGCTGACGCTGTACATGGAGCGCGGCGGAAAGACACTGCTGGCCTGGCCCACGGATCCGGAGGACCCCGCGCTCGGGGCCGCCGCCGAGGCGCTGGCGGGCGCGGCCCGCGCGGACGCCCTCGGCACCGTCACCGTGGAGCGGACCAACGGGGCCCCGGCGCTGACCTCCCCCCTGGGCCGTGTCCTGGAGGCGGCGGGGTTCCACGCGACCCCCAGGGGCCTGCGTCTGCGCGCCTGAACGCCTGGGGGCGCGCGGCGCTCCCCCACCACCGCGCATCATGGAAGACATGCCCGAAGGAGACACCGTCTGGCAGACCGCCCGACGTCTGCACACCGCGCTCGCCGGCCGGCCCCTCGTCCGGTCCGATCTCAGGGTGCCCCGGTTCGCGACCGCCGATCTCACCGGGCGGACCGTCCTGGAGGTCATCCCGCGCGGAAAGCATCTTCTCGCCCGTATCGAGGGCGGTCTCACCCTCCACTCCCATCTGGGCATGGAAGGCGCCTGGAAGGTCTACGCCCCCGGTGAGCGCTGGCGCGGCGGTCCCGCGCACCAGATCCGGGCCGTCCTCGGCACAGCGGAACGGACCGCGATCGGCTACCGGCTCCCCGTTCTGGAACTGCTGCGCACCCGTGAGGAGGAGCGCGCGGTCGGCCATCTCGGCCCGGATCTGCTCGGGCCCGACTGGGACCCCGTCGCGGCGCTGCGCAATCTGCTCGCCGATCCCGCCCGCCCGGTCGGAGAGGCCCTGCTCGACCAGCGCAATCTCGCGGGGGTCGGCAATATCTTCAAGTCCGAGACGTGTTTCCTGGTCCGCGCGACCCCCTGGCTCCCCGTCGGGGAACTCCCGTCGCCCGAGCGCCTGGTGACGGCCGCGAAGAGGCTGCTCGAAGCCAACCGCAACCGTCCGGGCGGCAGTCGGCGGCTGTCGGTGTACGGCAGGAAGGGGCTGCCCTGTACCCGCTGCGGCGCTCTCATCCGTAAGGGCGACCAGGACGACCGGCCCGTCTACTGGTGTCCGGTGTGCCAGTCGGGGCCGACGAGCTGACGGGTCGTCAGTGGGCGGCACCGACTGCCTGCCCGACGGCCCCAGCCCCACGGACCGCTCACGGGCCGCTGTCACGGACCCCGTCGCCCTCGCTCCGTCAACTGCCGTCCCCACCCGCCGTGATGGCCCCGCCACGACCGGAGCCCCGATCCGCGCCGGATCCGCGCCGCGTGCCGGACCGGCGCCGCGCGGCCGCGACATGGACGGGCAGCAGGCTCAGGCCCCAACCGCCCGCCGTCACCGCCCCCTCCACCAGACCGCTGTGCTCCGGGACCAGCGCGAGCCGCAGTACGGCCCACCACCACAGCCCACCCAGGGCGAGCGCCGGCAGAAGGACCCATCGCCTTGCCATGGCTGCCTCCTCCGGCCGACGCTAGACCTGATCGATCAACCGCCGGGAGGGCGCACAGGATGCACACCCCGGCGCGCGGAGCTTCCTCCGCGACCGGCCTACGGGACCGGCTCCGCGGGCCGCCGGCGGCCGGCGGCCCCGGGACCCGTCAGACGTTCTCCGCCTGGAACATCCACGCGTGCTTCTCGAGATCCGCGGTCACCTGGATCAGTACGTCCTGCGTCACCGGGTCGGCCTCGGCCGTCGCCTCGACGCGCTCACGCATCCGCCCGATCACCGCGACCAAGCCGTCGACCAGGATCCCGACGGCGTCCGCGTCCTTGATCCAGCCGCTGGGCGCGGCGACGAACGAACTCGTCGTCGCGACCGTCGCGGCCCTTCCGTCCGGTGTGACGCCGAGCGCGGAGGCCCTCTCGGCGACCGTGTCGGAGTGCTGCCGGGCCGTGGCCACGACCTCGTCGAGTTGCAGATGCAGGGAGCGGAAGCGCGGCCCGACGACGTTCCAGTGCACCTGCTTGGCCACCAGCGCCGTGTCCACCAGATCCACGAGCGCGCCTTGCAGCGCCTCGCCGACCAGCTTCAGGTCCGCCTCGGACAGGGAACTCTTCACGACAGACATGCATGCCCTCCAGTTCCGTTCACGGTTCCACTCACCCTTGTGCCCGCGAAGTCACTTTCCACCATGGCACATATGAATCAAAACGGTCATTCAGTGCAGAACAAAAGCCCCGGCCGGTCCTTGGGACCGATCGGGGCTTCCGTCAAGCGCTGTGCGGCCGGGCCGACGTCGTCCGGACGACGTCATATGACCAACTCTGAGTAACGAAACACGACGTAAGGAACTCTGTGCGACGCTACGCGACCCTCACCGTCAGGCGGCGACGACGTCCACCGCCTCGGTGGGCGCCTTGATCGTCACCCGCTCCGTCGGTACTCCCGCCACCGACGTCACCGAGACAGAATTGAGCATGGGGCGTACCGGCGCGGGCACCGGCTCGTTGGCCGCCGCCGACGCCGCCAGCTCGGCCAGCGACAGTTCGTCGCTCACTTCCCGCATGAGCTCTGACATCCGTACGTCAAGCGCGTCGCAGATCGCGGAGAGCAACTCGGAGGATGCCTCCTTCTGCCCCCGCTCCACCTCGGAGAGATAGCCGAGCGAGACTCGGGCGGACGAGGAGACTTCGCGCAGAGTACGGCCCTGGCGTTGGCGCTGCCGACGCAGCACGTCACCAAGCAGGCGACGGAGCAGAATCATCGGTGGCTCCCTCCTCGGACCGCGTAGCCGCATCCTTCACGCCCCACCGTACCGCCTCGCGCCGCGGCCGTGCGGGGAGCGATGTCGTGTTCACTCAGGGCTGCAAACATCAATTCCCCCCGTTCTGTTCCGTATCCTGTGCCCGCCCGTTCCTGGAGAGTTCGCTGAGGAGCAGCGCGAGCACGCTGCGTACACTCTCTTTACGGATGTCCGCACGGTCGCCGTTCAACCGCAAAGCGGTCACTTTCCCCACGTCTTCCGGCCCCACCACGGCCACATAGACCGTTCCGACCGGCTGTCCGTCCTGCGGCTCCGGGCCCGCGACGCCCGTGGTCGCCGCACCCCAGCCGGCGCCCAGCACACGCCGCACTCCGGCCGCCATCTGCCGCGCCACCTCGGGGTCGACCGCACCGCGTTCTTCGAGAAGAAGCGCGTCGACGCCCAGTACATCCCGTTTGAGAGCCGTGGCATAGGCCGTGACGGACCCGCGGAAGGTCCGGGAGGCGCCGGGGACCGAGGTCAGCTCCGCGGCCACCAGACCGCCTGTGAGGGACTCCGCGACCGCGAGGGTCCCACCGAGGCCTTCCAGGGCCGCCAGCACCTGTGCCGCGCACTCCCCCGCCGACCCCGACCCGGCACCGGCCGCGCTCCGGAGGCCGGCCGCGCTCCGGGCACCGGCCGCGCTTTGGCCACGTGCCGCGCTCCCGGCACCGGCGCCGCTCCGGGCACCGGCGGCGGACCCGGTGGCGGCCCCGGCCGGCCCCCCGGTCACCGCGCGGACTTCCCCTCGCCGGGCACACCGAGCGCCGCGGCGCTCTCCGCCGCGAGGCCCCGGCGCCGCAGCACGACCGCCTGCCGCACATAGTCCAGCCCGGTGACCACCGTCAGCACCACGGCCACCGCCATCACCCAGAAGCGGAACGTCGCCAGCGGCCCGGTCAGCGCCAGGACGTACATCCCCGCCGCCACCCCCTGGGCCAGGGTCTTCATCTTGCCGCCGCGGCTGGCCGGGATGACCCCGTGTCTGATCACCCAGAACCGCAGCGACGTGATCCCGAGTTCACGGAAGAGGATGACCCCGGTCACCCACCACGGCAGATCACCGAGCGCGGAGAGACAGACCAGCGCCGCCCCCATGATCGCCTTGTCCGCGATCGGGTCGGCGATCTTCCCGAAGTCGGTGACCAGGTTGTACGTACGGGCGAGATGACCGTCGAAGATGTCCGTGATCATGGCGACGGCGAAGGCGGCCCAGGCCCAGGCGCGCCAGACCGGGTCGTACCCGCCTTCCTGGAGCAGGAGCAGCACGAACGCGGGCACCAGCACGAGCCTCACCATGGTGAGGATATTGGCGATGTTCCACAGACTGGCCTTGTCGACCACCACCGCCACCCGCTTCCCGCCGGGCGCCGGCTTCGCGCCGGTTCCCCCGGCCGCGGACGCCGGGACACCCGTCATCTGGCCGCCTCCTCGCCCGGGATCCTCGCATCGTCCCCGGGGAGCAGCGGCAGCTCGTAGCATTCGGCCACCAGGTCCACGCCCTCGGTGCCGACCACCTTCGCCTCGACCATAAGGCCGGGACGCAGGCCCTCGCCCGAAGTGAAGATCACCTGGCCGTCGGTCTCGGGCGCCTGGTGCGCCGCGCGGCCGACCGCCGCCTCCCCGTAGCCGCCCGCCGCGGCGTCCGGCTCGGTCCCGACCGACTCCACCAGCACCTGAAGGCTCTCACCGAGCCGCTCCTCGGCACGCTGCGCGGTCAGTTCCTCGGCCAGCCGCGACAGGTGCGCCAGCCGCTCGGCGATGACCTCGCCGTCCAGCTTGTTCTCGTACGTCGCCGCCTCGGTGCCGTCCTCGTCCGAGTACCCGAAGACGCCGATCGCGTCGAGCCGCGCACCCGTGAGAAAACGCTCCAGTTCGGCGAAGTCCGCCTCGGTCTCGCCGGGGAAACCGACGATGAAGTTGGAGCGCACTCCTGCTTGCGGCGCCTTGCCCCGGATGGTCTCCAGCAGGTCCAGGAAACGGTCGGTGTCCCCGAAGCGCCGCATCGCGCGCAGCACACCGGGCGCCGAGTGCTGGAAGGAGAGATCGAAGTAGGGCGCGACCTTGGGCGTCGAGGTGAGCACATCGATCAGCCCCGGCCGCATCTCGGCGGGCTGGAGATAGCTGACCCGTACGCGCTCGATCCCGTCGACCGCGGCCAGCTCCGGCAGCAGGGTCTCCAGCAGCCGGATGTCCCCCAGGTCCTTGCCGTACGAGGTGTTGTTCTCGGAGACGAGCATGACCTCCTTGACGCCCTGCTCGGCCAGCCAGCGCGTCTCCCCGAGCACATCGGAGGGGCGGCGGGAGACGAAGGACCCGCGGAAGGACGGGATGGCGCAGAAGGTGCAGCGCCGGTCGCAGCCGGAAGCGAGCTTCACGGAGGCGACGGGGCTGCGGTCCAGACGCCGCCGCAGCGGCGCCCGGGGCCCGGAGGCCGGGGCGAGCCCTTCCGGCAGGTCCTCGGGGGCCGGGGCGACCTCGGCCGCCGTCTGCGCGTGACCGGGCAGCGCGACCCCTGCGCCCTGCCGCTCGACCGGGCTGAGCGGCAGCAGTCTGCGCCGGTCACGCGGGGTGTGCGAGGCGTGGACCCCGCCGCTCAGAATGGTCTGGAGCCGGTCGGAGATATCGGCGTAGTCGTCGAAACCGAGGACTCCGTCGGCCTCCGGCAGGGCCTCCGCGAGCTCCTTGCCGTACCGCTCGGCCATGCAGCCGACGGCGACGACGGCCTGGGTCCTGCCGTGGTCCTTGAGATCGTTGGCTTCCAGCAGGGCGTCGACGGAGTCCTTCTTCGCGGCCTCGACGAACCCGCAGGTGTTGACGACGGCGACATCCGCGTCCGAGGCGTCCTGGACGAGCTCCCAGCCATCCGCTGCCAAGCGGCCTGCGAGCTCCTCCGAGTCCACCTCGTTACGGGCGCAGCCGAGTGTGACAAGGGCGACGGTACGGCGTTCGGGCATGGGCTCAAGACTACTTTGTCCTGGCCCTGCCCCTGTCCCGCAGGGTTGGTCAGCCGGCCTCGGGGTCGCCCTGCGTGTACGAGAGCCGCTCGACCTGTCCCGCCTCGAACTCGTCCTCGACCTTCTTGCCGTTCACGAACAGTTCGATCGCACCCGCGTTGCCGAGAATCAGATCGATCTGCTCGTCGTCCTGGAAGGTCTTGGAGTCGCCCTTGTTGAGGAGTCCGTCGAACAGCAGCTTGCCGTCATGTGCCTTGGCCGAGATCCAGCTCTTGTCCTCTATGGCCGACAGCCGCACCGTGACCTTGTCGAGCGGGGCCGCCGCGATGGCGCTGTCCGACGGTTCGGGCTTGGGCGCGGGCTTGCTCGGCGTGGGCTTGACACCGCTCTTCTGGGGCTTGGGACCCTCGGCGGCCTGCTTGCCCTTGCCACCGGTGTCCTCCTCCCCGCCGAACACCGTGAAGCCGACGAAGCCGACCACCGTGACGATCGCCGCGACCATCGCCGCGGTCCAGTTGGGACTGCGACGCTCGGGCCGGATCCGTTCCGCTTCGAAGAGCGGGGCGGCGGGAGTGGGTGCCGGGCGCCCGCCGTGGTCGGCGTCGAACCGCTCGACGAGCGGTTCGGGATCGACCCCCACCGCGCGGGCGATCATGCGGATATGGCCGCGGGCGTAGACATCGCCGCCGCAGCGGGAGAAGTCGTCCTGCTCGATCCCGTGCACGATGGGCACGCGCACACGGGTGGAGTTGCTGATGTCGTCGACACTCAGCCGGGCATCGACACGTGCCTGCTGAAGGATCTGGCCGATCGAGGGCCGATCGTCCTCGATCGAAAAGGGACTGTCTTCAAGTGAGTTCCGGTCGTCCTCAAGGAAGTTCTGATCTTCTTCCAGGGAGTTCCGGTCGTCGTCGGGGGGATTCCGGTCGTCTTCCGGGGAGTTGCCGTCGGGGGCACTGCCGTCGGGGGATTTGCCGATGGACACGGGGGCGCCTTTCGAGCGTGTAGCCACCTGCTGGACGTTCAGTCTATGGGTGGTACGAAAGGGTGGGGCAACCGGGCGGATGCACTTTGTACGCCATCGGAATGACCGGACGGCGTGGCAGAGGGACAGCATGCTTCCCTCACCAACTTGACGTTCACCCAAGGGAAACGGTTGCCCTTGGATTCGCCCGGGTTCTGTCAGGATCTCCAGAACCCGGCTGGACTCGACAGAATCCGGTCGCACCCGGTCAGGCTCGGTCGCGTCCGTCGGGCTGGCTCGGGCTGGCCGAGGATTCCGTTTTCCTCGTTTTCGTCGTTTTCCTTGTTTTCGTCGTTTTCCTCGTTTTCCTACGGTTGAGGCTCCCCGCGGATCACGGCGAGCACTCCATCCACTTCGTCCGCCTTCACCAGCACATCGCGCGCCTTGGAGCCCTCGCTCGGTCCGACGATGTTCCTCGACTCCATCAGATCCATCAGCCGGCCCGCCTTGGCGAAACCGACGCGCAGCTTCCGCTGGAGCATCGAGGTCGAGCCGAACTGAGTGCTGACCACCAGTTCGACGGCCTGGCAGAGCAGATCCAGATCGTCGCCGATGTCCTCGTCGATGTCCTTCTTCTTCGCCGTGCCGACCACGACATCGTCGCGGAAGACCGGCGCCATCTGATCCTTGCAGTGCTGGACGACCGCCGCGACCTCGTCCTCCGTCACAAAGGCGCCCTGCATACGGGTCGGCTTGTTCGCGCCCATCGGCAGGAACAGCCCGTCACCCTTGCCGATCAGCTTCTCCGCGCCCGGCTGGTCGAGGATGACCCGGCTGTCCGCCAGCGAGGAGGTGGCGAACGCCAGCCGTGAGGGCACGTTCGCCTTGATCAGACCGGTGACGACATCGACCGAGGGCCGCTGGGTGGCGAGCACCAGATGAATTCCGGCGGCGCGGGCCAACTGGGTGATACGGACGATGGCGTCCTCGACATCGCGGGGAGCGACCATCATCAGATCGGCCAGCTCGTCCACGATCACCAGCAGATACGGATACGGCGACAGCTCGCGCTCGCTGCCCTCGGGTGCCTTGACCTTGCCGTCGCGCACGGCCCGGTTGAAGTCGTCGATGTGCCGGTAGCCGTAGGCGGCCAGATCGTCGTAGCGCAGATCCATCTCCCGTACGACCCACTGGAGCGCCTCGGCGGCCCGCTTGGGGTTGGTGATGATCGGCGTGATCAGATGCGGGATGCCCTCGTAGGCGGTCAGCTCGACCCGCTTGGGGTCGACCAGGACCATCCGGACGTCCTCCGGGGTCGCCCGGACCATCACCGAGGTGATCAGACAGTTGATGCAGGACGACTTGCCGGAACCGGTCGCGCCCGCGACCAGCATGTGCGGCATCTTCGCCAGATTGGCCATCACATAGCCGCCCTCGACGTCCTTGCCGAGCGCGACCAGCATCGGATGGTCGTCCTCGGCGGCGTCCGCGAGACGCAGCACATCACCGAGGTTGACCATCTCCCGGTCGGTGTTGGGGATCTCGATACCGACCGCGGACTTGCCGGGGATCGGGGAGATGATCCGCACATCGGGGCTGGCCACGGCGTACGCGATGTTCTTGGTGAGCGCGATGATGCGCTCGACCTTCACGGCCGGGCCCAGCTCCACCTCGTACCGGGTGACGGTCGGGCCCCGGGTGAAGCCGGTGACGGCCGCGTCGACCTTGAACTCCATGAACACATTGGTGAGCGAGGCGACGACGGCGTCGTTGGCGGCGCTGCGCGTCTTGCCGGGACCGCCGCGCTCCAACAAGTCCAGCGAGGGCAGCGCGTAGGTGATGTCCCCGCGGAGCTGGAGCTGTTCGGCGCGCGGGGGCAGCGGCTTGTCCAGCGCCGGCGCGGGCTTGGTCAGATCCGCGACGGCGGCGCCCGCGGGCCGCTTCCGGGGCTCGCGCGCGGCCGGCACCGGCGCGGAGGGCGCGGGCTCCGGGCGCTCCGGAAGCTCCGAGCGCTCCCCGGACTCCGTACCGTCCTTGCGCATTCCGCCCGCGGAGACGCCCTGCGTGAGATCCGCGACGACCGGCGAGGGCGGCATCCCGTTGAGCACCGCGCCGTCCAGCGCGGCCGCCGCCGCGGCGGCCACATCCACCGCGTCCATGGGACGCTCCATGGCCGGCTGTACGGAGGCCCTGCGCGGCCTGCGCCGCCGGGAGAGCGCGTCCGCCTCGGCCTGGTCGGGGTCGTACTCCCCGGGCACTCCGCTCCGGCGCGCGGACGGGCGGCGCGCGCCGGCGGGCAGCCCCTCACGCCACTGCTCGTCGTACCGCTCGTCGTCCCCGTACCGCTCGTCGTCCCCGTACCGCTCGTCGTACCGCTCGTCCGCCCCTTCCGGGGCTTCGAGGGGCGCGAGGAGACCGAGCCGGGTGGCGAGCAGCCGCAGCCGCTGCGGAATGGCGTTGACGGGGGTGGCGGTGACCACCAGCAGCCCGAAGAAGGTGAGCAGCAGAAGCAGCGGTACGGCGAGGACCTCGCTCACGGTGAAGATCAGCGGCCTGGACGCGGCCCAGCCCAGCAGCCCCCCCGCGTCCTGGATGGCCTCGGTGCCCTCGCCGCGCCCCGGCGCGCCACAGGCGATGTGGACCAGTCCGAGCACGCCCACGACCAGCGCGGAGAGCCCGATGACGATCCGCCCGTTGGCCTCGGGCCTTTCGGGATAGAGGATCAGCCGTACGGCGATCGCGCCCAGCAGTATCGGCACCAGCAGATCGAGCCGTCCGAACGTGCCGGTGATGAGCATCTCGACCAGATCACCGACCGGGCCGCGCAGATTCGACCAGGTGCCGGCCGCGACGACCAGGGCGAGACCGAGCAGCAGCAGGGCCAGACCGTCCTTGCGGTGGGCCGGGTCGAGCCCCTTCGCCCCGCGCCCCACGCCCCGGAGCATCGCGCCGACACCATGGGCCGCCCCGAGCCATACGGCGCGTACGAGCCGGTACACGCCCCCGGTGGGGGACGGCGCGGCTTTGGGCACCGGCTTGGCGACGGCTTTCTTGACGGGCGCCTTCTTGGCCGGTGGTCTTTTCGCGGGCGCGGTCTTCTTCGCCACCGTCTTCTTGGCGGGTACCACCTTCGCGGCGCCGGTCGTACGGCCGGCCCGCGGCTTCGCGGTGCCCGCCGTGCCCTGGGAACCCTTGCCGGACGTACGTGAGGCCATGGTGGTGAGGTTACCGGTGTACACGGCCGTCGACACGTGTGCCTACCACTTCACCCGTACGTGTCGCCACAAGTCCGGGGAAAACTGACGCCGTTCACCGGATCACATCCGGGGGCACATCGGATCAGGCCCGGCGGGGCCTGTGCCGGTCTCAGCTCTGGGAGGGCAGGGTGGGCGTACCACTGCTTCCCGCGCCCGGCTCCAGCGCGTCCAGAGCCCGCCGCAGACCCGTGAGTTTGCGTTCGAGATGGGCGGCGGTGGCCACGGCGGAGGCATCCGCCGAATCGTCGTCGAGCTGCTTGGAGAGCGCCTCCGCCTGCTCCTCAACTGCCGCGAGCCGTCCCGACAGTTCGGCGAGCAGACCGGTCGGCTCCTTGGTCTCGCCCGCCCCGGCCAACTGGAGTCTGAGCAGCTCGGCCTGCTCCTTGAGCTGGCAGTTCTTCATGTACAGGTCGACGAAGACCGAGACCTTGGCGCGCAGCACCCAGGGATCGAACGGCTTCGAGATGTAGTCGACCGCACCCGCCGCGTAACCCCGGAAGGTGTGGTGCGGGCCATGGTTGATCGCCGTGAGAAAGATGATCGGGATGTCCCGCGTCCGCTCACGCCGTTTGATGTGCGCGGCCGTCTCGAACCCGTCCATCCCGGGCATCTGGACATCCAGCAGGATGACCGCGAAGTCGTCCGTCAGCAGCGCTTTGAGCGCTTCCTCCCCGGACGATGCCCGCACCAGCGTCTGATCGAGCGCGGAGAGAATGGCCTCCAGCGCCAGCAGATTCTCCGGCCGGTCATCGACCAGGAGGATCTTGGCCTTCTGCACCATGGCCGCCCGCCCTCCTCGCCCCGGCATGGGATGTCCCCCGCTCGCGGTGCCCCGTGTCACACCGGGTGCCGCCCCAGGGGACGACTCCCTTACGCCGTCCGTCCTTGTGCCGGTCATGGTAGCCGCACCCCGCCTGTCGCCACACCCTGTCACCGTGATGTCACTGTGCACGAAGCAGAAACGTAGCGGGAGACCAGAAGGTTCCCCGAATACCACCGCCTCACACACCGTCCGGCGTACTCCGTCAGGACATGGTGATGTTTCCTCATCGGGCCGCTCACCTGTCGCGCATCCACTGCTCCATCACCGTCAGCAGATGATCGGGATCAACCGGCTTGGTCACATAGTCGGAAGCACCCGAGTCGATGGCCTTCTCCCGGTCGCCCTTCATCGCCTTCGCGGTGAGCGCGATGATCGGCAGCCCGGCGAACTGCGGCATCCTGCGGATCGCCGTCGTCGTCGCGTAGCCGTCCATCTCGGGCATCATGATGTCCATCAGAACGACTGTCACATCGTCGTGCTGCTCCAGGACTTCGATGCCCTCACGGCCGTTCTCCGCGTACAGCACCGACAGTCCGTGCTGCTCCAGCACGCTGGTCAGGGCGAAGACATTGCGGATGTCGTCGTCCACGATCAGCACCTTCTCCCCGGCGAAACCGAACGTACGGCTCTCGCGGGGGGCGTCCTGACGGCCCGTACCGCCCGCGCGGGAGCCCCAGGACTCCTCGCGGCCCGAGGGGCCCGTGCCCGCCGCCCGCGGGGCCTGCGCCCCCTGTCCCGACGGCGCGGAGCCCTGCGTTCCGGCACCCGTGCTCCTGCGACGGCGCCGGAACAGCGCGGCGGGGCCCGCCGGCTCGGTGTCCGGGGAGGCCGCCTCCGACTGCTGCCGGCCCGCCGAGTCCGCCGTACCGTCCTCCACCGGGCGTCCGTGCGTCCGCATGCCCGCGGGCGTCAACTGCGGATAGCCCTGGGGGGGCAGCTCGCTGGGGTGGAGCGGCAGATAGAGCGTGAAGGTCGACCCGCGGCCCGGTTCGCTCGCGGCGTGGATCTCGCCCCCGAGCAGCCGGGCGATCTCCCGGCTGATGGACAGGCCCAGACCCGTACCGCCGTACTTCCGGCTGGTCGTGCCGTCCGCCTGCTTGAACGCCTCGAAGATCACCCGCATCTTGCTCGCGGCGATCCCGATCCCCGTGTCGGTGACCGAGAAGGCGATCAGATCGCCGTCCGCGTCCCGCAGCGAACCCGCCTCCAGCAACTGCTCCCTGATGGCGTGCGGCACATCCGTGCCGGCCGGGCGGATCACCAGCTCCACCGCTCCGCCGTCGGTGAACTTCACCGCGTTGGAGAGCAGATTCCGCAGCACCTGCAACAGACGCTGTTCATCGGTGTGCAGGGTCGCGGGCAGCTCCGGCGAGACCCGTACGGAGAAGTCGAGCCCCTTCTCCGCGGTGAGCGGCCGGAACGTCGCCTCCACATAGTCGACGAGCTGGACCAGCGCGATCCGGGTCGGGCTGACATCCATCTTGCCCGCCTCGACCTTCGACAGATCGAGGATGTCGTTGATGAGCTGGAGCAGATCGGAGCCCGCGCCGTGGATCGTCTCCGCGAACTCCACCTGCTTCGGGGAGAGGTTCGACTCCGCGTTGTCCGCGAGCAGCTTGGCGAGGATGAGCAGCGAGTTCAGCGGGGTCCGCAGCTCGTGCGACATGTTCGCGAGGAACTCCGACTTGTAGCGCATCGAGACCGCGAGCTGCTCGGCCCGCTCCTCCAGCACCTGCCTGGCCTCTTCGATCTCGGTGTTCTTCACCTCGATGTCACGGTTCTGCTGAGCCAGCAGCTCCGCCTTCTCCTCCAGCTCCTCGTTGGACTCCTGGAGGGCCTTCTGCCGGTTCTCCAGCTCCGCCGAACGCTCACGGAGCTGCTCGGTCAGCTCCTGCGACTGCTTCAGCAGCACCTCCGTCTTGGAGTTGACGCTGATGGTGTTGACGCTCGTCGCGATCATCTCGGCGATCTGGTTGAGGAAGTCCTTCTGGATATGCGTGAACGGCTGGAACGACGCCAGCTCGATCACCCCGAGGACCTTCCCCTCGAAGAGCACCGGCAGCACGATCACATGCGCCGGTGACGCCTCCCCGAGCCCGGACGAGATCTTGAGATAGCCCGGCGGCACATTGACCTGGATGGTGCGCTTCTCCTCGGCGGCCGTGCCGATGAGCGTCTCACCGGGCCGGAAGACCGTCGGCATCGAACCGGCCGAGTAGCCGTAACTGCCGCGCATGCACAGCTCGTACGCACCGTCCCTGCCGCCGTCCGTACCGACCTGGGGCACAGTGCCGGTCTGCATCGCCAGGAAGAACGCGCCGTGCTGCGCCGACACCACCGGGGTCAGCTCGCTCATGATCAGCGAGGCCACGTCGTCGAGATCGCGGCGGCCCTGCATCAGACCGGAGATACGCGCGAGGTTGCCCTTCAGCCAGTCCTGCTCCTCGTTGGCGAGGGTGGTGTCCCGGAGATTGGCGATCATCGTGTTGATGTTGTCCTGGAGGACCTGGATCTCGCCCGCCGCGTCGACATCGATCTTCAGATTGAGATCGCCCCGGGTCACCGCGGTGGCCACGGCGGCGATCGCGCGCACCTGACGGGTCAGATTGCCCGCCATCTCGTTCACCGACTCGGTCAGGTCGCGCCAGGTCCCGTCGACGTCCCGCACCCGCGCCTGGCCGCCGAGCTGGCCGTCCGTACCCACCTCGCGGGCCACCCGGGTCACCTCCTCGGCGAAGGAGGAGAGCTGGTCGACCATGGTGTTGATGGTGTTCTTGAGCTCCTGGATCTCACCGCGAGCGTCGATGTCGATCTTCTTGGTGAGATCGCCCTTCGCGATGGCGGTCGTGACGGTGGCGATCTGACGCACCTGACCGGTCAGATTGGACGCCATCGAGTTCACCGACTCGGTGAGGTCCTTCCAGGTCCCCGACACACCGGGCACCCTCGCCTGGCCGCCCAGTTCGCCCTCGGTGCCCACCTCACGCGCGACCCGGGTCACCTCGTCCGCGAACGAGGACAGCGTCGTCACCATCGTGTTGACGGTGTCGGCGAGCTCCGCGACCTCGCCACGCGCCTCGACCGTCACCTTCTTCGTCAGATCGCCGTTGGCGACCGCGGCCGAGACCCGCGAGATGTTCCGCACCTGACTGGTCAGGTTGTTGGCCATGGTGTTGACGTTGTCGCTGAGGTCCTTCCAGATGCCGGTGACACCCCGGACCCTGGCCTGACCGCCGAGGATGCCCTCCGTACCCACCTCACGGGCGACCCTCGTCACCTCGTCCGCGAAGTTCAGAAGCTGGTCGACCATCGTGTTGACGGTCGTGACCAGGTCCAGGATCTCGCCCTTGGCGTCGACCGTGATCTTCTTCGACAGATCGCCCCTGGCGACCGCCGTGGTGACCTCGGCGATATTGCGGACCTGGGAGGTCAGGTTGTTCGCCATGAAGTTGACGGACTGGGTCAGGTCCTTCCAGGTGCCGGAGACGCCCTGGACCTCGGCCTGACCGCCGAGGATGCCCTCGGTGCCCACCTCGCGCGCCACCCGCGTGACCTGCTCGGCGAAGTTCGAGAGCTGGTCCACCATCGTGTTGAGGGTGTTCTTCAGCTCCAGGATCTCGCCCCGGGCGTCCACGTCGATCTTCTGCGACAGGTCACCCCGCGCGACCGCCGTCGCGACACCCGCGATGTTACGGACCTGATCGGTGAGGTTGCCCGCCATGCCGTTGACGGAATCGGTCAGATCCCGCCACACACCGGCCACACCCGGCACCTTCGCCTGACCGCCGAGCCGTCCGTCCGTACCCACCTCGCGCGCGACCCTGGTCACCTGGTCGGCGAAGGCGGAGAGCTGATCGACCATCGTGTTGATGGTGTTCTTCAGCTCCAGGATCTCGCCGCGCGCGTCCACGTCGATCTTCTGCGACAGATCACCCCGCGCCACCGCGGTGGTCACCTGCGCGATCTGACGCACCTGATCCGTGAGATTCCCCGCCATGAAGTTGACGGAGTCGGTGAGTTCCTTCCAGGTGCCGCTGACGCCGTCCACCCGCGCCTGACCGCCCAGCCGGCCCTCCGTGCCCACGTCCCGTGCCATCACGGTGACCTGGTCGGCGAAGGAGGAGAGCTGCGCCACCATCGTGTTGACGGTGTTCTTCAGCTCCAGCATCTCGCCCGCCACATCGACGGTGACCTTCTGGGTCAGATCGCCATTGGCGACCGCCGTCGTCACCTGCGCGATGTCCCGCACCTGGCCGGTGAGGTTACGGAAGGCCGTGTTCACCGAATCGGTGAGGTCCTTCCAGGTCCCCGCCGCGCCCGGCACCTCGGCCTGGCCGCCCAGCCGGCCCTCGACACCGACCTCCCGCGCGACCCGGGTGACCTCCGAACCGAACGACTGGAGCTGGTCCACCATCGTGTTGACGGTGTTCTTCAGCTCCAGCATCTCGCCCGCCACATCGACGGTGACCTTCTGCGACAGATCGCCGTTCGCGACCGCCGTCGTCACCTGCGCGATGTCCCGCACCTGCGTCGTCAGATTACGGAAGACGGTGTTGACCGAGTCCGTGAGGTCCTTCCAGGTCCCGGCGGCGCCCGGCACCTGCGCCTGACCACCGAGCAGACCCTCGGCGCCCACCTCGCTCGCCACCCGGGTCACCTCGTCCGCGAAGGTACGGAGCGTCTCGGTCATCTGGTTGATCGTCTCCGCGAGCTGCGCCACCTCGCCCCGCGCGCTCACCGTGACCTTCTGCGACAGATCACCGTTGGCGACCGCCGTCGTGACCTCCGCGATACCGCGCACCTGACTGGTCAGGTTGCCGGCCATCGTGTTCACCGAGTCGGTCAGGTCCTTCCAGACCCCCGCCACCCCCGGCACGGTCGCCTGACCGCCCAGCTCACCCTCGGTACCGACCTCCCGGGCGACCCGCGTCACCTCGGAGGAGAACGAGGAGAGCTGGTCCACCATGGTGTTCACGGTGTTCTTGAGCTGAAGCATCTCGCCGGCCACATGCACCGTGACCTTGCGCGACAGATCACCCTTGGCCACGGCCGTCGTGACGAGAGCAATGTCACGTACCTGAGCGGTGAGCCGGTACGCCATCGTGTTGACCGAATCCGTGAGGTCCTTCCACGAACCGGACATACCGCGCACCTTGGCCTGGCCCCCGAGCTTGCCCTCGGTACCGACCTCCAGCGCCACCCGCGTCACCTCGTCGGTGAACGCCGAGAGCTGATCGACCAGGTTGTTGACCGTACGGGCCACCTTCAGGAACTCACCACGCAACGGCCGCTCCGCACCGTCGGCGGAGTGCGAGCGCAGCTCCATCCGCTGCTCCAGATCGCCCTCGGCGACCGCGGAGAGCACCCGCCCGACCTCGGAGACAGGCCGTGCCAGATCGTCCACCAGCGCGTTCGACGCGTCGATGGCGGCAGCCCAGGATCCCTCGCAGGCGCCCGTCTCCAGCCGCTCCGTGAGTTTTCCCTCACGCCCTACCATGCGCCGCACCCGGGCCAGCTCACCCGTGAGATGGAGATTGCGGTCGGCGACCTCGTTGAAGACAGCGGCGATCTCCGCCATCACATCGTCGCCGGCGACGGTCAGCCGTTTACGGAAATTGCCGTCCCGCATCGACACCAAGGCGGCCAGCAGTCTCTGCAGCTCAGCCGTGTCCACCTCGGAAGTCCCATTGCTCCGGGACCGTCCGCCTTTCGCACGCGTACTCGTGCCACGCGCCGCCGTGCCAGACTCCACCGTGTCCCTCCCGCAGGGGTTGACCGTACCGCCGGGCTGTCTCCGGAAGCCTGCCCAGTGTTTCACCACGTCCGAACCAGGCCATAACAGTTCGGCAGCTTCGCTTAGCGTCCCCGCCCCCGCAGGGCGGAAACAGCGGCGACCGGCATCCGCTCGGACAGCGAAGGTAAGTAACCTGGCCTCCGGCTGTCCAACCACCCCGGTCCGCCCGGCAGGGGGCGGTGTGGCGAAGGTACTACCCACCGGGCACCAGGAGGGGCGGAGCCGATCATGGCGGAGCCGGGCGTCGAAACGCGTACGAGGAGTTATGTGATCACCGCGCGGGCGGCTGCCACCTTCGACCCCGTCGGACGGTCCGTGGCCACCGCCCGCGCGTTCGTCCGCGACACGCTCCAGGGATGGGGCTACGCCGATGTCGTCGACGACGCGGTCGTCCTCACCAGCGAGCTCGTCACCAATGCCGTCATCCACGCGGGCACCTCCGCCGACGTGCTGTGCCTCCGTACCGAGGACGGCGTCCGGGTCGAGGTCGCCGACCGCTACCCCGAGCGCGAGATCCCCATCCAGGGCACCGGCCGGTCGTTCGCCAACGCCGACCGCGAGAACGGCAGGGGCCTGCTGCTCTGCGCCGCCCTCGCCTCGCGCTGGGGCGTCGAGTACACCTCCACGTACAAACAGGTCTGGTTCCAGCTCGACCTTCCCCAGCGCCCCGTGGGCACCCGCTCGGCCGGACCCGTCCTGCCCACCAGTCTGCTCCCCGTCGCCGACGAGCGCGTACGGGTCGCCGTCGTCCAGATCGACCGGAGCGCGGCCGTCGTCAACTGGAACGAGGACGCCCAGCACCTCTTCGGATACAAGGCCGACCAGGTCATCGGCAAGCCGCTGACCGACATCGCCGCCTGGCCCCACACCCCCGGCCTGGGCACCGGCATCGTCGAGGCCCTCCAGCTCTCCCGCTGGGAGGGCAGCTACGGAATCCGCGCCTCGGACGGCCGGGTCGTCCCCGTCTACGCCTCCCACCTCAGGGTGCGCGACACCCACGGTGAGCCGTCCACCGTCTGTCTCCTCGTCCACGACTACGAGCGCGCCGTCATCCAGACCCCGCTGCGCGGCGCGGGTGACTCCGGCGCCGAGAGCCGTACCGCGGACCCCTTCGAGGTCTTCATCGGCTCCCCGGCCCCCGACGACCTCGACGGACTCCTCCAACGCACCGTGGAACGCGCCCGCGACATGCTCGACGGCGACTCGGCCTTCCTGCTGCTCGCCACGGACGACGAGACGGAGCTGGAGGTCCGGGCCTCCACCGGCCTCCCCTCCGCCCGTCAGCGCTTCGCACGCGTCCCCGTGGAGGCCGGGACCGGACGGTACGGCTCCGCTCGTATGCCGGCCGTCCATGACGACCTGACGGCGGTCCCGGGCGCCGTCCCGCTCCTCAACGGCACCGGGATGCGCTCCGTCGTGACCGTCCCGCTCAAGGTCGAGGGCCGGCTCACCGGCTCCCTGGGCGTCGCCGCGGAGGGCGCAGGCCGCTACTCCAACGAAGAGGCACTGCGCCTCCAGTTCGCCGCCGACCGTATCGCCCTGGCCGTCGAATCGGCCCGCCTCGGTGAACTCGAACGCCTCCGGCGGGGTTCGCTCTCCTTCCTCGTCGAGGCCTCCGACCTGCTCGCCGGGACACTGGACCGCGACCAGACGCTGGCCCTGATGGCGCAGATGACCGTCCCCACCCTCGCCACCTGGTGCGCCGTCTACACGATCGCCGACCAGTCCTCCGACCCGTACCTCTCGTACGTACTGCACGAGGACGAGGAACGCATCGACGGCCTCAAGGCGCTCCTCGCCAAGATCGACCCGCCGGACCCGGTCCCGGCCCCCGGCGCCCGTATCTGGAACGCCCCCTCGGAAGCCGCCCACCAGGCCGCGCTGCGCACCTCCATGCGGGAACTGGGACGGAGTTCCTCCTCCCTCGCCTCGGGCGTCGGCATCACGCTGGCGACAGCGGCGGCGGTCGGCGGCGAGACCGTCGTCCTCCCGCTGGTGGCCCGCAACCGGGTCATCGGCATGCTGACGCTCGGCAAGCCCTCGGACGAGCACTTCCGCCAGGAGATCCTGGAGCTCGCCGAGGACCTCTCACGCCGAGCGGCACTCGCGCTCGACAACGCCCGTCTCTACTCCGAGCGCACCGCCATCAGCCAGGCACTCCAGCGGAGCCTGTTGCCGCCGGGCCTCCCCGAGGTACCGGGCGTCGAGGTCGATGTCATCTACCGCGCGGCGGGCGAAGGCAACGAGGTCGGCGGCGACTTCTACGATCTGTTCCCCATCCGGGACGGCGCCTACGGCTTCGCCATCGGCGATGTCTGCGGTACGGGCCCGGAGGCCGCGGCCGTCACCGGCCTCGCCCGGCACGCGCTCCGGCTGCTGGCCCGCGAGGGCTTCCGCGGGCCCGCGGTCCTGGAACGGCTGAACGCGGCGATCCTCGAGGAGGGCGCCCGCAGCCGCTTCCTCACCCTGCTGTACGGCGAGTTGTGGCCACAGGAGGACGGCAGCGCGGTCCTCAAGATGGTCTGCGCCGGCCATCCGCTCCCTCTGCGGCTGCGCCAGGACGGCACGGTCGAGCCGGCCGCCGAGCCGCAGCCGCTCCTCGGTGTGATGGAGGACCTGGAGCTGTACGAGCAGACGATCACCCTGGACCCGGGCGATGTCCTCCTGTGTGTCACCGACGGCGTCACCGAACGCCGGGAAGGCACCCGCATGCTGGGCGACGACGGCCTGGCCGATGTTCTGACGAGCTGTACGGGACTGACCGCGGGCGCGGTCGCCTCCCGGGTACTGCGCGCGGTGGAACGCTTCGCGGCCGAGCCGGCCTCCGACGACATGGCCATCCTCGCGATGCGCGTCCCGGAGCCCCACCCCAGCTGAATCTGTCCGGTCGAGCAGACAGCAAGAAGGCCCCCGCCGAGTGGCGGGGGCCTTCTTCTACGCGGAGCCCCAATACGGAATCGAACCGTAGACCTTCTCCTTACCATGGAGACGCTCTACCGACTGAGCTATTGGGGCGCTGCAACGAGATAAAGCATACCCGATCCTGAGCCATGCTCAGAGCCTCGTCACCGAACGGGACTTGTGAACGGAGCTTGAAGGCGTCATGAACGGGGGCCAACACCCATGAACGCCTATGAACGTCCGTGAACGCAGGTGAACGCGAGCGAACGCCACTGAACGCAGAAATGCCCCGCACCATAAAGGTGCGGGGCATCCCCACAATAATTGTTCGGCGGCGTCCTACTCTCCCACAGGGTCCCCCCTGCAGTACCATCGGCGCTGTGAGGCTTAGCTTCC
>NZ_JBIASO010000023.1:0-71576 GCF_042890865.1 Streptomyces sp. NPDC002018
AGGTGTGAGGTGTGTTCTGCGCGCCGCGCGCCTCCGCTGGGGCCCCTTTCCCCCCCCCCCGGGCGCCGCGAAACTCAGAGCCAGAGGGGCGGCCCCCCACCCGACACCGAACCATCCGGCCCACCCCGAACCCCTCAGCCCTGACCCGCAGATGGCGATCCACCCCAGCCACGCGACCAACCGCCCCCCTACGCCCCGCCCCCCTACGCCCCGCCCCCCTACGCCCCCGTCCCCGCCTACGCCCCCGCCGCGTCCGGTTGGAACGGCGCTCCCGGGATCACCAGGGGCGAGCCCGTCACCGGGTCCGGGATCACGACGGCGGAGAGCCCGAAGACCTCCCGTACCAGATCGGCCGTCACCACGTCCCCGGGGCGGCCCTCCGCGACGATACGGCCCGACTTCATCGCGACGAGATGGTCGGCGTAACGGGCCGCCTGGTTGAGATCGTGCAGGACGATCACGACCGTACGCCCCTGCTCATGGTTGAGACGGCGCACCAGGTCGAGGACCTCCACCTGGTGCGCGATGTCCAGGAAGGTCGTCGGTTCGTCCAGCAGCAGCAGATCGGTCTCCTGGGCCAGGGCCATCGCGATCCACACGCGCTGGCGCTGGCCGCCCGAGAGTTCGTCCACCGGCCGGTCGGCGAGCGCGGTCACCGCCGTACGCTCCATCGCCTCCGTCACCGCGCGCTCGTCCTCGTCCGACCACTGCTGCCACCAGTGCTGGTGCGGCTGGCGTCCGCGCGAGACCAGGTCCGCGACCGTGATCGCCTCCGGCGCCACCGGGGACTGCGGCAGCAGACCGATCGACCGGGCGATGCGCCGCGTCGGGATCTTCGCCAGCTCCTCGCCGTCCAGCAGCACCGAACCGCCCCGGGGTCTCAGCAGCCGCCCCAGCGCGCGCAGCGTCGTCGACTTGCCGCAGGCGTTCGGGCCGACGATCACGGTCACCCGCCCGTCGGGGACGGCCAGTTCCAGCTCGTGCACGACCGTGCGGTCCTCGTACGCGAGCGTCAGCCCGCGGGCCGTCAGCCTGCTCATGCCCTGCCTCCTGCTCCTGCTCATGCCCTGCCCCCCGCTCCTGCTCCCGCGCCTGCTCCCGCAGTACGGCTCCTGACGATCAGCCAGATCAGATACGGCGCGCCCACCGCCGCCGTCAGCACGCCCACCGGCAGCTCGGTCGGCGCCAGCAGCTTGCGGGCCAGCAGATCGGCGAGTACGACGATCACCGCGCCCATCAGCGCCGAACACAGCAGCGGGATCTGCGCGGTACGGGTCATGCGCCGGGCGATCTGCGGGGCCAGCAGCGCCACGAAGTCCACCGGGCCCGCCGCTCCCGTGGCGACCGACGCCAGCACCACACCGAGCAGCACCAGACCCAGCCGTACGCGTCCGAGCCGTACGCCCAGGGCGGTGGCCGTGTCGTCGTCCATCGACACCGTGCGCTGCGCGTACGCCGCCCACAGCACCGCCGGCAGCAGCACCAGCAGCACTCCGCCGAGCGGCGTGGCCTCGTCCCAGCCCCGGCCGTTGAGCGAGCCCGTCATCCACACCTGCGCCTGCTGGGCGACCAGATAGTCGCCCTTGGTCAGGAAGAGCGTGGTGACGGAGCGCAGCGCGATCGCGAAGCCGATCCCGATCAGCACGAACCGGGTCGCGTGCAGTCCGCCGCGCCAGGCGAACAGGTAGACCAGCGCCGCCGCCAGGATCCCGCCGGCGACGGAGAGATACGGCAGCACGGTGAACGAGGTGACACCGAAGGTCATCGCGCCGACCGTGAGCGCGCTCGCGCCCTGGCTGATACCGATGATGTCGGGACTGGCCAGCGGATTGCGGGCGACGGTCTGGATCAGCGCGCCCGCGATCCCGAACGCGAGCCCCACGTACAGCCCGGCCACCATGCGTGGCAGCCGCAGGGTGCCGACGACCAGTTCGTCCGACGACGGCCGCCCGAGCAGCACCTTCACCACCTCGGAGGGCGGTACGACGGTCTCACCGACACTCAGATACACCACGCACACGGCCGCCAGCGCGACGGCGAGCGCGCCGGCCACCGCCGCCGCGCGCCGGTGCAGCAGGAACGAGCCGCGTCCGATCCGCAGCCGGGTGTACCCCGTCGGCCGCATTCCGTCGCCACGGCCGGAGGTGCCGCCGGACGTGCTGCCGGAGGTGCCGCCGGGCCCGGGGGCCCTCGTCTCTTTCGACTTCTTCGTCTTCCTCGACGCGGCGGTCGTCATGCCGGCACCGCCTTCCTGCGGACGAGAGCGACGAGGAACGGCACCCCGATGAGCGCGGTCATCACACCGGCGGGAACCTCGCTCGGCGGGAAGACGATCCGGCCGATCACATCGGAGACCAGCAGCATCACGGGCCCGATCAGCGCGGCCATCGGAAGCACCCAGCGGTGGTCGGTGCCGACGACGGCGCGGGCGATATGCGGAACGGCGAGGCCCACGAAGGCGATCGGTCCCGCCGCCGCGACCCCCACACCGGTGAGTACGGTCGCGCCGAGGCCGCCCAGCACCCGTACGGCCGCCACGTTCTGGCCCAGCCCCTTCGCCACGTCCTCGCCGAGCGCCAGCGCGTCGAGACCGCGTGCCACGGAGACCACCAGCACGGTACCGATCAGCAGGAACGGCCAGACCTGGCCCGCCACTTCGGCGTCCCGGCCCGCGATCGAACCGACCTGCCAGAAGCGGAACTCGTCCAGCGCCGCCGCGTCGGTGGTCAGCACCCCCGTCGTCACCGAGACGAGCAGCGCGTTGATCGCGGCGCCACCCAGGGCGAGTTTGACGGGGGTCGCGCCGCCGCGTCCGCTGGAGGCGACCGCGTACACCGCCACCGAGGCGAGACCCGCGCCCGCGAACGCGTACCAGACATAACCGTTGAGCGTGTGCACCCCGGCGAAGGCGATGGCCAGCACGACACCGACGGAGGCGCCCTGGCTGATGCCGAGGATGCCGGGGTCGGCGATCGGATTGCGGGTGATGCCCTGGAGGACGGTGCCGGCGAGGGCGAGCGAGGCCCCGACCATCAGCCCGATCAGGGTGCGCGGCACGCGCAGTTGGCGGATGACCTCGGCGTCGTCGCCGCGCCCTCCGTGGAGCAGCGCGTCGAGGACCGCGGAGGGCGGGACGGCACGGGCGCCGACGGCGAGGCTCAGCAGGACCGCGAGCAGCACGGCCACGACGGCTGCCGCCGTCCAGCCGATACGGCGGGTCACCAGGGCACGTCGGGTGCTGGGGATCGGCGGGGCGGCGGCTGACATCGGGACCAATCGGAACGGGTGCGACAGGCGGGCGGGACAGGCGGGCGGGACAGGGGACGGCCCCGGCGGGGCACGGCACGGCCCGGCGGAGTCTGGTGAGGCTTGCCTAAGTCTAAGCGTCCGTATCAAGCCACTGTCCTGGGGCCGATCCAGGCCGGGGCCTCCTGGGCACAATGGATGCCATGGCTTCCTCCACGGCTCGGCCCGCGCCCACGGTCGGCTTCGACCTCGATATGACCCTCATCGACTCCCGCCCCGGTATTCGCGCCGTCTACCTGGCACTTTCCGCCGAGACCGGGGTGCCGATCGACGCCGATCTCGCGATCACCCGGCTCGGGCCGCCGCTGGAGCAGGAGCTGGCGCACTGGTTCCCCGAGGACCGGATCGAGGCGATGGGCGACCGTTACCGGGAGATCTATCCCACATTCGCGATCGCTCCGACACCCGCGATGCCCGGGGCCCGGGAGGCCGTCGCGGCCGTACAGGCGCGGGGCGGCCGGGCGATCGTCGTCACCGCCAAGCACGAGCCGAACGCCAAGCTGCATCTGAGCCACCTCGGTATCGAGCCGGACGAGGTGGTCGGCTGGCTGTGGGCGGAGGCCAAGGCCGAGGCGCTGCGTGAGCACGGTGCGACGGTGTACGTGGGCGACCACATCGGCGATGTGCGGGGAGCGCGTACGGCGCGGGCGCTCTCCGTCGCCGTACCGACTGGCCCGTGCGGCGCGGACGAACTGCGGGCGGCCGGGGCGGATGTGATCCTGCCGGACCTGACGGCGTTCCCGGCCTGGCTGGAGAGCTACACGCCCCTGGTGCCGGACCGGGCCTAGAACCGGCCGGAACCGAGGCCCGGTCAGGGGCGAAGTACCGGCCAGATACCGGCCAGGGCCCAGGAGACCGCGCCGGGCCCAGGAGACCGCGCCGGGTCTAGGAGACCGCGTCGGCCCGCGACCGGGCGTGGCGGCGCTGGGCCGCGATCGACCGCAGCACCCCCGCGCCCGCGATCAGGAAGCCCACCCCCATCAGCATGCAGACGGCATAGGCGACGGACGGGAACGGGTCGGTCCCGAGGAACAACGGCGCCACGGTGATCAGTGTCGCGATCGCGCCGACGATGAAAACGATCGCGCCGATACGGACCAGCCCGTCGCCGGGTCCGGCCTCGTCCGTGGTCCGGGGGGAAGGAGTAGCAGTCACGCCACCAGGGTAGTTCCCACCGGACAGCAGCGGACAGGAACCATCCGGCGACGTCTTGTCACCAGCCCCTGGACCATTAGCCTTGGGGGTGGCGGGTCGGTGGACCCGCTGTAGTGCTATCCAGAGCCGTTTTTGTGCGCGCCAGCGCCCCAACGAGTACGAGGACGAGGACAGACGTGCCTACCGGCAAGGTCAAGTGGTTCAACAGCGAGAAGGGCTTCGGCTTTCTCTCCCGCGACGACGGCGGCGACGTCTTCGTGCACTCGTCGGTCCTCCCTGCCGGAGTCGACGCACTCAAGCCAGGCCAGCGCGTGGAGTTCGGTGTCGTCGCGGGACAGCGCGGCGACCAGGCGCTTTCGGTGACGGTCCTCGACCCGACGCCCTCGGTCGCGGCGGCCCAGCGCCGCAAGCCCGACGAACTGGCCTCGATCGTCCAGGATCTGACGACCCTGCTGGAGAACATCACACCGATGCTGGAGCGTGGCCGCTACCCCGACAAGGTCCATGGCGCGAAGATCGCGGGCCTGCTGCGGGCGGTCGCGGACCAGTTGGACGTGTGAGGGACAACGCGTAAGGGACACCGGCCGGCGGGCCGTGCGGTGTGACAGCGCCGCGTGCCGTGTGCCGTGTGATGTCCGGCGCGCGGGACCACCGCGGATCCCCGATCCCGGATCGGGTCAGACGAAACGCAACGCGTCCCGGCCGAGGGGCGGTACCAGTCCCTCGGCCGCGGCGCGGGTGAGCAGCCCGCGGACCGCCGCGTAACCGTCGTCGCCCAGGTTCGCGGTGAACTCGTTGACGTACAGCCCGATGTGCTGGTCCGCCACCGCCGGGTCCATCTCCTGGGAGTGCGCCAGGACATACGGGCGTGAGGTCTCCGGGTCGTCCCAGGCCATCCGGACCGACCTGCGCACCGACTCGGCCAGGAGCTGGAGCGTCTCGGTGCCCAGCGAGCGCTTCGCGATGATGGCTCCCAGCGGGATCGGCAGGCCCGTCGTGGACTCCCAGTGCTCGCCCATGTCGGCGAGGCAGTGCAGACCGTAGTCCTGATAGGTGAAACGTGCCTCGTGGATGACGAGTCCGGCGTCCACCTTGCCGTCGCGCACCGCCGGCATGATCTCGTGGAACGGCAGGACGACCACCTCGCCCACCCCGCCCGGCACGACCTCCGCCGCCCACAGCCGGAAGAGCAGATAGGCCGTGGAGCGCTCGCTCGGTACGGCGATGGTCCTGCCGGTCAGATCCGTGCCCGGCTCCCGGGTCAGCACGAGCGGACCGCAGCCCCGCCCCAGCGCGCCGCCGCACGGCAGCAGTGTGTACTCGTCCAGGACCCAGGGCAGCACGGCGTACGAGACCTTGAGCACGTCCAACTCGCCGCGCTCCGCCATCCCGTTGGTGATGTCGATGTCCGCGAAGGTGACATCGAGGTCCGGGGCGCCGGTCACCCGGCCATGGGCCCAGGCCTCGAAGACGAAGGTGTCGTTCGGGCAGGGGGAGTAGGCGATCCGCAGCGGCGTCACGGTCATGACGGCTCCTCGAAGACGGGGGTGAGCAGCGTGAACGCGTACCGCAGCGCTTCCAGGGCCCGGCCGATCTCCCAGGAGGAGCGGTCGCGCGGTCCCACGGCGTTGGAGACCGCGCGGATCTCGACGCACGGTACGGAGTGGACGGCGGCGGCCTCCGCGACCCCGAAGCCCTCCATGGCCTCGGCCGCGGCGAGCGGATGGCGTGCGGTCAGCTCGGCCGTACGGGCCGCCGTGCCGGTCGTGGTGGAGACGGTCAGGACCGGTGCGAGGACGGTGCCGCCCGGAGCGGTGTCCAGCACCTTGGCCAGACGGGCCGTCAGCTCGGCGGGGGGCCGGTGGACGCTGCGGCCGAAGCCCAGTTCGTCGACGGGCAGATAGCCGTCGGGCGTCTCTGCACCGAGGTCGGCCGCGACGATCGTGTCCGCCACGACGAGCGAACCCACCGGGGCGCGATGGCGGAACCCGCCGCCGATACCGGCCGAGATGACGAGATGGTACGGAGGGTCGTACGGGGAGGCCGCCAGCGCCGTCGCCGTGGCCACGGCCGCCGCCGTCGGTCCGACCCCGCTGGCCAGCACGTCCACCACCGGTATCTGCACGGATCCGGGGCGGGGCGTGTACTGGGCGTGGCCCGCGATCGCGTAGCCGCCGGTCAGTTCACGGACACCGCTGCCGGCGAACCGGTCGAGTCCCGCGGCGACGGAGTCCGCCTCCGCCGACACCGCCGTTACGACAAGTACACGCATGGCGGGGCCCTCCAGGGCGCGGTGGGGTCAGGACGTCTTCTTGAACTCGAACTGCCAGATGCCGGTCAGTTCCTTGCCGCTGGTCTCCACGATGCTGACCTGGGTGGAGTTCGTGGGTTCGCCGGTCTGGCTGGAGAAGAACGCGCTGCCGGGGATCGTACGGTACGTCTTCTTGTACGGCTCCTGCTCGGCCTGCTGACCGTCGATGAAGAGCGTCCAGCCGTGCTCGGCGATCGCCGGGTCGACACCGAAGTGGACCTGGTCGTCCATGGCGACCTCGACGGTCGTCTCCGCCTTCTTGTTGAGGCAGGACTGGATCTCGGTCTGCTTGATCGCCCCGCCGTCGTTGTAGCAGGCGGCCTCGGTGTTCACCGAGTCGCCGCCGACCGTCACGGTCGCGAGCGGCGTCGGCTTGTCACAGGCGGCGAGGACGAGGAGTCCGGCGGACACAGCACCGAGGGCGACGCCGGCCCTGCGGGCCCTACCAGAGAAGAACGCAACGGTCATGGGGCGAAGGCTATCGGTCGTACCGGCGCGGGCGGCGCGGGGGTGCGGCGAGCCGCGTGGTCGCACGGGCGGGCACGCGCACGCGGGCAGGGCGGGCAGGGGCTCGCGCCGGGCGGGTGCGGGCGGGGCGGGCACGCGCGGGCCGGGCGGGTGCGGGCGGGGCGGACACGGGCGCGGGCCGGGCGGGGTCATGCCACGCGGGGGTGCGGGGTGCCGCGTCGGGCGACGGTCAGCAGCCCCCGCGCGGCGGCGAGCGCCCCGACCCCGATGATGGCGGCGGCGACGGACATGCCCAGCACCCCGTTGAGCGGCAGCGCGATCCCGATGGCGCCGCCCACCACCCAGGACATCTGGAGCAGCGTCTCGGAGCGCGCGAAGGCCGAGGTCCTCACCTGCTCGGGGACGTCCCGCTGGATCACCGCGTCCAGGGACAGCTTCGACAGCGCCTGGCAGAGACCCGCGACCGCGCAGAGCAGCGCCATCAGCGGACCGCCGAAGAACAGCGCCGCGAGGACCGCCGTGGTGAGGGCGATGCCCAGCATCGTGGCGATGATCAGCTCGGGGCCGCGCGCCTTGAGCCAGGCCCCGACCGCGGTGCCCAGGGCGTTGCCCGCCCCGGCCGCGACGCCCACGATCCCCAGGGAGACGGCCGCGCTCTGGCCCGGGAGGGGATGCTCGCGCAGCAGGAAGGCGAGGAAGAAGATCAGAAAGCCGGAGAGCGCGCGATGGGACGCGTTCGCCTGGAGACCGTGCAGGACCGAGGGGCCGACCGTACGGAGACTGGGCCGCTTCTCACCGTGCTTGACCAGCCGGGCCTTGCGCTCGCCCTTCGCCGAGTCCACCTTGTGCGGCAGCGAGAACGCCAGGAACGTTCCGCCGAGGAAGACCAGACATGCGCCGTAGAGCGGCCAGCGGGGGCCGATCTGGTGCAGCCCCGCGCCGATCGGGGCGGCGACCCCGGTGGCGAGCAGTCCGGCGAGGGTGACCCGGGAGTTGGCCCGTACCAGCGAGAAACCCGGGGGCAGCAGCCGGGGCACGACCGCGCTGCGGATCACCCCGTACGCCTTCGACGCGACGAGCACCCCGAGCGCCGCCGGATACAGCTCCAGACTGCCGGTGATGACGGCGGCCGACATGAGGATCGCGAGCGCGGCCCGGGTGAACATGGCGCAGGCCATGGCGGCGCGGCGGCCGTGCGGAAGACGGTCGAGGAGCGGGCCGATCACCGGGGCGAGCAGGGTGAAGGGCGCCATGGTGATGGCGAGATAGAGCGCGACGCGGCCCCGGGCCTCGTCGGTGGGGACGGAGAAGAAGACGGTCGAGGCGAGCGCGACGGTGATCATCACATCGCCCGCGCCGTTCACCGCGTGCAGCTCGATCAGCTTGCCGAGCCCGGACTCACCGGCGCCGTGCGCGTGTGTGGCCTTGCGGATGATCTTGGCGGTGCCGGTGAGCGGCAGGCGTACGGCACGACCGATGGCCCGCCCGGTCCTGCGGAGCGGGCCGGCTGCGTCGTCGGACGACCTCGCGGCTGCCACCCCGTCATAGTGCCCCAAGGGTCCCTGGTGCGAACCGATCCCGGGCATGACGGGGCCGTGACGGTGCCATGAAGGACGAGCCGGGGCGCGGTCACCGACGGGTGGGGCGGCGTTCACCGGCGGACGCACCGGCGAGGGCACGGCGAGGGCACGGCGAGGGCACGGCGAGGGCACGGCGAGGGCACGGCGAGGGCACGGCGGACGCACCGGCGAGGGCACGGCGGGCGCCACCGGCGCGGGCACGGCGGCCGCACCCCAGGGGTTCACCGGTGAACGCCGGGGAGTATCCGCTCTCCGGCGGAGGGGCGGGATCAGGTCATCGGCGCCCCGGTGCCCATGGGGTACGGAGAGACTTCCGAGGCTCACGTGAGGGACATGTCCGGATGTCCGTTCGGGCATATCGGGGGCCGGCCTCACCGCGGCGGGACCGGTCCGCAGGGCCCGGCGGGACGTCCTTCCGGTGGCTGCCCGGGGGGCGCCCGACGGCGGTCCGCCTCCCCTCCGCGGTCCGCCGGGCCGCCGCGTGGCCGGTCGCGTGGCCGGTCGCGGGGCCGGTGCGGGAGCGGTTCCGGGGTGCTTGCGGCCGGTACCGGGCCGGTTCCCGGCGGCTCCTGGACGGAGGACGGACGGGGCCCCGCAGGGTCACGGGCTTGTTGCGGTGTTGCCCGAAGTACGGGAAAGGCGGCGTGCAGGTGGGCGGGGGGCGGCGGAGGGGGTAGCGTGCGTAGCGCGCCACCGGCGGTTGTTCTCGGCCGCGCGCCTCTTCGGCATCCCGCAGAATGGATGACGGTAGGTGTGCCCGAGGAGAGGTCGGGCGTGGACGTCGATGCGGCCCTCTGGTCCGCTCCGCCCACGGCTCGTACATCGCGAATCGGCCGGCGCACCCGTGATACGGCGTAGGAGAGAAGCGAGACCTGTGAGTGCTGCGACGACGCGAAGCCGTACCCCTGACCGCCTGTGCGTCGAGGCGGTAGACCTCGCCAGGGAGGCCGCCGAGGAGGCGGCCGCGCCCGGCGTCGTCGGGGAGCATGTCTCGGCGGTGGCGGAGGGGGACCGGGTCGTCACCCACTTCTTCGAGTGCAAGGAGCCGGGGTACCGGGGCTGGCGCTGGGCGGTGACGGTCGCGCGGGCCTCCCGCGCCAAGGTCGTCACGCTGGACGAAACGGTGCTGCTGCCGGGTCCCGACGCCCTGCTGGCCCCGGAGTGGGTGCCCTGGAGCGAGCGGCTCAGGCCCGGCGACATGGGCCCCGGAGATCTGCTGCCCACGGAGGCGGAGGATCTGCGGCTGGAGCCCGGCTACTCCGGCGAGGACGCGCCCCCGCCGAACTCGGTGCTGGCCCCGGACGCGGTCACCCCGCAGAACCTCGCGGACCTCGTGGAGGCCGAGGACGCGGAGCCGGCGGAGGATCTGAGCGCCGGTCCCGACGAGGGCGCGGCGGGCACCTCGCCCGTACCCGCGCGGGGAACGATCGCCTCGGTCGCCGAGGAACTGGGCATGCGCCGGGCACGGGTGCTGTCGCGGTACGGGCTGCATGTGGCGGCCGACCGCTGGGACGAGGCGTTCGGCGCGAAGACCCCCATGGCCCAGGCGGCGCCCGCGCCCTGTGTCTCCTGCGGCTTCCTGCTGCCCCTGGCGGGCTCGCTGCGGCAGGCCTTCGGCGTCTGCGCGAACGAGTTCTCCCCGGCGGACGGCCATGTCGTCTCCCTGGCGTACGGCTGCGGCGGCCACTCGGAGGCGGCCGTGATGCCCAAGCCGCTGCGTCCGGCGCCGCCGGTGCTGGATTCGATGGCCACCGACAGCTTCCCGCTGCGGCCGTCCCCGGACAGCGGCTCGGTGCCGACGGAGCCCGAGGACGAGACGGAAGACCTGGGCCACTCGTAGGACCTCGTAGGACCTCGTAGGACAAGGCCCGGCCCGCTCGCAGGAGAAGGAATACCGATTCGCCCCACCGGATTGATTCCGGCGGGGCGAATGGTCAAACACCCGTGAATGACGTCGCGGTGAAATCAGCTCCCGTATCCACCACCTCGCAATGCGCGGTAGCCGCCCGGACAGGTGAGCGTGACGCGCTTGGCCCCGGCCAGCGGGCCGACCACGTACCGATAACCGTTCGAGCAGTCGACGTACACGTAGTAGCGGTTTCCGGAACAGGAGAGGGCGAACGTGGAACCCGAGAAATACGGGTCCCAGCAGCCCAGTGAGACCTCCTGAGGGGGCACCTCTCTCCCGTGCCCGGACACCGCGGCCGCGGTGCCGCTCGTCGTCCGGCCCGTGGCGAGATCCGCGGCCGAGTATCCCGCCACGCTGGGGGCGTCGGCGGAGTGGGCCGTGGGTGCCATCCCCCTGCCCACCCCGAGGGCGAGCATCGCGCCGGCCGCGATCACGCCCAGAGGCCTGAGAATCTTCATCTCATTCCTTTCCTCGCCCCCATTCGCCCGGCGCCATCGCCGGTTCAATGGCCGGGGCGAAATCGAGCATCCCGGGGTCGGGATATCGGATCAAGACGGCCGCCCTCACGGTCGGTGATCGCCGGTGAATTCCCGTTTCCTCCGGTGCGTTGCCGTCCTTCGGAAGAGTCGTTTCATCTCCGCTCATCTCCGCGTCTCACCCGAATACGAGGTTCACCCGATCAGGTGGCGAATTCTCGTCAATACGGTTCTGGGTGGGAATAGCCGGGGAGCGTGCCGGCGTGCGCCGTGATCGGCCACCGCCGGAGCGGAGCTGATGTCAGGCCGGAGCGGAGCTGACGTCCGGCCGGAGCGGAGCTGACGTCCGGCCTCGGTCCGGGCCCGTGCTCGGGTGCGGCCCCCCGCCGGACGGTGACCCCGCACCCGTTCACGGGGGTGTACGCGGTACCTTCGGCCGCACGGGGATGGCGGGCCGCAGTCGGAAACAGAGTGGAGTCACAGCGTGAGCGTCAGGACGACCGAGGGGGCCGACCCGTTCGGAACGGCGCGGCTGCGGCGGGGGGTGCTCGACGCGTGGGGGGCCAGCCCCGCGCGGTTCCGGGAGGACGCCAACGCCGAGGAGGATCTCGCGCTCGGCGGCTACCGCGACCGGCTCGTGGTCGAGCTGGCCCAGAACGCGGCCGACGCCGCCGCCCGTGCCGGGGTGGCGGGACGGTTCCGGCTGACCCTGCGGCCCGGGACCGCCGAGAGCCCCGCCGTGCTGGTGGCCGCCAACACCGGTGCGCCCCTCGACGCCGCCGGTGTCGAGTCGCTCAGCACCCTGCGCGCCTCCGCCAAGCGCGAGGGGCACGAGGCCGCCGTCGGACGGTTCGGTGTCGGATTCGCCGCCGTGCTCGCCGTCAGCGACGAGCCGGCCGTCATCGGACGGCACGGCGGTGTGCGCTGGTCGCTGTCCGAGGCCCGTGAGCTGGCCGGGCAGGCCGCCGTGGCCAGTCCCGGCCTCGGGGACGAACTGCGCCGCCGTGAAGGCCATGTGCCGCTGCTGCGGCTGCCCCTGCCTGCCGAGGGCACGGCGCCCGAGGGGTACGACACCGTCGTCATCCTGCCGCTGCGCGACGGCGTCGCGGCCGATCTGGTGGAGCGGCTGCTCGCCGGGGTCGACGACGCCCTGCTGCTGACCCTCGGCGGCCTCACCGAGATCGCCGTCGAGACCCCGGACGGGGAGCGGGTGCTGCGCCGCTCGCAGGACGGGCCGTACGTCGCCGTCGAGGACGGCGGGGCCAGGAACCGCTGGCGTGTTGTCGGCCGGCACGGCCCCACCGCGCCCGAACTCCTCGAAGGGCGGCCCCTGGAGGAACGGCTGCGCCCGCACTGGTCGGTCACCTGGGCCGTTCCCGTGGACGACGAGGGCTCTCCGGTCCGGCCCCTCACCGCGCCCGTCGTGCACGCCCCGACCCCCACGGACGAGCCCCTCGGTGTGCCCGCGCTGCTGATCGCCTCGCTGCCGCTGGACACCACCCGGCGGCACCCCGCGCCGGGGCCGCTCACCGACTTCCTCGTGGAGAAGGCGGCCGACGCGTACGCCGAACTGCTCGGCGGCTGGGAGCCCGTCTCCACCGGCACCATCGACCTGGTGCCGGGACCCCTCGGCAAGGGCGAGCTGGACGGCCGGCTGCGGGCCGCGATCCTGGAGCGGCTGCCCCGGGTCGCCTTCCTCGCCCCCGCCGCCCCCGCCACCCCGTCGGACGCGGACGAGGCGCCGGGCGAGGCGCCGCGTCGGGCGCCGGACCGGGCGCTTGACCGCGAGTTGGACCGCGAGTTGGACCGGGCGTTGGATCAGGAGCCGGGTCAGGTGCCGGGCGGTGGGGCGATGGAACGGCCCCTCGCGCTGCGGCCCTTCGAGGCCGAGGTCGTCGAGGGCGCGGGCGCCGACACCGTACGCGTGCTGGCGGAGGTGCTGCCGACCCTCCTGCCCGCCGGGTTCGAACGCCGCACGGAGCTGCGCACACTGGGCGTCGGCCGGCTGCCGCTCGGCGACGCCATCGAGCGGATCGCGGGTGTCGAGCGGCCGGCCGCGTGGTGGTGGCGGCTGTACGAGTCGCTCGCGGGCGTCGACCCCGAGCGGCTGTCCGGACTGCCGGTGCCGCTGGCCGACGGCCGTACGACCATCGGGCCGCGCCAGGTCCTGCTGCCGCTGCCCGACGCCGAGGCCGCCGCCGACCTCGCCCGGCTGGGTCTGAAGGTCGCCCACCCCGAGGCCGCCCACCCCCTGCTGGAGAAGCTGGGCGCCCTGCCCGCCACCCCCCGCGCGGTGCTGACGACCCATCAGGTCCGCGCGGCCGTCGCCGCCTCGCTGGACGCGGGCGAGGTCTGGGACGCGGACCTCGGGGACGCCGCCACCCCGGACGCGGAGGAACTGGCCGAGATCGTGCTCGGTCTCGTACGGGACGCCGGACTGGAGGCGGGCGACGAACCGTGGCTCGGCGCGCTCGCCCTGACCGACGAGGACGGCGAACTGGCGCCCGCCGGTGAACTGGTCCTGCCGGGAAGCCCGTTCGCCGACGTGCTGCGCGAGGGCGAACTCGCCTTCTGCGACGCCGAGCTGGCCGAGCGCTGGGGCGAACAGCCCCTCGCCGCCTGCGGTGTCCTGGCCGGCTTCGCGCTCGTACGCGCCACGGATGTCGTCCTCGACCCGGACGAACTGGAGCCCCGCGACGGGGACTTCGCCGAACCCGACGACGCGGGCCTGCTGGACGCGGTGGACGTCTGGTGCGAGGACGTGCTCGACCGGCTGCCCGAGACGCCCGTACCGCCCGTCGCCACGGAGATCGTGGCCGTGCGGGACCTGGACCTGGTGGACGACGACGCGTGGCCCCGGGCGCTGGCAATGCTGGCACGGCCGCCGCTGCGGGACGCGCTGACCCAGTCCGTGCGGATCCTGCTGCCCGACGGCACGACGGAGACCGTACGGTCGTACACCGCCTGGTGGCTGCGCGACCATCCCGTGCTCGACGGGCGGCGCCCGGCCGGACTGCGCGCCGAGGGCGGCGATCCGCTGCTGGCCGGGCTGTACGACGCGGTGGACGCGACCGGCTTCGACGACGCGCAGGTGCTGCGGGCGCTGGGGGTACGGACCTCGGTCGCGGCGCTGCTCGACGAGCCCGGGGGCGCGGCGGAGCTGCTCGCCCGGCTCGCCGACCCGGACCGTGAGGTCACCCCGCGGCAGTTGCACGCCCTCTACACGGCCCTCGCCGATCTCGACCCGGACCAGGTGACGCTGCCGGACGAGCTGCGCGCCGTCGTGGACGGCGAGGTACGCGTGGTCGACGCGGCGGACGCGGTGATCGCCGACGCCCCCGATCTGCTGCCGCTGTCGGACGGGATGCCCCTGCTGCCGGTGTCACCGGCACGCTTCGCGGAGCTGGCCGAACTGCTCCAGGTGCGGCGGCTGAGCGAGACGCTCACGGCGGAGGTGACCTCCGAAGGGGAGGAGCACACGGTCCCGGAGCCGGTCCGTGTCCTGCTCGGCGCGGGCACGCCCGAGGTGTACGTCGAGCACGAGGAACTCCGCGCGGGCGGTGTCGAGCTGGACTGGCGGCGCACCCCGGACGGAATGGTGCACGCGGCGACGCTGGAGGGGGTGGCGGCGGGCCTCGCCTGGGCGGCGGGCCAGTGGCCGCGGCGCTTCGAGGTCGCGGCGCTGCTGGAGGATCCCTCACGCACGGAGGAGCTGGCACGGGACCGCTGGTTCGACTGACGGCCCTGACGCCACCGTCGGCCCCGACGCTGCTGACGCCACCGACGGGCCTGATGGGGCCGACGGGCCGACGGGATAAACCTCTTCGCGTCGATCTTCGCGAAGACTCCATCTTCGTGTACAACCTTTCACCGGCTCCCGAGTCTCTTCCTTCGGGTCAGCAGACCCGCAGAACAGACTTGGGGAACGTATGCGTATTCGTGCCACCGTGGCCGCTGTCTCCGGGGCCCTGGCCCTGTCCGCCCTCGCCGTACCCGCCTCGCAGGCCGCTCAGGGCCACCGGGACGCTCCCGCGGCCGGGCAGTACGGGTTCTCGGAGCAGGCGCGCACCGACGCGCCGCGGGCCGGGCAGCGCGCGCTGGCGGCCAAGGCCAACACCGCTCCCGTGCTCAACAAGATCGTGGTGAACGGGGGCAAGCCCGTCGTCGTCGGTCTCACGGGTGTCAAGAAGCTGACCGTCGCCATCACCGCGTCGGACGACTCGGGCATCGTGGACGCCTCGACGATCATCTGGATCGGCAGCACCATCGAGGACGAGAACGGCTACGCCTTCTTCCAGAACGAGGACGCCGCCACCTGCAAGGCGGCCAGCGCCACCACCTCGACCTGCACGCTCACCGTGACGGTCGACTCCCGGGAGCTGATCAACACGGACGCCCGGACCTGGAAGGTCGGCGCGATCGCGCTGGCGAAGGACGGCGAGATGGTCCGCAAGGACGCGTACGGCACGACGTCGATCCAGCGGCTGTCGCGGCTCACGGTGAACGCCGCGCCCGAGCCGGTCAAGAAGGGCAAGACGATCACGGTCACCGGCAAGCTGGACCGTGTCAACTGGGACGGGAACAACTACACGGGCTACGCCTCGCAGCCGGTGAAGCTCCAGTTCCGCAAGAAGAACAGCACTGTCTACACCACCGTCAAGACGGTCAAGGGCTCGACCGCCGGCGCGCTGAAGACCACGGTCAAGGCGTCGGTCGACGGCTACTTCCGCTGGAGCTTCGCGGGTACGGCCACCACCGCCCCGATCAACGCGACGGGCGACTTCGTCGACGTGAAGTAGAGCGCGTGAAGTAGGAGGAGCGCGGAGCGGTCAGAAGGGGCCCGGCGGTCTGCCGGGCCCCTCCTCTGTTCACCCGCGTCTGTTCACCCGCGCCGAACGCGTGCCGTCGCGTACCCGTACCCGTACGCGTGCCGTCCTGTCGGCGTTCCGCCGGGGTCACGCCGGGGTCACGCCGGGAATCTGCGGCTCACCCACCGCCAGCAGAACTCCAGCGCCGCCGACGCCACCACCGCGATCCCCACCGCCAGCCACGGCATCGTCGTACCCACCAGCTTCAGCGCGAAGAAGTGCTGGAGCGCCGGTACGGCCAGTACCACCAGGAACGCCAGCACCATCGCCGCCACCAGCGCGATCCGCCACCAGGTGTACGGGCGGGCCACGATCGCCAGCACCCACATGGAGACCAGGAAGAGCGTGAGGGTGGCCGCGCTGGTCTCCGCGCCGAGGGCGTCGGGACCCGAGTAGTAGTGCCGGGCCATCAGGTAGGTGACGAAGGTGGCGACTCCGGCGATGATCCCCGACGGGATCGAGTACCGCATCACCCGGCGCACGAAGTTCGGCCGTGCCCGCTCGGTGTTCGGGGCCAGTGCCAGGAAGAACGCGGGCACGCCGATCGTCAGCGTGGACAGCAGCGTGAGATGGCGCGGCAGGAACGGGTACTCCACCTGGAAACAGGCCACCAGGATCGCCAGCAGCACCGAGTAGACCGTCTTCGTCAGAAAGAGGGTCGCGACCCGGGTGATGTTGCCGATGACCCGCCGGCCCTCCGCCACCACCGACGGCAGCGTCGAGAAGCTGTTGTTCAGCAGCACGATCTGGGCCACGGCCCGGGTCGCCTCCGAGCCCGAGCCCATCGAGACCCCGATGTCCGCGTCCTTGAGCGCCAGGACGTCATTGACCCCGTCCCCGGTCATCGCGACCGTGTGCCCGCGCGACTGGAGCGCGCCGACCATGTCGCGCTTCTGCCGCGGGGTGACCCGGCCGAAGACCGTACCGGCCTCGACGGCCTCGGCCATCTCCTCCCGCGCGGCGGGCAGCAGCCGGGCGTCGACCGTACGCTCCGCGTCCGCGAGACCGAGCTTCGCGGCCACCGCGGAGACCGAGACCGCGTTGTCGCCGGAGAGGACCTTGGCGTCGACGTTCTGCCGGGCGAAGTACGCGAGGGTGTCGGCGGCGTCCGGCCGCAGCCGCTGCTCCAGTACGACGACGGCGACCGGCTCGGCCCCCGCCGCCGTGTCCGGGGCGTCCAGCTCGCCGGCCGCGCGGGCCAGCAGCAGCACGCGCAGTCCCTGTTCGTTGAGATGGTCGATCCCGTCGAGCGCGGGGTCGTCGTGGGCCAGCAGGACGTCAGGGGCGCCCAGCAGCCAGCCCGAGGAGGTCCCGTCGCTCTCGGCGAACGCGGCGCCGCTGTACTTGCGTACGGAGGAGAAGGGCAGCGCGTCCGTCACGGGCCACCGGCCCGCGTCGTCGCCGAACGCGTCCACGACCGCCTGGAGGCTGGCATTGGGGCGCGGGTCGGACTTCCCGAGCGCGCCGAGCACCTTCCGTACGTACGTCTCGTGTGCCGTGCGGGCCCCGTACGCCGCGCCGGGCGCCCCGCCGCCTGCCCCGCCGGACGCCCCGCCGCCTGCCCCGCCGGACGCCCCGCCTGTCCCCGCTGTCCCGCCTGTCCCGGCGGACGTCCCGTCGGGGCCGCCCAGGATCCGCAGCTCGCTGACGTTCATCCCGCCCTCGGTGAGCGTGCCCGTCTTGTCGAGACAGACGACGTCGACGCGCGCGAGGCCCTCGATGGCGGGCAGCTCCTGGACGAGGCACTGCTTGCGGGCGAGCCGGATGACACCGATCGCGAAGGCGACGGAGGTCAGCAGGACCAGGCCCTCGGGAATCATCGGGACGATGCCGCCGACGGTTCTGGCGATGGAGTCCTTGAAGTTGGTCTGCTTGACGACGAGCTGGCTGATGATGAGCCCGATGGCCGTCGGGATCATCATCCAGGTCACGTACTTGAGGATGGTGCTGATGCCGTTGCGCAGCTCGGAGTCGACCAGCGTGAAACGGGACGCCTCCTCGGCGAGCTGCGCGGCATAGGCGTCGCGCCCGACCCTGGTCGCCCGGAAGGCGCCGCCGCCCACGACCACGAAGCTGCCGGACATCACGGAGTCGCCGGGGCGTTTGAGCACCGGATCGGCCTCGCCGGTGAGCAGCGACTCGTCCACTTCGAGGCTGTCGGCCTCGACCACCTCCCCGTCGACGACGACCTTGTCGCCGGGGCCCAGCTCGATGAGGTCCCCGAGGACGATCCGCGCGGTGGAGATCTCGGCGGCGACACCGTCCCGCCGTACGGTCGGCTTCGCCTCGCCGATGACCGCGAGTCCGTCGAGAGTCCTCTTGGCGCGCAGTTCCTGGATGATGCCGATCCCGGTGTTGGCGAGGATCACATAGCCGAAGAGCGTGTCCTGGATCGGTGCGACGAAGGACATGATCACCCAGAGCACACCGATGACCGCGTTGAAGCGGGTGAACACGTTGGCGCGGACGATCTCGACGGCCGAGCGGCTGCTGCGCACGGGGACGTCGTTGACCTCGCCCCGGGCCACGTGCCGCGCCACCTCGGCGGCGGTCAGCCCGGTGTGGCGGCCGGTGGGCCGCGGGAGCTTCATGGGGTGTACGGGGTCGAGTTCCGCGCCCGCGTCGATGGTGGGGCCGTGGGAGCCGCGGCCGTGCGGCTCGGGGCCATGGGGCTCGGGGCCGTCGGTGTCGGTCTTCGCCCGCTGCGTCATGGTTCCGACGGTACGACCGGCGGGGCGGGTTCACCCGCCGAGGTGCCAGAAGATCCGACCCGGGGACGAGAGGGAATGGTCCTGAGGCAGTACGGGACGGCCGCACGGACGGACTTTGGTCAGGGTCACGTCAGGGGCGGGTTCCCGGGGCGTGCGGGGGCGTGCGGGGCGTAGGGGCTGTCGTCAGACCGTCAGACCGTCGGCCCGGACGAACCGCGCGGACCCGGGCCCTGGTCCTCGCCTCCGCCCCCGCCTCCGCCTCCGCCCCCGGCCTCCCGCGCGGCCGCCGCGCGCTTGAGCGCCGCGTCCCTGCCGCGCACGTACCAGATGCCGATCAGTCCGAGCCCGCCCCCGGCCAGACAGGTCCAGATCCACCAGGCGTGCCCGTGGTCGCTGTACCAGCCGTAGAACGGAAGCTGGACGAGGAAGAGGACGAACCAGATGATCGTGCCGCCCGTGACGGTGCCGACGACCGGCCCCTCCAGGGGCTCGGGCGCCGCACGCCGGGGAGTTCCCGTCGAAGAACCGGTCATGGCCCCGAGTCTATGCGGAGCCCTCCGGGGCTCCACGTGGGGAGACGGCGTCGGGCGGGGGTCCGTCCACGGCCCTCGCGCCGACGGGAATCGGGCCTCGTGCCGAGGGGAATCGGCACGGTATCGGCCCGGTGCCCGGCGCGCGAGACCGGACGCGGGCCCGCTGCCCGGAACGGAGAGGCGGGCCCGTTGCCCGGAGCCGTGCCCGGAGCCGCCGCCCGGAGCCGGACGCGGGCCCGCCGTGTGGCGCCAGGGGGTCAGTCCTGACGCGTCACGCCGTAGAACTTCTCCGTCTCCTCGACAGCCGCCCTGAAGCGTTCGTCGAAGTCGTCGCGGATGAGTGTCCCGGCCACATAGTCCTGCACGCTCATCCCCCGTCTGGCGGCACGCTCCCGCAGCCGGTCGAGCAGCTCACCGTCTATCCGCAGGCTGAGCACTGTCGATCCCATGGGGACAGGTTCGTGCGCGGGTGCGCCCGATCACGTCACTTTCCGGAGTGATCTCACTCGTACGAGTGATACGTGGTGGCGGGGGCACGCGTCGGTGAAACGGAACGGCGCACGCCGATGAAACGCGGAGGAAACCGGGTGGTATTTAGGTTGGGTAATGAGTTACGCTAACAAACATGCCTGACCTGTCCCACGGCGACGACGGGAACGAGAACGACGCCGCCGTGAACGCACTGCGCTCCGCCGTCATGCGGCTGGGCCGGCGACTGAAGCACCAACGTGTGGACGAGTCGCTCAGCCCGACCGAGATGTCGGTGCTGGGCACGCTGGCCCGCTGTGGCTCGGCCACCCCGGGTGAGCTGGCGCGCAAGGAGCATGTCCAGCCGCCGTCGATGACCCGCATCGTCGCGCTGCTGGAGGCGAAGGGCCTGGTCAGGCTTGAGCCACATCCCGACGACCGTCGGCAGAAGGTGGTCAGCCAGACCGAGGAGGCCGAGGCGATGCTCGAGGAGAGCCGCCGCCGGCGCAATGTCTGGCTGGCGTCCCTCGCCGAGGGCCTGGACGAGGACGAGTGGGCGAAGCTGCGCGCTGCCGCCCCCGTGCTGGAGAAGCTCGCCCACCTGTGAACCGCGCGCTGTAAGGAGGCGAACCCACTTTGAGTACGGGATCCGGAGCAGACTCCGCCCCCGCACCGAAATCCACCCACGACAGCACCACCCCGCACGCTGTGAAGACCGGCGGCACCTTCTCGTCGCTGAAGATCCGTAACTACCGTCTGTTCGCGACGGGCGCCGTCGTCTCCAACACCGGTACATGGATGTCCCGGGTGACCCAGGACTGGCTGGTACTCAGCCTCACGGGTTCCTCGGCGGCCGTGGGTATCACCACGGCCCTCCAGTTCCTGCCCATGCTGCTCTTCGGCCTGTACGGCGGTGTCATCGCCGACCGCTGCCCGAAGCGGCTGCTGCTGCTCGTCACCCAGGCCGCGATGGGACTGCTGGGCGTCTCGCTGGCCGTCCTGACCCTCTCGGGACACGTCCAGGTCTGGCATGTCTATCTGATCGCGTTCCTGCTCGGCATGGTGACCGTCGTCGACAATCCGACCCGGCAGTCCTTCGTCTCCGAGATGGTCGGACCCGACCAGTTGCGCAACGCGGTCAGTCTGAACTCCGCCAACTTCCAGTCCGCGCGGCTCATCGGCCCCGCCGTGGCCGGGGTGCTCATCACCACGGTCGGCAGCGGCTGGGCCTTCATGCTGAACGGGCTGTCCTTCCTGGCCCCGCTGGCCGGTCTGCTGCTGATGCGCCAGCACGAACTGCACAAGTCCGTCCGCGTGCCGCGCGGGAAGGGCCAGTTGAGAGAGGGACTGCGCTATGTGCGCGGGCGCCCGGAGCTGATCTGGCCGATCGTCCTCGTCGGCTTCATCGGCACGTTCGGCTTCAACTTCCCGATCTGGCTGACCGCCTTCGCGCACCAGGTCTTCGACGGCGGGGCCGGGATGTACGCCTACTTCAACATCCTGCTCGCGGCCGGCTCGCTGGCCGGCGCCCTGCTCGCCGCCCGCCGCCGCTCCAGCCGGCTGCGGCTGCTCCTGCTCGCGGCGATGGGCTTCGGGCTGCTGGAGATCGCGGTCTCCCTGTCCCCGTCCGTCTGGCTGTTCTCGCTGCTGCTCCTGCCGATCGGCATGATCGGGCTGACCACGAACATAAGCGCCAACACGACCGTCCAGATGGCGTCGGACCCGGAGATGCGGGGCCGGGTCATGAGCCTCTACATGATGGTCTTCGTCGGCGGCACCCCGGTCGGCGGCCCGCTCCTCGGCTGGGTCACCGACACCTACGGCGCCCGCGTCGGCTTCGCCACGGGCGGCGCGGTCTCCCTGCTCGCGGCGGCGGTGATCGGCCTGGTCCTGATCCGGGTGGCGGGGGTACGCGTCAGATTCGACCTGCGCGGGGGCCGTCCGCACATGGAGTTCGTCCCGAAGGAACGGGAACTGACGACAGCCGCGTGAGTAGTCCTCGCCGCCCGCGTTCGGCACGGGCCCGGTACGGACTCGGTGCGGACTCGTGCGACGGTCCGTACGGTGGCGGTGATCGGGTTCCGCGCGGATCCGTGGACGGGAAGACTTGACCGCATGAGACTTTTCGCCGCTGTGCTGCCGCCCGAAGAGGCGCGGCAGGAACTGGACCCGGTTCTTGAGCGGCTCGGGGGGATGCCCGGCGCCGACCGGTTGCGGTGGAGCGGACGGGAGGGCTGGCACATCACCCTCGCGTTCATGGGCGAGGTGGAGGAACGGCTGGTGCCGGAGCTGACCGCGCGGCTGGAGCGGGCCGGGCGGCGGACCGAACCGTTCCCGCTGCGGCTGCGCGGCGGCGGCCACTTCGGCGGGCGGGCCCTGTGGGCCGGGGCCGCCGGGGGGACCGAGGCGCTGCGGCTCCTCGCGGAGCGCTCCGACGCCGCCGCGCGCCGGGCCGGGGTGGAGATGCGGGAGCACCGCCACTACCGGCCGCATCTCACGGTCGCGCGCAGCCGAGCGGACACGGGCATGGATCTGGGGCCGTATGTCACGGCCATGGACGACTTCGAGGGCACGCCCTGGGAGGTGGCCGAGCTGGCGCTCGTCCTGAGCCGGCTGCCGGTGAGCGGGGTGCGCGGTGAGCAACCGAGGTACGAGACGCTCGTACGCTTTCCGCTCGGCCGGGGCGGGCAGGGGAGCGGCGAGGGCGACCCGGACGCCGGGCGGGAGACCCCCGGCGGTTAACCTCGTCCCGTGGATCCCAAGACCCGAAACCAGATCATGGCCGGCGTGCTGGTGCTGATGTTCGCGATCATCGCGGTGGCGGCGGCGGTCGGTTAGGCCCCGTCCGTCCGACCGGGCAGGGCCTGGCCGTACCGGCCGGATCCGACCCCCGGCCGCCGCACCCCCCGGACTCCGGCGGCACCGCGCTGCGCTGCGCCGGCCGCGACCGTCCGTACCGCTACGACCGGTACCGGTACGGACAGCCACGCCGTGTCGCGACCAGGCGCGCGACCAGGTGCGTGCCCAGGGGCACGACCGGGCGCGCGACCAGGGGCACGTCCGGGCGGGTCCTACCAGGCGAAGGCCTCCGGCGAAGGACCCGTGCCCGGGAAGATCTCGTCCAGCGAGGACAGCAGCTCCTCGGACAGCTCCAGCTCCACCGCGCGCAGGGCGGACTCCAACTGCTCGATCGTCCGGGGGCCGACGATCGGGCCCGTCACCCCGGGACGGGTGAGCAGCCAGGCCAGCGCCGCCTCGCCCGGTTCGATGCCGTGCTTGTCGAGCAGGTCCTCGTACGACTGGATCTGCGCCCTGACGGCCGTGTCGGCCAGCCCGCTCCCGGAACGGCCGCCGCTGGTGCGGGAGCCGCCGCCCTCGCGCTCCTTGCGGATCGCGCCGCCCAGCAGACCACCGCTCAGCGGCGACCAGGGGATGATCCCGAGGCCGTACTCCTGCGCGGCCGGGATGACCTCCATCTCGGCGCGGCGCTCGGCCAGGTTGTACAGACACTGCTCGCTGACCAGCCCGAACGAACCGAGCCGGCGGGCGGTCTCATTGGTCTGCGCGATCTTCCACCCGGGGAAGTTGGACGAACCCGCGTAGAGGATCTTGCCCTGCTGGATCAGGGTGTCGATCGCCTGCCAGATCTCCTCGACCGGGGTGGTGCGGTCGATGTGGTGGAACTGGTAGAGATCGATGTGGTCGGTCTGGAGCCGCTTGAGGCTCGCGTCCACCGCCCGGCGGATATTGAACGCCGAGAGCTTGTCGTGGTTGGGCCAGGCGGGGTCGCCCGCCGCCATGTTCGAGTAGACCTTGGTGGCGAGCACGACCTTGTCGCGCCGGTCGCCGCCCTTGGCGAACCAGGTGCCGAGGATCTCCTCCGTACGGCCCTTGTTCTCGCCCCAGCCGTAGACATTGGCGGTGTCGAAGAAATTGATGCCCGCGTCGAGCGCGGCGTCCATGATGGTGTGACTGTCGGCCTCGTTGGTGAGAGGACCGAAGTTCATCGTCCCGAGGACGAGTCGGCTTACCTTGAGTCCGGAGCGTCCGAGCTGCGTGTACTTCATGACTCCACAGCCAACGCGTTCGAGCGCACTCAAGGCAACCCCGAATGGGCCTTGTGGCCGTCCCCGCCACGCACCGTCCCCCGCCACGCACCGGCCCCCGTTCCCGCCGTTCCCGCCGGTCCCTGACGCCGGTTCCCGCCGCCGGTTCCGCGCGCCGGTTCACGCCACCGGCCCTCTCGCGTCACGGGCCCGTTCACGTCGGCGGAGGGGCTCAGCCGTGGGCTGTGTAGGGCGCGCCCAGGCCCCATGCCTGGTGCATGGCGTCGGCGTAGGCAGCGGCGAGTTTGTGCTCGCCCGAGGGGGCCGGGTGGGTGCCGTCGTAGGTGTCCCGGTGGATGTCGTACGTCGGCGGACGGGAGGCCAGCAGCAGGGGCGAGAAGGGCTGGTCGAGATCGGCGACGGCCTTGGCGAGCAGCTCGTTGAAGCGGTCGATCTCGGCCGCGAAGGCGGGGTCCGACTCGGCCCGGATGTTCGGGATGACGGGCAGGAGCACGGCCCGTACCCGTGGGTTGGCCGCGCGGGCCTCGGCGATGAACGCGCGGGCGCTGCCCTCGGTCCGGGTGCTGTCCGTGTAGAAACCGAGGTCGATCAGACCCAGGGAGACCAGCAGGACATCGGCCTTCCCCGACCGGACCGCCTCGCCGATCAACGGGCTCATATGCTGCCACCCCACACCCCAGCCCGCGAGATGGTGGCGGGCGTCGGCCGGGAAGTCGGAGGCCGCGTAGGCGTCCGAGACGGGCGCGTCGGCCTCGGGGTCGTACAGCCCCGACCGGGGGCCGACGATCCGGTACGGGGCGCCGAAGGACGTGTCGAGGTGCTGCCACATCCGGTAGCGCCAGGTGAAGTCGCCGGCGCGGCCGATGGTCATGGAGTCACCGACGAACAGGAAACGCATCCGGTCATCATCGCGGATCGACCGCCAGGACCGGCCGGGACATGCCTGGACGCGAGTACGGATACGTGACGCGTACGGACGGGATGGCAGGCTGGGGGCATGCGTTCGCTTCCGCGCCCTTCCGGCCCACGCTCTTCCGGTGCCGTCGCCGCCCTCACCGCCGCCGTTCTGCTGGGCGTGTCCGCGTCCGCGTTCGCACCCGGGGCCTCCGCCGCGGACGGAACACCCGACCGGACGTTCACGATCAAGGATCCGAGGATCGTCGAGTCCAGCGGACTGGCCGCCAGCCGCCGCCACCCCGGCGTCTACTGGACGCACAACGACAGCGACGACGGACCCTATGTGTTCGCGGTGGACTCCAGAACCGGTGAGACGGTGGCGACCATCACCATGGAGGGGGTCGGTGAACCCCGGGATGTGGAGGCCATCTCCCTTGGTCCCGATGGAAATGTGTATGTCGGGGACATTGGCGACAACCTCAATGGCACCTGGGACCATGTGTGGATCTACCGCTTCCCGGAGCCCGAGCAGCTCAAGGACATGACCGTACGGGCGACGCAGTTCACGGTCACGTACGCCGACGGGCCGCGCAACGCCGAGGCGCTCATGGTCCATCCCACGACGGGACGCGTCTACATCGCCTCGAAGAACGACAACGGCGGCGGGCTGTACGAGGGCCCGGCGCGGCTGAGCCCGTCGGGCAGCAATGTCTTCCGCCGGATCGACGACGTGCCCTGGGTGACGGACGGGGCGTTCTCGCCGGACGGCACGGAGCTGGTGCTGCGCTCGTACTTCAGCGCGCGGGGCTATGTGTGGAAGAACGGCCGGCTGGGAGCGGACCACGCGGTGTCCGCGCCGTTCCAGGGTCAGGCCGAGTCGGTGACCTACACGGCGGACGGCAGCGCGCTGATGTTCGGCTCGGAGGGCAAGGGGAGCGAGGTCGTGCGCAAGGACCTGGACAACGGCAAGGACAAGGGCGCCGACCCGGGCAACCCGCCCTCCGCGACGGGCGGTTCCCCGACGCCCGACAGCGGCGCCGACACCACCGGCGCCGGCCAGGGCAGCGCCACCCTCGGCGCGTTCATCCTCGTGGGCGGCGCGGCACTCTTCTTCGGCTTCAAGCGCCTGCGCAAGAGGAACTGACCGGACCCGTCGCGCCGACCCCGTCCGGGACGGCCCCGACGGCCCCGACGGCCCCGTCCGGGGCGAGGACGGCCCCTGGGGGGAGGCTGGTCGCACGGCCGCAGCGCGGGAGCCGGGCGGCGGTACATTGCGAGTGTCAGCACGCAAGGGGAGTCTGTATGCCCGAGACCACCGACAAGCACATCGGCGCCCGCATCCGGGAATTCCGAGCCATCCGTGACTACTCTCTGGCCGAGCTGGGCCGCCGCGCCCACGTATCCACCAGCCATCTCTCCCGAGTTGAGACCGGCGAGCAGCCCGCCAGCCCGTCAGTCCTCGCTTCCGTCGCCCGCGCGCTGGGTGTGACGCTGTCCGTACTGCATGGTCAGCCGTACGTCCATATGCTCCAGAAGGACCAGCTCGACAGGCTGCTCGCGCCGATCAGCAGCGCCTTGGACGCATGGGACATCCCGCCCGAGGACGATCTGCCGCCACGTCCGCTCGGCGACATCGCCACGGACACGGCAGCCGTCAGCAAGCGCCGTGCCAGGGGCGAGTTCGGGGCGGTGGCCGAGGCGCTTCCCGGGCTCATCACCGACACGGCGACCGCCGTGCAGACGTACACGGCAGTCGGCCGGGACCGCGAGCGAGCACACAACCTCCAGGCCGAGGTGGCGCGCACCACGGCGATCGTCGCGTACCGGCTCGGTTACATGGACCTCGCCCGGCTCGCGCTGGCCCGCATGGCGGTGGCCGCGCCGCAGTCGGGCGATCCCCGTCAGGTGGCCGTCGAACGGTACGAACGGGCCGTCATCACCCATGCGGAGACCTCACGCCCCGACCGGGGTGTCGCACTGATGCGGCAGGCCCTGCGCGACCTCGACGACGACGGTGATCCCGCCACTGCGGCGGTACGGGGCACCCTGCTGCTGCGTGCCTCGGCGCTGTCCGCCGTACAGAAGGACCACACCGCTGCCGGGGACTGGCTCGGCCAGGCCACCGAACTCGCGGAAGCGGGCGCGGCGGCGGACGCTGCCGAGAACCCGCCCGGCACGCGGTACGCCCTCGCCTTCGGCCAACTGAATGTGGCGCTGGGACGGCTCGATGTGGCCCTGTACCAGGACGACCACGAGGAGGCGCTGCGCGTGGCGTCCGGGGTGCGGCTGCCGGACTCCTACCAACCGACCCGTGTCGCCGGATTCCTCATCAGGAAGGCGTGTGCGGAGGCCTGGACGGCGCGCCACGATGATGCGCTGCAATCGCTGGAGCGGGCACGCGAGACGGCGCCGCAGTTGACCCGCTACCACCCCGAAGTGCACGAGACCGTCGGGACGTTGCTGCGGGCGCGGCGGCGCGCCACCGAACCGCTGCGCGAGTTCGCCCAGTGGAGCGGTGTGTAGCCAGCCGCCTACCGAAAGTCAAGGCTCCGGCGTCCCTACCTTGGGGACGTCGGAGCCTCGCCGCGTCGGCACGATCTGACGGTCAGCACACCGTCCGTCCATGGAGCCGACCATGACGCAGCGTCAGACGCCAGCCATCTCCCCCGGGGACTGGCTGGCCTCCTCCCTCCGCCATCCCGATACGGCCCATCGGCACTGGTACGACGAGGGCCGTCCCGCCCTGCTGCCCACCGGTGTGCTCTTCGACGCCGTGCGGATGCCCCTCGGCCTGGTCCACGCGGCCGTCGGCAGCGATCGGCCGGCCGTGGTGTCCGGAGCGCTGGCCGGGCGTCTGGACGGCCCGGTGATCAGTGAGACCGCCTGGTACTACGCGCTCGTGCCGCCCCGGACGACGGAGACCTGGGGGTCGCCGCTCGCGGTCGTCCGGGGGCGCGGGGCCTGGCTCGTCGTGCCGCGTGTCGACTGGGCCGGGCCGAGGCCGGTCGGGCCCCACTGGGCGGTACGGGTCGAGCGGGCGGGCAAGCTGTGCGCGCCGGACGCCGTGGCCGAACTGCTGCGCGTCGGCCGGGACCGGTACGAAGGCCCCGCACCGGCCGGCCCCGCCCGGCCTCTCGACGCCCATGACGCCCGGACGGGCTCGGAGACGCGGTGATCACGACCCCACCACCCGGCGCGGCGAAGGTTCCCGCCGGGCCGGCACGACAGCGACCGCCCGCACCCTCCGGCCTTCGCGTCACCCCATCGGGTCCAGTCCTGTCGGAACTCCGCCCCGACGGGCACCGCTCTGCCTAGGCTGACCCGGCCGCCATGGAAGGAAATGATCACAAATGCGTCCCGCGCGATTCCAGGACTTCGCCCTCGGCCTGGTCAGGAGCAGCCCCGGTGCGACCCGCGTCCAGACGCTCACCGAGGCCGGTGACTCCCAGCACCCCTTCGGGCTCGCGATCACCACGGGCGACGGTGAGGTGCACTGGCAGATCATGGGCCAGCTCGCCGACGGCGAGAAGCACGAGCACGCCGATGTTCCCGTCACGGGTGACCCGGTCCAGGGCTGGGACGAGCCGAAGCCCGGCGATCCCGAGGGCTGGCTCGCGGCGGTGCTCGCCAGGGCGGAGTCGCCTGAGATCGCGTCCATTGACCGGTGGTCCTTACGGCCGGACGGGAGGGCGCCGGGCCTGACCGTTGTCTTCCACAACGGTGCGAAGGCGTTCGTCCGCCAGATCTGAGAGCTCCCGGCCGGCGGTCGGGGCCCGTTCGCTGTGTGATGTGTGATGACGGGCGACGGGCCCCGGCGCGGGGTGCGGCGGGGCCCGTCGGCGTTGGTGCTGGGGGTGTCAGAGACGTTCGATCACGTAGTCGACGCACTCCGTCAGCGCCGCGATGTCCACCGGGTCGATCGCCGGGAACATCGCCACACGGAGCTGGTTGCGGCCGAGCTTGCGGTACGGCTCGGTGTCGACGATGCCGTTGGCGCGCAGCACCTTGGCGACCGCCGCCGCGTCGATCTCGTCCGCGAAGTCGATCGTGCCGATGACCTGCGAGCGCTTCGCCGGGTCGACCACGAACGGGGTCGCGTACTTGGAGGCCTCGGCCCAGCCGTACAGCGTCCGCGCGGAGGTGGCGGTGCGGCGGACCGACCAGTCCAGCCCGCCCTGGGAGTTGAGCCAGGTGAGCTGCTCGTTGAGCAGGAAGAGGGTGGCCAGCGCGGGGGTGTTGTACGTCTGGTTCTTCAGCGAGTTGTCGATCGCGGTCGGCAGCGAGAAGAACTCGGGCACATGGCGTCCGGAGCCGTGCACGCGCGCGGCGCGCTCCAGCGCGGCCGGTGAGAAGACCCCGATCCACAGGCCGCCGTCGGAGGCGAAGGACTTCTGCGGGGCGAAGTAGTAGACGTCCGTCTCGCTGATGTCGACCGGCAGGCCGCCCGCGCCCGAGGTCGCGTCGACCAGGACCAGCGCGCCCTCGTCGGCGCCCGCGACCCGTGCGATCGGCGCGGCGACACCCGTGGAGGTCTCGTTGTGGGTGAAGGCGTAGACGTCGACGCCTTCCTCCGCCTGCGGGTCCGGGTGCGAGCCGGGGTCGGAGGAGATGACGGTCGGCTCGGCCAGCCAGGGGGCGAGCTTGGCCGCCTTGGCGAACTTGGACGAGAACTCACCGAAGGCGAGGTGCTGCGACTTGTTCTCGATCAGACCGTGCGTCGCGATGTCCCAGAAGGCGGTGGAGCCGCCGTTGCCCAGGATCACCTCGTAGCCCTCGGGCAGTTCGAAGAGGCTCCGCACCCCGTCGCGCACCGAGCCGACCAGGTTCTTGACCGGGGCCTGCCGGTGGGACGTGCCGAGCAGAGAGGTACCGGTGGCTGCCAGCGCGTCCACCGCCTCCGTCCGCACTTTGGAGGGGCCTGCGCCGAAACGGCCGTCGGCGGGCTTGATGTCAGCGGGAATCTGGATATCGGCCACGGGCCGGAGCCTAGTCCCTTCCGGCGCGCCACGGGCACCCGTGTCCGTCGGATGAGACACCGCTCCCGGGCCGGGCGGGACACCGGTTCGGGCCGGGCGGGACGCAGGTTCGGGCTCCGGGAGGTCCGGTACGGGCCGGGCCGGGCGCGCCGTCCGCCGCCCGACGCGCTTCACCCTCAGGGAGGACGGGGTCACGCGGCGCGACGGATGGCGTCACCCGCCGCTGTCCGCCGCTCACGCGGTGCTGCACTCCCGTCCGGTTCACGCGGCGCACTTCCCGTCCGGTTCACGCGGCGCACTTCCCGTCCGGTTCGCGCGGCGCACTTCCGCGCGTCCGGGTTCCCCCGCCCGTCATCCGCCGCCCTGGGCGTTCTCCGGGGTGCGGGCCCCGGACGCGCCGGCTCCGTCCGCCGCCCGTCTGGAGGCCAGTTCGTAGAGGTACTCGACCAGCGTGATCAGGACGTACTTGCTGGACGAGCGGTCCCGCGCGTCGCACTCCACCAGCGGTACGTCCGGGGCCAGCGCCAGCGCCGTACGGATCTGGTCCACCGCGTGGAAGGGCCCGCCGAAGTCGTTGCAGGCGACGATGAAGGGCGTGCCGTGGTGCTCCAGGCGGTCCAGGGCGTACCAGGAGTCGGAGAGACGGCGGGTGTCGACCAGGACGACCGCGCCGAGGGTGCCGGAGAAGAGGCGTTCCCAGAGGAACCAGAAGCGTTCCTGGCCGGGGGCGCCGAAGAGATAGAGGACGGACTTCTCGTCCAGGGAAATCCGGCCGAAGTCGAAGGCGACGGTGGTCGAGGTCTTTCTTCGCAGCCCGTCGAGGTCGAGCATGTCCATGTCCCGGCCCGCCGGGGACATCGTCTCCTCGGTGTTGAGGGGGCGGATCTCGCTGACGGAACGGACCATCGTGGTCTTGCCGACCCCGAAGCCGCCGACGATGACGATCTTCAGGCCGTTGTCGACCGTACTGGCCAGCGAGGGCCCGGTCGTGGACGCGGCGGCCCCGGGCGGGACGGCCACGGGCGGGACGGCCACGGCCTGGCCCGTCGGTTGTTCGGGGGTTCCGGTGGGGCGTTCAGAGGTTGCGGAGTCCAACGCGCACCTGCTTCGGGAGGTCGGGATCGGGAAGTCGCCGGGCGGCGCGGGCCGTACGGGGATGAAGGACGCCCCGGGAAGGCTCCCGGGGGCCGCCGGTTCATGCCCGTGCCCGTACGCCGCTCTGTCCGTGTGCGGTGGTGCGCGGGGGAGGGCAGGCCTGTTCGCTGGAGGTACCGGTCATGGTCATTCGGCATCGCCTTCCGGGTGCGTGGGGGTGGCCGGGTGCGGTGGAGCGGTTCGTACGACCTTCCGGAAGACGCTGGACCGGGTGCCGGTGGGGCGGCGGAGGGCACGGCGGGGACGGGGGAAGCCCCGCGGCGCCCGCCTTCTCGGGTGAGCCGAGGTGATCCGGAGGTGACAGTGGTGACAGGCTCGGAATCTGTTGAATATTGCTCAAACGGTGGCCACTATATGAGATTTGACGATCAGTTTGGGAGCTTCCTGTTCGCTTTCTTCCGTGCTCTGGGGAGGACGAGCGTCGAAAAGCCGGGGTTGCGGTGATGGCGGAGGCATCCTGGGCTCATGGCTGAGTCGGATGCGCACACAGCGGCAAGGGTGACGGCGGCGGCGAAGACGGAGGCGGCGGAGGCGGCGGCCGCCGCGACGGCACTCGCGCGGGCGCTGAGAGGGGCCGTGCGCGGCGAGGTGGAGTTCGACGCGGCGGCGCGCGCCCTGACCACCATGGACGCGTCCAACTACCGGCGGGTGCCGGTGGGGGTGGTCGCGCCCCGCGACGCGGCGGATGTCGCGGCGGCGCTCGCGGTCTGCCGGGAGCACGGCGTACCGGTGGTGCCGCGCGGCGCCGGGACCTCGATCGCCGGGAACGCCACGGGCGTGGGCGTCGTGCTCGATCTCACCCGCCATCTGCGGTCCATCGTCTCCGTGGACGCCGGGGCGCGCACGGCGGTCGTCCAGCCCGGTGTGGTCCTGGACGATCTGCGCGCCGCCGTACGGCCGCACGGACTGACCTTCGGGCCCGATCCGTCCACCCACAGCCGCTGCACGCTCGGCGGGATGATCGGCAACAACGCGTGCGGAGCGCACTCCGTCGCCTGGGGCACCACCGCCGACAATGTGCGGGAGCTGTCGGTCCTGACCTACGGCGGCGACTCGCTCCGGCTCGGCCGGGGCTGGGACGGCGCCCCCGCCGGACTGCGCGAGCTGACCGAGCGCAGCCTCGCGCCGCTGCGCACCGGCTTTCCCGCCGGACTGCCCCGGCTGATCTCCGGGTACGCGCTGCACGCGCTGCTTCCCGAGGCGGGCACCGAGCTGGCCCGCGCCTTCTGCGGCAGCGAGGGCACGCTCGGCGTGGTCACCGAGGCGACCGTACGGCTGGTCGAGGCGCCCCCCGCGCGCGCCCTGGCCGTCCTCGGCTACCCGGACGAGAGCGCCGCCGCCGAGGCCGCGCCGGGGCTGCTGCCGTACGGCCCGCTGACCGTCGAGGGCATGGCCGAGGATCTCGTACGCGTACGCGTACGGGACGCAGGCGGCGGTGGGGCCGGGCACGCGCTGCCGCGCGGCGGTGCCTGGCTCTTCGTGGAGACCGGCGGCGCGACCCCCGCCGAGGCGCGGGCCGCCGCCCTGGCGGTCCTCCGCGCGGCCGACGCCCTGGACGGCACGGTGGTGGACGATCCGGTGGGCCTGCGGGCCCTGTGGCGGGTACGGGAGGACGCGGCGGGCACCGCGACCCGGATGCCCGACGGCAGCGAGGCATGGCCGGGCTGGGAGGACTGCGCGGTGCCACCGGCCCGGCTCGGCGCGTATCTGCGGGACTTCCGCGCGCTGCTGGCCGAACACGGCCTGCGCGGCACGCCGTACGGGCACTTCGGCGACGGCTGTATCCATGTCCGGATCGACTTCGACCTGCTGGGCGAGGACGGCGTACGGCGCTTCCGGCGGTTCTCGGAGGAGGCGGCCGCCCTGGTGGTCGCGCACGGCGGCTCGCTGTCGGGGGAGCACGGCGACGGGCTGGCCCGCTCCGAGCTGCTGACCCGGATGTACGGGGACGAACTGGTCGGACTGTTCCGGGAGTTCAAGGATCTGTGGGACCCGGCGGGTGGGATGAACCCGGGGGTGCTCGCCCGGCCGGCCCGGCTCGACGAGAATCTGCGTTTCTCCGTGCTGCCGCGCGAGCGGGTCGACGTCGCCTTCGGCTATCCGCACGACGGGCCCGGGGGCGGGGACTTCCCGGCGGCCGTGCGCCGGTGCGTCGGCGTGGCCAAGTGCCGGGTGGCGGGGCCGGGTGAGGGTGCCGGGGTGATGTGTCCCTCGTTCCGCGCGACCGGCGAGGAGCGGCACTCCACCCGGGGGCGCGCCCGGCTGCTGCACGAGATGCTGGCGGGCGAGGTGATCACCGACGGCTGGCGCTCGGAGGAGGTACGGGACGCCCTCGACCTCTGTCTGTCCTGCAAGGGATGCCGCAGTGACTGCCCGGTGGGCGTGGACATGGCCACGTACAAGGCGGAGTTCCTCCACCACCACTACCGGGGACGGCGGCGGCCCGCCGCGCACTACGCGATGGGCCGACTGCCGGTGTGGCTCAGGGCGGCGGCGCCGTTCGCGCGGGTGCTGAACGCGGCGGCGCGGGTGCCGCCGCTGGCCGCTGTGGCCAAGCGGCTGGGCGGCATCGCTACAGAACGTACGATTCCGCGGCTGGCGCCCGAGACCTTCGGACGGTGGCTGAGGCGCCGTACGAAGGGCAGGACCGAGGTGTTCGCGCCCGGCCGTACGGTGATCCTCTGGCCCGACACCTTCACCGAGTATCTGGCGCCCTCGGTCGGCCGGGCGGCGGTACGGGTGATGGAGGCGGCCGGGATCGGCATCGTGGTGCCGCCGGGCGAGCGGGGCGGGCAGCGCGGGCGCGGCGGCCAGGTGTGCTGCGGGCTGACGTATGTCTCGACGGGCCAGCTCGACCAGGCCCGTGCGGTCATGCGCCGCACGCTGGACATGATGGAACCGCTGCTCGATCTGGACCTCCCGGTGGTCGTCCTGGAGCCGAGCTGCGCCGCCGCGCTGACGACCGATCTGCCGGAGCTGCTCTCCGGTGATCCGCGCGCGGCGCGGCTGGCCGCGTCCGTACGGACCTTCGCCCAGGCCCTGGAGGAGTGCGCACCGCAGTGGGAGCCGCCCAGGCTCGACCGCGCGGTCGCCGGCCAGACCCACTGCCACCAGCACGCGGTCCTCGGTGACGCGGCGGACCGCAGGCTGCGTGAACGGGCGGGTCTGACCGGCGAGCTGAGCGGCGGCTGCTGCGGTCTCGCGGGCAACTTCGGTTTCGAACGCGGCCACTACGAGGTGTCGGTGGCCTGTGCGGAGGACCAGCTCCTGCCCTCGGTCAGGGCGGCCGAGAGGACGAAGGGGACGGAGGTGCTGGCGGACGGCTACTCCTGTCGCACCCAGCTCGAACAGCTCGGCGGACACCGGGCACGGCATCTCGCGGAGGTGCTGGCGGAGGCGCTGGAGCGGGAGGAGCGGGAGGAGCCGGGGGAGACGCTGCGGGAGGGGAGGCCGGAGGGGAGGCCGGGGGAGGGCCCGGGGGAGGGCCCGGCCTGGGGACGCTGACGGGCGCCGGTGCGTCGTCCTGGGACCGGTGTGCCCCGGGTCCGGTGCCTGCCGGGCCGGTGCGTCAGCTCACCGTGGGGCGCCGTCTGCGGACCACCGAGACCATGCCCATCCCCGAGACCAGGCCCATCCCCGCGACGACGGCCGCGCCCGTGGCACCGGTGACGGCCGGTCCCGTGGAGTCCGAGGCGGCCAGGGTCCTGGCAGGCTCCCTGGTGGTCGCGCGGGACCGGGCGGCGTCCAGGATCAGACTCCTGACGGCCTTCGGATGGGTGAGCATCACCAGGTGCGGGGCGTTGATCTCCACGGTGTGCGAGCGGGCCCGCCGGGCCTCGAAGCGCTCCAGCTCGGGCGGGAGGGCCCGGTCCTGGGTGGAGACCAGGGCCCAGGAGGGGATGGTCCGCCAGGCGACGGGACCGGCCGCGTCGGCCAACGCCTGTGCGGTGATGGGCCGTTGGGTGGCCGCCAGTACGGCTGCGGCGGCGGGTGTCAGCGAGGCGGCGAAGACCGGCCGGAACCGCTCGGGCCTGATGTAGAGATCGGTGCCGGTCGAACCGTTCGGCCCGGTGAACGGCACCTGCTTCAGGGCCGGGGTCAGCTCACTGCCGGGATATCTGCTGGAGAGGACGGAGAGGACCTCGCCCTTGTCGGGTACCAGCGCGTTGATGTACACGAGCGCCTTGACATGGGGGTTGCCGACCGCCGCGCCACTGATCACGGCCCCGCCGTAGGAGTGGCCCGCCAGGACGATCGGGCCCTCGATGCTTCTGAGGACGCTCGCGAGGTACGCCGTGTCACCGGGCAGTCCCCTGAGCGGGTTGGCGGGGGCCAGGACGCGGTAGCCGTCGTGCTGGAGGAGCGGGACGACCTCGCCCCAGCTCGACGCGTCGGCGAACGCACCGTGCACCAGCACGATGGTCGGTCTGGCGGTGCCGCCGCCGCGGTGCGCGGGGGCCGCGAGGGCGGCGCCGGCGGCGGGGACGGTACTCGCGAGCGTGGTCGCGGTGAGCATCGCGGCGAGCGCGTACCCCCGGCGGGAACGTATCCGCGGGCCGTTGCGGGAGCCGTCGCGCGAGCCTTTCCCCGGTCCGGTGCCCGAACGTATCCGCGGGCCGGGAGTGGAGGGCATGGCCATGTCTCTCTCCATCTGATGGGCGGACGAGAACGGCATCAGTGTGGTCAACGCCCGGCGGCGGGGCGCGCGGCGAGGAGCATGCGGGTGAACCGGGCCGCCATTCGGGTAGCGCTTCCGGTACGGGGGTGTCGGCCCGGATCGGGCCCCGGAGGTCAGACCGGATCGGGCCCCGGGGGTCGGCCCGGATCGGGCCCCGGAGGTCAGACCGGATCGGGCCCCGGAGGTCGGCCCCGTTCAGGCCCCGGAGGTCGGCCCGGATCAGGCCCCGGAGGTCAGTTCGTGCGCCAGCGCGACCAGCCGGGGGATCGCCGGGTGCGTGGCGCCTTCACGCCAGACCAGGAAGACCGGGAGGGGCGGGGCGTCGGAGAGCGGACGGTAGGCGACGCCCGGATGCGGATGGATCGCCGTCGTCGAGGCGCCGGTGACCCCGATACCGCGCGCCGCGGCGATCGCCGCCAGCCAGTCGTCGGTGTTGGTGACCGTGACGGTGGCCGCCGGACCGGCCCCCGCCGGCCACAGCGCGGGACTCGTCGTGCCCGAGACCCGGTTGACGAGCAGCGTCTGCGACGCCAGGTCCGCCAGGGTGAGCGACGTACGCGCGGCCAGCGGTCCGTCCGCCGGGACCGCCGCGACCCGGCCCTCCGTGAACAGCGGCTCCTTGACCAGCCCCGGGACCTCGACCGTGCCGCGCAGCAGCGCCGCGTCGACCTCGCCCCGGGTCAGCCCCGCCGTACGGTCGTCGATCCTGAGCAGTTCCAGCGGGGTCCCGGGCTGCTCCCGTTCCCAGCGCCGCAGCAGCGGAGTGGTGTACGGGCCGAAGGCCGACCACGGATGGCCGAGCCGCAGCGGCCGGCGGCGCAGCCGGCCCGGGTCCAGGGCCTCGTCGAACGCGGCCACCGCCGCGGCGGCCTTGTCGCGGAAGGCGCGCCCTTCCGCCGTGAGCGCGAGATGGTGGGTGGAGCGCTCCGCGAGCCGTACGCCGAGGTGCTTCTCCAGCGCCGCCAGGGCACGGGAGACGGCGGGCTGGGTGAGATGCAGCCGGGCCGCGGCCCTGGTCAGGGTCGGTTCTTCGGCGATGGCGAGGAAGCAGCGGAGATGGCGCATCTCAATGCTCATGCGTCCGGAGCATAACGGCAGCCCAGTCGGCATTTCACGGGGCGGGACGACGAGCCGTAGCGTGAGCGGGGAAGCGGGTGGGTGCAGTACAGTGTGTTGGACCTCAAGTCCACTGAAGTGAACTATGTGTATCAGGGGAGGAATCCGGTGGAAGAGCCGCGTACCACGACGGCCGCAGCCTCGGTCTCACTGCCGGAGGCCGCCGGAACCGCGCTCCCTGAGGCGGGTGCCGGTGCCGGTGCCGACGCGGGGGCTGGTAGCAGCGCGGGTGCGGGCGCGGGTGCCCGCACCGGGGCCGGTGTCCAGGCCGGGGCCGGTGGGCGCCGTGCCGGTGCCGGGCGCGTGGGCCCGGTCGCCCTGGTCGTCGCGGGCGGGCTGTCCGTCCAGTTCGGCGCCGCCGTTGCCGTGCTGCTCATGCCGCGCACCGGTGCCCTCGGGGTGGTCTCGCTGCGGCTCGGGCTCGCCGCGATCGTGCTGCTCGTGGCGTGCCGCCCCACACTGCGCGGCCACTCGCGCGCCGACTGGGGGACCGTCATCGCCTTCGGCGCGGTGCTGGCCGCCATGAACGGGCTCTTCTACCAGGCCGTGGACCGTATCCCGCTGGGCGCGGCCGTGACCCTCGAAGTCCTCGGCCCGCTCACGCTCTCCGTGATCGTCTCCCGGCGGCTGGTCAATGTGCTCTGGGCCGTGCTGGCGCTCGGCGGGGTGCTGCTGCTCAGCGGCGGCGGCTTCGACCGGCTCGACCCGGTGGGCGCGGCCTTCGCGCTCTCGGCGGGTGCCATGTGGGCGGGCTACATCATCTTCAGCGCGCGGACCGGCCGGCGCTTCCCGCAGGCCGACGGACTCGCGCTGGCGATGGCGGTCGCCGCCCTGCTCGCGCTGCCGCTCGGTGTCGCCGAGTCGGGATCGAAGCTGCTGGTGCCCTCGACGCTGGGGCTGGGTCTCGCGGTGGCGGTGCTGTCCTCCGTCCTCCCGTACACCCTCGAACTGCTCGCCCTGCGGCGGCTGCCCTCCTCGACCTTCGCCGTCCTGATGAGTCTGGAACCGGCCATCGCGGCGACGGCGGGATTCCTGGTGCTGAGTCAGGCGCTTTCCCTCACCGACGCGCTGGCCATCGCGCTGGTCATCGCGGCGAGCATGGGAGCGGTACGGACCCAGGTGGGCGGCAGGGGCGGGCGGGACGGCAAGGAGTAAAGCAAGCATGCTTGCTTGTTTCTCCCGGCGCTGCCATGCTCCGGGGCACGCACACCGCCGTGTCCCGAGGGGAGCGCACCCGTGCCCGTATCCGGCCCCGCGCCCGGTTCTGATTCCGGCCCCGCGTCGGATTCTGATCCCGGCCTCGCCCCCGGTTCTGATTCCGGCTCTGATTCCGGTTCCGCTTCTGATTCCGGCTCCGCGTCAGGTTCCGTAACCGGTTCCGCGTCCGACCCGGTGTCGGTGTCGGTGTCCGGGGCCGCGACCGCCGCCGATGGCCCGTCCCGTACCGCCGCGTTCCGCGAACTGCTCGGAGATCTGCGTGCCGAGAGCGACGACGCCGACGCTCTCGTCGCCTCACTGGAGCCCGGCGGCTGGGCCCTCGCGACCCCCTCGCCCGGATGGTCGATCGCCCATCAGATCGCGCATCTGACCTGGAGCGACCGGGCCGCGCTGCTCGCCGTGACCGATCCCGGGGCCTTCGCGGAAGTGGCGGGGAAGGCCCTCACGGCCCCCGGCTCCTTCGTCGACGAGGGGACGGCGGCCGGAGCCTCGCTCCCGCCCGCCGAACTGCTCGCGCGCTGGCGCGACGGACGCGCCCGCCTCGGGAGCGCTCTGCGCGAGTCGCCGCCCGGCGTCCGTTTCCCCTGGTTCGGACCGCCGATGAGCGCCGCCTCGATGGCCACCGCGCGGCTGATGGAGACCTGGGCGCACGGCCAGGACATCGCGGACGCGCTGGGTGTCCGGCGCACGCCGACCGCGCGGCTGCGGCATATCGCCTGGATCGGGGTACGGGCCCGCGACTACGCCTATCTCGTCCGCGAGGAACGGCCGCCCGCCGAGCCCTTCCGTGTCGAACTGACCGGGCCCGGCGGGGAGTTCTGGACCTACGGTCCCGAGGGCGCGGCCCAGCGGGTGACCGGACCCGCGCTCGACTTCTGTCTGCTGGTCACCCAGCGGGCGCACCGCGCGGATCTCGCCGTACGGGCGGAGGGCGCCGACGCCGACCGCTGGCTGGACATCGCGCAGGCCTTCGCGGGCCCGGCGGGTCCGGGCCGCGCGCCCAAGGGGGCCCGATGAACGCCGCCACCGGCACCCCGGACTCCGGCACGGGCGCCGGCGCCACCCCCGGTGTGCTGCGGATCGGGAACGCCTCCGGCTTCTACGGCGACCGCTTCGACGCACTGCGCGAGATGCTCACGGGCGGTCCGCTCGACGTCCTCACCGGGGACTATCTCGCCGAGCTGACCATGCTCATCCTCGGCAGGGACCGGATGAAGAACCCGGACGCCGGATACGCGAAGACCTTTCTGCGCCAGTTGGAGGAGGGGCTCGGACTGGCCCATGAGCGGGGCGTGCGGATCGTCGCCAACGCGGGCGGACTGAACCCGGCCGGGCTCGCCGCCGCCGTACGCGAGCTGGCCGGGCGGGTGGGGGTGCCGGTACGGGTCGCCCATGTCGAGGGCGACGACCTGCTGGCCCACCGGAAGTGGGGCGAGGGGGTCCTCACCGCCAACGCGTATCTCGGCGGCGCCGGGATCGCCGCGTGCCTGCGCGCGGGAGCCGATGTCGTGATCACCGGCCGGGTCACGGACGCGGCGCTCGTGACGGGACCGGCCGCCGCCCACTTCGGCTGGGACCTCCAGCACCTCCAGCACCTCCAGGACCCGAGCGCCACGGACGGCACGCACCCCACGGACGGCACGAACAGCCCGGACAACCCGGCCGGTACGAACAGCCCGGACGGCCCCGGCGCCCACCCCGGCGGCCCCCACCCCGGCGGCCCCCACCTCGGCCCCCGCCCCGGCCCCCACCCCGGCGGCCCCCGCAGTGCCTCCGTCCTCGACGCGCTCGCGGGCGCCGTCGTCGCCGGTCATGTGCTGGAGTGCGGCACCCAGGCCACCGGCGGCAACTACTCCTTCTTCACCGGGCACGACCTGCGCCACCCCGGCTTCCCCCTCGCCGAGATCCACCCCGACGGTTCCGCGGTCATCACCAAGCACCCCGGTACGGGCGGTGTCGTCGATGTGGGCACCGTTACCGCGCAGTTGCTCTACGAGACCGGCGGCGCCCGGTACGCGGGTCCCGAGGTGACCGCCCGGCTCGACACCGTACGGCTGACCCAGGAGGGGCCCGACCGCGTCAGGATCAGCGGCGTACGGGGCGAGCCGCCGCCCCCCACGCTCAAGGTCGGCCTGACCCGGATCGGCGGCTGGCGCAACGAGGTCGTGTTCGTCCTCACCGGTCTCGACATCGAGGCCAAGGCCGCGCTGGTGCGCGAGCAGATGACGGACGCGCTCGCCAGGACACCCGAGCGCCGTCCGGCCGAGGTGCGCTGGGAGCTGGCCCGTACGGACCGGCCGGACGCCGACACCGAGGAGACCGCCAGCGCCCTGCTGCGGCTCGTCGTGCGCGACCGCGATCCGGAGGCGGTGGGGCGTGCGGTCGGCGCGGCGGCCGTCGAGCTGGCCCTCGCCAGCTACCCCGGCTTCCATGTCACCGCGCCGCCGGGCAAGGGCGCGCCGTACGGGGTCTTCGAGGCGGAGTACCTCGGCACGGCGGAGGTCACCCAGATAGCCGTCCTGCCGGACGGCCGGCGGGTGACGGTGCCCCATCCCGTCCGTACGCGGGCACGTGAGCCCGTCACCGAGACGGCACAGCGGCTTCCCGAGACGGCACAGCGGCTTCCCGAGCCGCTCCCCGCCGGACTGCCCACCCGGCGCGCGCCCCTCGGCCGTGTCGTCGGCGCCCGCAGCGGTGACAAGGGCGGCGACGCCAATGTCGGAGTGTGGGCGCGGGACGAGGACGGCTGGCGCTGGCTGGCCCATGAGCTGACCACCGAGCGGTTCCGGCAGCTCATCCCCGAGAGCCGGGAGCTGACCGTCGTCCGCCATGTCCTGCCCGACCTCCGCGCCCTCAACTTCACCGTCGAGGGCCTGCTCGGCGAAGGCGTCGCCGCCCAGCACCGGTTCGACCCCCAGGCGAAGGCCCTCGGCGAGTGGCTGCGCGCCCGCCACCTGGACATCCCGGAGGTACTGCTGTGACCGTGCTCCCCACGGCCCTCGACACCGCGTCCCCCGACTACGCCGCCCACCGTGAGGCCATGCTCGGCAAGCTCGCCGCGCTGGCCGACGAGCACGCCAAGGCCCTGGCCGGCGGGGGTGAGAAGTATGTGGCCCGCCACCGCGCGCGCGGCAAGCTGCTCGCCCGTGAGCGGATCGAGCTGCTCCTCGACCCGGACACCCCGTTCCTGGAACTGTCACCGCTCGCCGCCTGGGGCAGCGACTATCCCGTCGGCGCGTCCATGGTCACCGGTATCGGGGTGGTCGAGGGCGTCGAGTGCGTGATCACCGCCAACGACCCGACCGTACGGGGCGGTGCCTCCAACCCCTGGACGCTGAGGAAGGCCCTGCGCGCCAACGAGATCGCGTTCGCCAACCGGCTGCCCGTCATCAGCCTGGTCGAGTCCGGCGGCGCCGATCTCCCCTCCCAGAAGGAGATCTTCATCCCCGGCGGGGCGCTCTTCCGCGATCTCACCCGGCTCTCCGCCGCCGGTATCCCCACCGTCGCTGTCGTCTTCGGCAACTCCACGGCGGGCGGGGCGTATGTCCCCGGGATGTCCGACCACACCGTCATGATCAAGGAACGGTCGAAGGTCTTCCTCGGCGGACCGCCCCTGGTGAAGATGGCCACGGGCGAGGAGAGCGACGACGAGTCGCTCGGCGGCGCCGGGATGCACGCCCGTACGTCCGGGCTCGCGGACCACTTCGCGCTGGACGAACAGGACGCGCTGCGGCAGGCACGGCGGATCGTCGCCCGGCTCAACTGGCGCAAGGCGCACGCCGATCCGGGCCCGGCGGAGCCCCCGAAGTACGACGAGGACGAGCTGCTCGGGATCGTCCCCGGCGATCTGAAGATCCCCTTCGACCCCCGTGAGGTCATCGCCCGGGTGGTGGACGGCTCGGACTTCGACGAGTTCAAGCCGCTGTACGGGCCGAGCCTGGTGACGGGCTGGGCCCGGCTCCACGGCTGTCCCGTGGGGGTGCTGGCCAACGCGCGGGGGGTGCTGTTCTCCGCCGAGTCGCAGAAGGCCGCGCAGTTCATCCAGCTCGCCAACCAGCGCGACATCCCCCTGGTGTTCCTCCACAACACCACCGGCTACATGGTCGGCAGGGAGTACGAGCAGGGCGGCATCATCAAGCACGGCGCGATGATGATCAACGCGGTGTCCAATTCGCGCGTTCCGCATCTGTCGGTGCTGATGGGAGCCTCGTACGGGGCGGGGCACTACGGCATGTGCGGCCGGGCCTACGATCCGCGCTTCCTCTTCGCCTGGCCGAGCGCCAAGTCCGCGGTGATGGGCCCCCAGCAGCTCGCCGGGGTGCTGTCGATCGTGGCGCGGGCGTCGGCGGAGGCGAAGGGACAGCCGTACGACCCGGAGGGCGACGCGGCGCTGCGCGCGATGGTGGAGGGCCGGATCGAGGCCGAGTCGCTGCCGGTGTTCCTGTCGGGACGGCTGTACGACGACGGGGTCATCGACCCGCGCGACACCCGCACCGTGCTCGGCCTGTGCCTGTCCGCGATCCACACGGCCCCGGTCGAGGGTGTGCGCGGCGGCTTCGGCGTCTTCAGGATGTGAGGGACGTGATGATCACTTCTGTACTGGTCGCCAACCGGGGCGAGATCGCCTGCCGCGTCTTCCGGACCTGCCGTGAGCGGGGGATCGCCACGGTCGCGGTCCACTCCGACGCGGACGAGGGCGCGCTGCACGTACGGGAGGCGGACACGGCGGTCCGGCTGCCGGGGGCCGCGCCCGCCGACACCTATCTGCGCGGCGATCTGATCGTGAAGGCCGCGCTGGCGGCGGGCGCCGACGCCGTGCACCCCGGGTACGGATTCCTCTCCGAGAACGCGGAGTTCGCGCGGGCCGTACGGGACGCGGGGCTGGTGTGGATCGGTCCCCCGCCGGAGGCGATCGAGGCGATGGCGTCGAAGACCCGGGCCAAGGAGCTGATGGGCGCGGCGGGCGTGCCGCTGCTCGCGCCGGTGGACCCGGCGGCGGCCACGGAGTCGGATCTGCCGCTGCTGCTGAAGGCGGCGGCGGGCGGCGGCGGGCGCGGGATGCGGATCGTCCGTGAACTCGCCGCCCTCGGTGAGGAGCTGACGGCGGCGTCGGCCGAGGCGCACTCCGCCTTCGGCGACGGGGAGGTCTTCGCGGAGCCGTATGTGGAGGGCGGCCGGCATGTCGAGGTGCAGATCCTCGGGGACACCCAGGGCACGGTCTGGGCGCTGGGCACCCGGGACTGCTCCCTCCAGCGCCGCCACCAGAAGGTCGTCGAGGAGGCCCCCGCGCCCGGTCTGCCGGACGGGCTCCGTACCGCCCTGCACGAGGCGGCCGTCACGGCCGCGCGGGCGGTCGGCTACACGGGCGCGGGCACGGTCGAGTTCCTGGTCTCCGCCGAGGGCCGCCCGTACTTCCTGGAGATGAACACCCGCCTCCAGGTCGAACACCCGGTGACGGAGGAGGTGTTCGCGCTCGACCTGGTGGCCCTTCAGCTCTCGGTCGCGGAGGGCGCCGCGCTCCCGGCGGGGCCCCCGCCCGCGCGTGGTCACGCGGTGGAGGCCCGGCTCTACGCGGAGGATCCGTCCCGGGACTGGGCCCCGCAGACGGGCGCCCTGCACGCCCTGGACTTCCCGGACCTCGGCCTGCCCGGCGGTACGGGCCCCCGGCTGCGCGTCGACAGCGGTTACGCCGGAGGCGACACCATCGGGATCCACTACGACGCGCTGCTCGCCAAGGCCGTCGTCTGGGCGCCCACCCGGGACGAGGCGCTGCGCGCGCTGCGGTACGCGCTGCGCCGGGCCCGGGTGCACGGGCCCGGGACCAACCGGGATCTGCTCGTACGGTCGCTGGAGCATCCCGACTTCACGGAAGGCCGGTTCGACACCGAGTTCTACGAACGCCACCTCGACGCGCTGACCCAACCCGCACCCGCACCCGCACCCGCACCCGTGCCCGCGCCCGTGCCTGTGCCCGGCGAGCGGTACGCCGCGATCGCCGCCGCGCTGGCCGACGCCGCCGCCCGGAGGACCGGCCCGGCGGCCCTGCCCGCCCGGCTCGGCGGTTGGCGCAACATCGGCGCGGCAGCGCAGAGCAAGACCTACGGCGAGCACGAGGTGCGCTACCGGGCCACCCGGGGCGGGTTCGCCGTCGAGGGCGACGAGGTGCGGGTGGTCGCGGCGGGCCCCCGCCGGGTCAGCCTCGAAACCGAGGGAGTCGTACGGCACTTCGACGTCACCGCGTACGGCGACGAGGTCCATGTGGACAGCGCCGCCGGGGCGTACCGGCTGACCGCCCGGCCCCGGTTCACCGATCCGACCCCGCGTGCCGAGCCCGGCTCACTGCTCGCGCCCATGCCGGGCACCGTCGTACGGATCGCGGACGGGCTGGCGGAAGGCGCCCGGGTCACCGCCGGACAGCCGCTGATCTGGCTGGAGGCGATGAAGATGGAACACCGGATCACCGCGCCCGCCTCCGGCACGCTCACCGCGCTCCACGCCGCACCCGGCCGCCAGGTCGAGGTCGGCGCCCTGCTCGCCGTCGTCACCGAGACCGCCCAGGAAATCACCGGCACCGCCCAGGAAGTCACCGGCACCGCCCAGGAAGTCACCGACCCCGCACAGGAGGAACCATCATGAGCGGCAGCTTCCTGACCGAGACCGAGGAGCAGAGCGCGCTGCGCGCCGCCGTCGCCGCCCTCGGCCGCCGCCACGGCCGCGGCTACGACCGCGAGACCCTGTGGCGCGAGGCCGGCAAGCTCGGCTACCTCGGGGTCAATCTGCCCGAGGAGTACGGCGGCGGAGGCGGCGGGATCACCGAACTCTCGCTCGTGCTGGAGGAGTTGGGCGCGGCCGGCTGCCCCCTGCTGCTGATGGTCGTCTCGCCCGCCATCTGCGGCACGGTGATCGCCCGCTTCGGTACGGAGGAGCAGAAGCGGCGGTGGCTGCCCGGCCTCTCCGACGGTTCCCTCGCCATGGCCTTCGGCATCACCGAGCCCGACGCGGGGTCCAACTCCCACCGGCTCACCACCACGGCCCGCAGGGACGGCGGCGACTGGGTGCTGAACGGGCGCAAGGTCTTCGTCTCCGGCGTCGACCTCGCCGACGCCACCCTGATAGTCGGCCGCACCGAGGACGCGAGGAGCGGCCGTCTCAAGCCCTGCCTGTTCATCGTCCCCCGGGACGCGCCAGGCTTCCACCGCACCCCGATCGACATGGAACTCCACGCCGTGGAGAAGCAGTTCGAGCTGGTCATCGATGACGTACGGCTGCCCGCCGACGCGCTCGTGGGCGACGAGGACGCCGGACTGCTCCAGCTCTTCGCCGGACTCAACCCCGAACGCGTCATGACCGCCGCCTTCGCCCTCGGCATGGGCCGCTACGCCCTGGACCGGGCCGTCGAGTACGCCAAGACGCGGCAGGTGTGGAAGGAGCCGATCGGCGCCCACCAGGCCATCGCGCACCCCCTCGCCCAGGCCCATATCGAACTCGAACTCGCCGCGCTGATGATGCGCAAGGCCGCGCACCTCTACGACGCGGGCGACGACACCGGCGCGGGCGAGTCCGCCAACATGGCCAAGTACGCCGCCGCCGAGGCCTGCGTACGCGCCGTCGACCAGGCCGTCCACACCCTCGGCGGCAACGGCCTCACCCGCGAGTACGGCCTCGCGTCCCTGGTCACCGCCGCCCGCGTGGCCCGTATCGCCCCTGTCAGCCGGGAGATGATCCTGAACTACGTGTCCCACCAGTCCCTGGGCCTCCCCAAGTCGTACTGACCGCGCCACCAACGATGGCGGGAAGCAACCGGGAGGCCATCGCCCGACCGCCTGCCGCGACACCTACCCGCTCGAGAAGGAAGCGGTCGCGGTCCGCGCTTGTCTCTCAGGGGCAGCGGACATGGGCCGGGAGACCGGCCGCCTTGCTTCGCCCCTTCCCCGGGCCCCTCGCAAGGGTGGTGTCGTCAGCCCTTGGAGAGTGGCTGGTCGTCTGTCGGGGTGTAGACCTGCATCCCGTATGGCGTCTGGTAGTCGACGGCAAGGGCCTTGAGACGGGCGCCCACGGCCCGCGGGCCGAGCACGGCCAGCGCCCACAGGGCACTGAGGCGGCGTCCGGAGGACCAAATGCCGGTTGTCGGCAGCCGGAACGGGGCCACGGCGATGTTCTGGGCTGTGAACGGGGCCGGGTCGAGATAGGTCATGCCGCCGGTCCCGCACAGATACGCGCGGGCACCCGTGACCGCGGCCAGGTCGGCGAGCCGCACAGATCGGCCCGGCCGGGCGGGCAGGAGGCTGCTGGTGAGGATCTGGCCCTGCCAGCCGAGGAGGTCCAGCAGAACGAGGGTGGAGACTTCGGCGACGGCAGCCGTCCGCCCGGTGGTGAAGGCGTCCAGCACCGGTTCCACGGCCTGGGCGAGGGCGGACCAGTGCGGGCTGGCCCCATAGTGCTGCCGCAGCAGTCCGGCGGTCCTGCGGCGGGCCGGGGAGGGGGCGTCGATCACGGCGTCCCGGATGAGAGTGGGCCGCCCCCTGGGCAGGTGGGTGGGGATGGTGAGCCACTGCCGGCGGGCCGGGTCGTCGAGGCCGCCGAGACGGGCTCGGTGCTGGTAGTCGCGGCGGGTGAACTGCACGTCGTCCAAGACGATCCAGTAGTCCGCCGTGAACAGTTTGGCCAGCGTCGTCAGCCTCGGGAACACATTGGGCTGGTGGATGGAGCACAGCCCGCCCAAGGCGGGCAGATCACGAGGTGATGAGACGGCTGGTGAAGCCGTCGCGGATGAGGGATTGGTACGCGGCACGCACGTCCTCCGGAACCTCCTGCTCGATGGCGAAGCCGAGCTTCGGATACTCGATGACCCGCTGGAGGTCGCCGACGAGCATGTCCAGGACGAGCTTCTCGTCGCCGATGGACTTCAGGTAGTCGTCGAACTCCAGCGGCTCCGACGCGCAGAGGATCTCGACGTCGGGCCACAACTTGCGGGCAGTCGCGTACGACCGCCTTTCCATATAGGGCTTGGAGACCAGGAGCACCGTCGTGGGATGGATCCCGGCGGCGGCGAGGACCTCGCGCGAGAGGGTGATGTTCTGCCCGGTGTTCGCCGCGTTCGGCTCCAGCAGGATCGCCTTGGCGGGGACGCTGAGCTCGATGGCGTGCTCGCGGAAATGGACGGCCTCGCCGCGCGGGAAGACCTTGGCGGTGGTGGGGCTGTTGCCGCCGGTGAACACCAGGGTCGGAAAGAAGCCGGAGCGGTACAGCTCGGCGGAGTGGGCGGCGACACCGAGGTCGTGGCTGCCCAGGCCGATCGCTACGTCGACGGGCCGCAGCTCGTGGTGCATCTGGTGGTAGTCCCAGATCAGCTTGGCCCGGCGCCACTGGTCCTCGGTGATGGCCGGCTGGTCGTTGCTCACGCGTGTGTCTCCCTGGTCACCGGTGCCGACGGCTGGTCGGCCCCTCGCTCATGGCCTTGATGCCCTCGATGCTGCGCAGTTGGTGCACGAGTCCGTACTGCGCGGCCACCGTGGCGGTCTGGTCGAGGACGAGGTGTCCATCATCCCGGGTCGCCTGGTCGGAGAGCAGGATGTGGCCATGAGCGGTGTCCAGTCGCACGCGCTGCATCGGTGATTCGGTCGCTCCGCTGCTGCGGGCGATGTCGATGAAGTGCAGGCAGCCGTCAGCCGTTGTCCTCGGCAGCGTCGGCAGCGTCGGCAGCGTCGGCGGCGTCGGGGGCGCGGAAGGAGCGCAGCCGCTGCCGGGGCCGCCGGCGCTCGTGGCGTCCGTTCGCCAGCAGGCGACCACGGGGATCAGGAAAGCGGCCAGCCGCGCAGCGCGGCGTCGGCCATCCTCTGGAGTTCATCACGGGGGACATTGCTCGCGGCCTGCACGGCGATGCCGTGGGCGAGGGTCACGATGTAGCGGGCCAGCAGGCCCGGATCGGCCTCCGGCGGCAGGTCGCCTTCGTCCACGGCCCGCTGGAATCGTTCCCGTATCCAGGTGTTGCCGTCGTCGCGCCAGGCGATGAGGAGATCACGGATCTCCTGCCCGGAGTCGCCGGCGGCCAGCGCGGCCTGCACGCCCAGGCAGCCGTGGGGATGCGCGGGGCGGGTGGTGTTGCGGATGGTGCCGGCGAGGATCGCGCCGGCCACCCCGAGGGCGGTCGGTTCCCGCAGGGCCCGGAACAGGTAGCCGCTGGGGCCGGCGATGTAGCGGTCAAGGGCTTTACGGAACAGCTCCTGCTTGTTGCCGAAGGCCGCGTACATGCTGGTCGTGGAGATGCCCATCGCCTCGGTCAGGCCGGTCAGGCTGGCGCCCTCGTAGCCGTGTTCCCAGAACACCAGCATCGCGCGCTCCAGCGCCTCGTCGGCGTCGAACCCCCTCGGACGCCCTCTCGGACCACTCGGTTTCGTTCCCACTGGTGCGACCCGCCTTCTTCTGTAGCGATCGATGCGGAAAGTGCTACTCTTCCATTCTGCATCAATCACTACAGAACTCGAAGGCGAATCCTCGGAAAGCAGGGTGCCTCATGTCCGAAAGTGAGCTGCGCGCGTTCTACGACCGCTACATCCAGGCGCTCAATGCCCACGAGTTCGACGGCATGGACGAGTTCATCCACGACCGGACCACGCTGAACGGCGAGCCCGCGACCCGGGAGGACCTCCTCTCGGTGCAGAAGCGCGATGTGGACGCGGTCCCGGACCTCCACTGGGAACTGAAGGAACTGCTCTTCGACGGTGACCGGCTGGCCGCCCGTCTGATCAACACCGGCACCCCGGTGAAGGAGTGGCTGGGGGTGGCTCCCACCGGCGCGTCGTTCGAGATCGTCGAGTACGCCATCTATCAGGTCCGCGACGGGCGCTTCGTCCACATGACGGCCCTCCACGACGCCGGAGAAATGCGTCGGCAACTGGCCGCCGGCCGACCTCGGTGAGCACACGGGGCCGTACGCGGCGCATGCGACGGCCCGCTCGGGCCACTATTTCAGGAGGAAGACCATGACCGTCACACTGATCACCGGAGCCAATAAGGGCATCGGTTTCGAGACGGCGAAGCAGCTTCTGGAGCTGGGCCACACGGTCTACATCGGCGCGCGTGACGCCGAGCGGGGCGAGAAGGCCGCGGCGGCGCTCGGCGCACGGTTCGTCCAGCTCGACGTGACCGACGACGCCTCGGTGAGCGGCGCGCTGGCCACGATCGGCGCGGCCGAGGGCCGGCTCGACGTCCTGATCAACAACGCGGGCGTTCTGGGCAACGAAGCCCTCGACGGCCCCACGGCGCTGCGGGTCTTCGACACCAACGCGGTGGGGAACGTCCGTGTCACGGAGGCGGCGCTCCCCCTGCTCCACGAGTCCTCGAACCCCACGGTGGTCACCGTCTCCAGCAGCGCCGGGTCCTTCTGGGCGGTCACCAACCCCGACCGGCCCGAGTACCACCTGCCGCTGGCGCTCTACTCCGCCTCCAAGGCGGCGGCCACCATGCTCACGGTCCAGTACGCCAAGGCCTATCCGGGCATCAGGTTCAACGCGATCGAGCCCGGCACCACCGCCACCGACATGACCGCCGACTTCGGCATCGGCCGCTCTCCCGAGGAGAGTGCCGGGGTCGTCGTACGCTTCGCGACTCTGGACGCGAACGGCCCGACGGGAACCTTCCAGGACGAAGCCGGGGAGCTGCCCTGGTAGACGTTCCCTGGTGGACACCGGGGATCCCTGGCAGACACCGGGGAACGAAAACCCTGAAGGGGCAGAAGCCTGTAGGGGCGGAACCCTGAAGGGGCAGAAGCCTGTGGGGGCAGCACGGCCGCGCGTCCAGGACGCGCAGACCCGGCAGGGCCGAGAGGCCGTTCATCCGGACCGTGGCCGTCTCGGTAGTTCCACGCGGCGCCGGTTACCGCCGGGGCCCGGCGGCGGCGCCTCAGGACAGCGGCAGGGGGATTCCGGCCCGGTGGGCCGCCCAGTCCGCCGCCGCGCGTGCCACGGCGGCGAGCCAGGCCTCTCCGGGCCGCCGCCCGGCCGCCGCTCGGCACATGCGCGCGTGCGCGTCGGCGAAGGCGTCCAGTGCCATGGGCGGAGCCTCGTACCAGGAAGGGCAGCCGGCGACGACGCCTTCCGCCTCGGCCGGTGCGTGGCCGGCCGCCACCAGCTCCACCACGAGCAGGGCGGGGGAGATGTACGCGGCTCCCACAGTGGGCCACGACCAGTCCACCAGCCAGGTGCTGTCGGTGCCGAGGATGAGGTTGGCCGGGTGCCAGTCGGTGTACAGCAGCGCCTGCCCGCGGAAGGCGGTCACGTCCGTGGGCGGTGCGAACCGGTCCCAGCGGCTCTCGGCCCACTCGGCCGCGCCGTCCGGGACAGGGAGGTCGCCGACGCGCCGGACGACGCCGACGACCCGGTCCAGGTCCGTGGAGCCGGGACGAAGGTCGGCCGGACGGCCCTCGACGGCCGTCCAGGCGCCCACGACCCAGCCGTGCTGCCCCCCGGTCTCCCCGGTCTCGGCCCACTCCAGCGGCGGGGCGAGCGGGGGAAGATACGGGGCGAGGGCGATCTCCCGCAGCAGGGAGGCTCGACGTCCCCCGGCCCTGTTACGCATCGCCTTGACGAACACCGTGCCCCCCTCGCCCTCGGCCAGCGCCGTCAGGTCCGACCCGTGGCCGTGCGCGGTGGCCGTCAGGGCCCTGAGGGGGCCTGAGCGGTTCTCGATCAGCGCGCGCAGTGCCGGGTCGGGTTCGGTCATCGGCCTCAGTTCCTCGGGGTGCAGGAGCTGCCCGGGAATCCCGGGCTGCACTCCTCGTCCGGATCGTCGTCATCGTCGTCTCCGCCGCCCTGGACGGCGGCAGCACTCTGCGCCAGGACACCGCTGGAGACAATAGCCGCGAGCGAGTCCCCGGCGCGCACGTTGCCCGCCACGAGGCCGGAGGCGAACGGACACGGCGTCACGTCTCCGTCCGGGCCCACGGCCGCCCGCCCCTGCCCACACCTCCCGCACAGGCCGCCGGCATGGGGTGCCCCGGCGCCCCTGCCGGCCGCCCGCACCCGGTCGACGCGCACGTCCCGCACGCCGAGCCGCTCCAGTTCCTCCCGGGCGGACTCTGCCGCCCCGGGGACACCGGTGTCGATCACACCAGCACGCAGCGGAACACCTGAGGCGAGCGCCTTGACGATGTTGGCGCGGGTGCGGGCGTGCGAAGGTCTGCGGGTGACAGCGTTGTGGTCATCCGGACGGGCGCCGTAGTACGAGGTCGCCAGCCGCAGCCCGGGGGCGCGGTACAGCGTCCAGAGCCGGTCGGTGACATGAACGAGATTGGTATAGACCTCAACCTCCAGGCCCAGAGCGAGGGCGTACTCCACGAGGATGGGAAAGTCGGGGTGCAGACTGGGCTCACCGCCGAACATCTGCACCATGGACGTCCCGCTCGCGGCGGCGTCGGTGAGGACGTTCTGCCACTGTTCGCGGCTCATCGAGCCGTGCTTTCCCCGCGGCCCCGAGCTGTTGAGGCAGTGGACGCACTCCAGTTGGCAGACCCGGGTCAGATCGAGCCACAGCAGAGCGGGCCCGGGGAGGCGGGCAGGGCGCCCGCTCGTCTGTACCGTCATGTGGCTGTACCTTTCCGCGCAAAGAGCACGATTCCGTCTGCCGAACGGAACCATCCCCCGCAAGTGCGGTGTCAGGGCGCGCCCGCAGGCGCACAGGGGCGTGACGCCCCCAGGACCCCGCCCCACGGCCCTAGGGCGGAGAACCAGCAACATGCGTTCGACCTGGGCCTGTGCGGCGGGGAGCAGCTCGGTGGCGTAACCGGAGAGGTCCGTGGCCGGTCCGCCGAGTTCGCTCGGCACGGGACAGGAGGGCGTGCCGACGTTCGCGTTCGCCGGCACCACGGCCGCCAGGGGCGCCAACGCGGTCGCGGTGCTGGAGGAGGTCGGCCGCCGGTACTGGCACATCCCGCCGGATGGAGACGTACCACCGCCGCTGCATCACCGCCCGGGACTACAGCCGGGCCGTGTCCGTCGTCGTTACCATCCTGGAGCAGGTGTCGAGTGCTATCGCACCCGTGACGGGCTGTGTGGCCGGCTCGCAGGTTGATGCGACTGGCCGCCCGCAGAACCCGATTGCACAGGGCCGGACCTGTGGGCGACAGGGTGCATATGGGCTGCGGCGGAGCGAATAGGCACTCCCGAACTCGGGGGCAGGTGAGGTGCGAGCCTCTCGCGCTCAGCAGCCGATAGGACAAGTGGAAGCTCCGTAAACCTCCGCTCATAGATCGCAGGGTAAACCTCTCCGTACGCTTTGAAGTGCTCATTCGTAGCTGCCTGTAGGCTTTGGATATCTGATTTCTGACCCACTGCCATATTCGCGCAGTCTGCCGCGTCCCTGAATAGCTGGGTCTCATTGGTATGCCGCAGATATGCCCCTATCTCGGAGGGGACAGGTTGGCCGATCCAGTACTCCTGCACATCAGGGTTCCTCGCAATCATGGTTCGCACAGCTGCTTGCTTTGCTAGGTCTGCGGAAGTGTTCTGAGGTTCCAGACCGGGCATGGGATCTCCTTCTTGAGTGGCGTCAGCCGTCTCGGATCTCTACGTGGAGTGCGGAGATCCGGTTCATCTGCTGCTCGCTGGGCGCCACGTTGCGAAGGCCATTTGAACGAGCTGACCCGTGGGTGGACACAGGTACATAGGGGCCACCCCCGCTTGCGCGGGGAGCATCCTCTTTGAGCTGCGGTGTAGAGCGGCTTTGCTGTTGCTTGGCCAATGCCCATCCGCATGCCTGCATTCGTTCAGAGCCTTGCGGCGACATTCCCTCACCGAGCCCCGCCGCCCGTTGCGGTGTCCCCTCCCGCTCCGAGTGGTGCTCCGCACCTGCCGACCCGCCCCGGGCGCGGGGGGCCGTACCGGGTCAGGAGCCATTCGCAGTCCAGTGCGAGGAGTCGTACCTGCACATGCGCGGCCAGGGTGCCGGTGGCCAGGGGCTGTTCGGCGTCGGTCGAGATGCTGTGCAGGCGGGAGCTGAGGACATACCACTCCCGGCTCCCGCGCCACATGCGTTCGACCTCGGCCTGTGCGGCGGGGAGCAGCTCGGTGGCGTAGCCGCGGAGGTCCGTGGCCAGCCTGTCCAGTTCCTCATGTGTGCCCGCCCTGTAGCCCACCGCGCGGGCCCTGTTGATGACTGTCCGTACGGCGCTCGTGGCGTCCGCCTGTCTGCCCATGGCTGCCTCCGTGCGCGCTCGTACGCGCCTCCCGCGCGGCCCGGAACGCCGATGCGCGGACTGCCGCTGTGTCTGACGGTAGGGAGGCGGTGTGCGCCACTGCCAGCAATGTGCACGAATGTTCACAGCAGGCTCTTGTCCCGGGTGGCGGCGGCAATGCCCTCTTGACTGGCTGCCTCGGGCGGTTGACGGTGGTGCACATCTCTGTACACCAAGAGCGTCGGAGGCATCGGTGGCATTACGTTTCATCGGGATCGACCCCAACACCGGTACGGGCGAGAGTCCCACCGTCTGGGTTGACGACAGCAAGAACGAACTGATCATTCAGGGATGGAAGCCGGGCTCGGAACTCGAAACGGAGTGCGCCGCGTTCGAAGTGCCCGGACACGCGTCCGGAATCCCCGACCACGAGGCAGTCATCCGGGTCCCGGCCCGGATGGTGCCGATCTTGAGGAAGGCGTGCGATGCCGCAGAGCGTGCCGAGCTTCGCTGAACTGCTGGACAGCGCGCAGCGCACAGCGGTCCATCTGGAGATGCGCGACGCCTACGGTGTCGCTGGGGAGGCTGACGACTTCGCGCGGTGGAAGGACACTGGACAGCGGGATGTTGACGCCGGGTCACCGTACTGGTCGGAGTGGGTGGCGCTGATCCGACGAACGGTGGACCGTGGCGTGATCGTGCGCCGCGCGCGCATCGTCTCCGAGCCGGTCAGCGACTACATTCGCTTCGAGCACGCGGGGACCCCGGTCAATTTGGCCGCCGGCGAACAGGTTCGGTGGCTCGCCCGACGACGTGCCTCGGACATCGCCCTGCCGGGCAATGACTTCTGGTTGATCGACAGTCATCTGATCCGCTGGAACCACTTTACTGGCAGCGGTGCCTCCGGAGGCGGAGAGATCAGCAGGGAGCCGGCTGCGGCCAGGCTCTGTGCGGAGGCCTTCGAAGCCGTGTGGGAGCGGGCGGTTACGCACGAGAATTACAAGATCAGTTAGTGCGGAAGGCCTACAGGTCAGCTCATGCCCATCTCTCCCTCGTCATCGGCTCACGCGGCACGCGCGAAAGTTGCCCAGCGTCTGCGCGAGCTTCGCGCGGACGCGGGGATCACCGGGGGTGAGCTGGCCTCTCGCTGCGGCTGGACCCACCCGAAGACCTCCCGTATTGAGAACGCGCGCACGCCCCCCACCCCGGATGACATCCGCCTGTGGTGCCATGCCTGCGACGCCGACGACCAGGCCGCCGACATTCTCGCCCAGTCCCGTGATGCCGAGTCCCAGTACGTTGAGTGGCGGCGCAAGGTCCGTACGGGACTGAAGCGCCTCCAGGACAGCTACGTTCAGCTCTACCGGTCAACGAAGCTGTTCCGGGTCTACTCGCCCACTCTCGTGCCCGGCCTGCTCCAGACCGAGGGGTACGTGCGCGCTCTGCTCAGCAGCAATGCGCGCCTCCTTGATATCCCGGACGATGCCGAGGCGGCCGCCGCCGCGCGCCTCGAACGGTCTCAGATCATCCATGAGCCGGGGCACCGTTTCGTCCTGCTCATCGAAGAGGGTGTTCTCTACCATCGGTTGGGCGACGCCGACGCGATGGCTGCCCAACTCGGCTACCTGCTGACTGCGGGGGCGCTGCCTTCCGTGTCGCTGGGGATCATCCCGAGTGCCACACCGGAGCGTCGGCTGTGGCCGCCGGAGGTGTTCCACATATACGACGACACGCTGGTGTCGGTGGAACTCCTGTCGGCTCGCGTGCGAGTTACCCAGCCCACCGAGATTGCCCTGTATGTGCAGGCGTTCGAGGAACTGCGGAGCATGGCCGTGTACGGCGCCGAGGCGCGGGCTCTTGTCGTCAGGGCCATCGACGCGCTGTCCTGACCCCGGGCAGGACGAAGAGCCCCGCCGCTCCCCGGGGGTGAGGTCCGGGGAGGGGCGGGGCTCAGCGTTGTGGTGCGCGGGTCATGCGGCGGGGGTGCGGGTGAACTCGCCTGTCTTGACGCCCGCTATGAACGAGGTGAACGCGTCGGCGGGGAGGTCCAGGACCGGGCCGGTCGGGTTCTTGGAGTCGCGGACGGGGACCATGCCGCGCGAGGTGGCGAGGTTGGCGGCCACCTCGATGCACTGGCCGCCGTTGTCGCTGTAGGAGGAGGTGAGCCAGCGGGGGGATTCGGTTGTCACGGATGCCCTTTCACGCGTCGAAGCCGCGGGTGAACTCGCCTGCCTTGACGCCCGCCACGAACGAGGTGAACGCGTCGGCGGGGAGGTCCAGGACCGGGCCGGTCGGGTTCTTGGAGTCACGGACGGGGACCACGCCGCGCGAGGTGGCGAGGTTGGCGGCCACCTCAACGCAGTTACCGCCGTTGTTGCTGTAGGAGGAGGTGAACCAACGGGGGGATTCGGTCGTCACGGGGTGCCCTTTCGTACCTGCTCGATCATGGCCACGGAAGCCGCCTGGGAGAGCGCTTCGGCCTGTAGCTGATGGTAGGCCGTCAGCAGGGGAACTACGGAAGCCGTTTCACGGTCCAGGTGCCCCTGAGTTTGAGACTCGGCGTAGGCGGCCACGGATCGGTCGGACAGTGTCAGCAGATTGACCGGCAGGTCGAACGAACGGCGCTCGCCCATGTCGAAGGGCGCCACCTGGAGCACCGTGTTCGCGTTGGCGGCGAACTTGGCCAGCCGCTCAAGCTGGGGCTCCATGACCGCACGGCCGCCGATGGGCCGCCGGATACAGCTCTCGTCCATGACAACGAACATCATCGGGGGACGGGACCGCTCCAGCGCTTGCTGCCGTTCCGCCAGATACGAGACTCGTTCGTCTGCCTGCTCGGGCGTGATGGCGCCTCGCTGTACGGCGCTGTCGGCGAGCACCCGTGCGTACTCCGGAGTCTGGAGCAGACCGGGGATGATCCCGATTTCGTAGAGCCGGATCTCGACCGCCCGGCCCTCGTATCCCACGTACTCCGAGAAGCCTTCCAGCAAGGCGCCATGCTTGATCTCACGGCACTTGCGCTCGAAAACGTCGCCAGTACCCAACGCCCGGTCAGCACTGCGCGCGAAGCGCAACGTTGGCATCTTCCGGCCAGTTTCCACGGCCGAGATATGCGTACTGGAATATTCCATCTGGGCGGCCAGGTCTTCCTGCTTCCAGCCCTTCCCCTCTCTGAGGCTGCGCAGTTGCGCTCCATAGGCGGCCTGCGGGCTGCTGTCGGGGTTGAGTTCCTTACGGTTTACCAACCTGCCACCAACTTTCCTGCCATCTCTGACACGTTGAACGCTTCTTCACTCTACGCCACTCTGAGTGCCCCCGGTAGTCGTTTCGCTACGGAGAGGAGTCGGCCTTGCCTTGTCTTGCCCTGGAAGCGCCCTCCCGCCAAGTCCCGTGGCGCCGCGGACGAGTGGGCCGAGAGCGACAAAGGCAGATGGAGGCCGTGTGACATGTACGGGAAACCCACGCCGAACCCAACCGGCAGCCGCGTTGTGCTGCGCTGGAGCCCGGACCCGCGATGCGTCGCGTTCGCGCGGCTGGAACTGCGGAAGGCGCTGGCCGACTGGGGGCTGTCCGTCCTGGAGGACTCGGCCGTCCTGATCCTGTCGGAGCTGCTCAGCAACGCCGGGCTGCACGCGAAGGTCACGCCGGAACAGACCATCGAGACGCGCTACTTCCGCAGCTCGGGCGGTCTGCGGATCGAGGTGCACGACGGTTCGCCGGAGAGCCCGCGGGCGCGTACGCCGCAGGCGGAGGCGCCGGGCGGGCGGGGCCTGCTGCTGGTGGAGGCGCTGGCGGACGAGTGGGGCGTGGCGGGGCGGGCCGGGCCGGGGAAGGTGGTGTGGGCGTCGCTGTCGGTGAGGGGAGCGGCGGAACGTAACGCGCCGGAGCGTGAGGCGCCGAAGCGTAACGCGCCGGAGCGTGAGGCACTGGAACGTGACGCGCCGAAGCGTGACGCGGCGGAACATGGCGTGGCGGAACGTGGCGTGGCGGAACGTGGCGTGGCGGAACGTGGCGTGGCGGAACGTGACGCGCCGGAGAGCGACGCGCCGGACGGGGGGCGCGGACGTGGCTGAGCCGGGGAATCCCCCGCGAAAGCCGTCGCGGACTTCACGCCGTGCCACTCCGGCCAAGAAAGCGACCGCCGCCCCCTCGGCCCAGGAGCCACGCCCCCGCATCGCTTTTCACGACGAGACGCCGCGCTGCTACGCGTGCCGCCGGCCCGTGGCACCGGACGAACCCCAGCGCAGGGCGTACTGGGACGCCCCTTCCGGCTGTGGATCGTACGCGTTCGTGCATGAGGGCTGCTTCCACACGATGGAGCCCGAGCAAATTCGCGTATTCCTGGGAAGGAGCGGCTAGGACAAGGCAGTTGTGGGGGCCCGGGTCTCCCCAAAACCCACCGGCACACGCGATTCTTGCTGTCCCAACGCCGCGTCGAAGGGGTCGTCCCATGGTGTTCCGCAGCGAGTACGAAGATGTCCCGGACGTCGATCTGCCCATCCACGAGGCCGTACTCGGCCGGGCCGCCGAGTTCGGTGACCGGGTCGCGCTCATCGACGGCACGGGCGGGGCGGGAGGCGCACCCCGTCCGTCCGGGGCGCCGGGACCGGCACTGACGAGCCTCACGTACGCCCAGCTCGACGTCTTCCACCGCCGTATCGCCGCAGCCCTCACCGACGCCGGGGTGCGCAAGGGCGATGTCCTCGCGCTGCACAGCCCGAACACCGTCGTGTACCCGGCCGTCTTCTACGCGGCCACCCGCGCCGGCGCCTCCGTCACCACCGCGCACCCCCTCTCCACGGCCGAGGAACTGGCCACCCAGCTCCGTGACTCCGCCGCCCGCTGGATCGTCACCGTCTCCGCGCTGCTCGACGTGGCGCGGCGCTCGGCCGAACTCGTGGGCGGCATAGAGGAGATCTTCGTCTGCGACCGCGCCGTGGGACACCGCTCCGTCCTCGACATGGCGCGGTCCACCGCCCCCGCCCCCGCCGTCGCGTTCGACCCCGGCGAGGACATCGCGGCCCTGCCGTACTCCTCGGGCACCACCGGGGTCCCCAAGGGCGTCATGCTCACCCACCGTTCGATCGCCACCAATCTCGCGCAGCTCGAACCGGTGGTCCCGATGGGGCCGGGCGACCGTATCCTCGCCGTCCTGCCCTTCTTTCACATCTACGGGCTCACCGCCCTGATGAACGCGCCGCTGCGCCACGGCGCGACCGTCGTCGTGCTGCCGCGCTTCGACCTGGACCAGTTCCTGGGCGCCATCGAGAAGTACCGCGTCAACGGGCTGTACGTGGCCCCGCCCATCGTGCTCGCGCTGGCCAAGCACCCGGCCGTCGCCCAGTACGACCTGTCCTCGCTGGAGTACGTCCTGAGCGCCGCCGCCCCGCTGGACGCCCGGCTCGCCGCCGCCTGTTCGGCCCGGCTGAACCTGCCCCCCGTACGGCAGGCGTACGGCATGACGGAGCTGTCGCCCGGCACCCACGCCGTGCCGCTCGCCGCCGTCGACCCGCCGCCCGGCGCCGTGGGCAAGCTCCTGCCCAGCACCGAGATGCGGGTCGTCGCGCTCGACGACCCGGACCGGGACGTCGACCCGGGCACCGAGGGGGAGATCCTGCTGCGCGGCCCGCAGGTGATGAAGGGCTATCTCGGCCGGCCCGAGGCCACCGCCGACATGATCGACGCCGACGGCTGGGTGCACACCGGCGATGTCGGCAGGACCGACGCGGACGGCTGGCTGTTCGTGGTCGACCGGGTCAAGGAACTCATCAAGTACCACGGCTTCCAGGTCGCCCCGGCCGATCTGGAGGCCCTGCTGCTCACCCATGACGCGATCGCGGACGCGGCGGTGATCGGGGTACTCGACGAGGACGGCGACGAGGTGCCGAAGGCGTACATTGTTCGCCGGCCGGGTGCCGCGGCGCTCACCGAGGGCGAGGTGCGGGCGTTCGTCGCCGAGCGGGTCGCCCCGTACAAGAAGGTCCGCCGGGTGGAGTTCGTCGCGAGCGTGCCCCGGGCCGCCTCCGGCAAGATCCTCAGACGTGAACTGAGGGACCGCGAAGAGAGGAACCGCGAAGAGAGGAACCGGGAGGAGAGGAACCGTGTGACGAGTGAACGCGGTCTGCCCGTCCAGGGACCCCGGGAGCGCGACGCGCGGGACCACGCGGCACAGGACTACGCGCCACAGGACCACGCGGCACAGGACCGTGCGGCACACGACCACGAGGCACAGGACCACGAGGCACAGGACCACGAGGCACAGGACCATGAGGCACAGGACCATGAGGTACGGGAGCGTGACACGCGCACCCGTGAGAGGGAGAACACGTGACGGACCACGCGAGGCTGGTCGCGACCGCGCACGAGCGGGGCATCACCACCCTGACCCTGGACTCGCCGGGGAACCGCAACGCCCTGTCGGCACGGCTCGTCGGCGCGCTCGGGGACGCCCTCACCGCCTGCGGCGAGGACCCCTCGGTGCGGGCCGTGCTGCTCACGCACACCGGCGCCACCTTCAGCTCGGGCGCCGACCTCAAGGAACCGGCCAACCCGTACACCTTCATCGCCCTGATGCGGCAGATCGTCGAACTGCCCAAGCCGGTCGTGGCACGCGTCAGCGGCCATGTCAGGGCGGGCGGGCTCGGACTGCTCGGCGCCTGCGACATCGCGATCGCCGACCGTACGTCCGACTTCGCGTTCACGGAGGTACGGATCGGGGTCGCGCCCGCCGTGATCTCGCTGCCGCTGCTGCCCCGGGTCGAACCGCGCGCGGCGGCCCGCTACTACCTCACCGGGGAGCGCTTCGACGCGGAGCGCGCGGCGGAGGCCGGACTGATCACCGAGGCCGCCGAGGATGTGGACGCCGCGCTCGCGCCCGTACTGGACGGACTGCGCAGGGCCTCCCCGCAGGGGCTCGCGGAGTCCAAGAAACTGCTCACCGTCGGGGTGCTCGACGCCTTCGACCAGTACGCCGAGGACCTGGTCCAGCGTTCGGCCTCGCTCTTCGTGACGGCGGAGGCGCGCGAGGGCATCACGGCGTTCATGGAACGGCGGGACGCCGCGTGGGTGCGGTAGCCGCGCCCAAGCAGGACCGCAGCCGCGCCACCCGGCGGCGGCTGCTGGAGGCCGCCGTGGCCTGTCTGGCCGAGTACGGCTGGGCGGGCTCCACGGTCTCCGTCGTCGCCGAGCGCGCCGGGGTTTCGCGGGGCGCGGCGCAGCACCACTTCCCGACCCGCGAGGACCTGTTCACGGCGGCCGTCGAGTATGTGGCGGAGGAACGGTCCTCCGCGCTGCGCGCGCTGGTCCCGGCGGGGCCCGAGCACCGGCGCGAGGCGGTCGAGGGGATCGTGGGCCTCTACACGGGGCCGCTCTTCCGGGCCGCCCTGCATCTGTGGGTCGCCGCCTCCGACGAGGAACAGCTACGGCCCCGGGTCACCGAGCTGGAGGCCCGGGTCGGCCGTGAGTCCCACCGGATCGCGGTGGAACTGCTGGGCGCGGACGAATCCGTGCCGGGCGTGCGCGAGACCGTCCAGGGGCTGCTGGACATGGCACGCGGACTGGGCCTGGCGACGCTGCTGACGGACGACACCCAGCGGCGCGAGCGGGTGGTGGCGCAGTGGTCGAGAATCCTGGACGCGGTCCTGACCGGGCGCCCGTGACTGGGCGCCCTTGACCGGGCGCCCTTGACCGGGCGTCCCTGACCGAGCGCCCCTGTCCGGGCCCCCTGTCCGGGCGTCCCTGAAGCTGCCCCTCCGGGCCGCGCACCGCAGCAGCGGCGGGACCCCGGAACGGACGGCGGCGCCGTGTGAACGGGTGCGGCGCCGTGCGTCCCCGTCCCGGGGGGCGCACGGCGCCGCCGTCACGTTCCGGTCAGCCGCCGAGACCCACGAAGCCCGCGATCTCGCGCGGGTCCCGCGTCCCCGGTCCCACATACCGCGCCGACGGACGCACCAGACGGCCGGTGCGCTTCTGCTCCAGGATGTGCGCCGACCAGCCGGCCGTCCTGGCACAGGTGAACATCGAGGTGAACATGTGCGCCGGGACCTCCGCGAAGTCCAGCACGATCGCCGCCCAGAACTCCACGTTCGTCGCCAGCACCCGGTCGGGCCTGCGCGCGTGCAGCTCCTCCAGCGCGGCCTTCTCCAGCGCCTCGGCCACCTCGAACCGCGGCGCGGCCAGCTCCCGCGCCGTACGCCGCAGCACCCGCGCCCTCGGGTCCTCGGCGCGGTAGACGCGGTGGCCGAAGCCCATCAGCCGCTCGCCCCGGTCCAGGGCGCGCTTCACATACGCGGTCGCGTCGCCCGTACGCTCGATCTCCTCGATCATGCCGAGGACCCGGGAGGGCGCGCCGCCGTGCAGCGGGCCCGACATCGCGCCGACCGCGCCCGACAGGGCCGCCGCCACATCCGCGCCCGTGGACGCGATGACCCGGGCCGTGAACGTCGACGCGTTCATGCCGTGCTCGGCGGCCGAGGTCCAGTACGCGTCGACGGCCCGGACATGCCGGGGGTCCGGCTCCCCGCGCCAGCGGATCATGAAGCGCTCGACGACCGTCCGGGCCTTGTCGATCTCCCGCTGCGGCACCATCGGCAGCCCCTGGCCCCGGGCCGACTGGGCGACGTACGAGAGCGCCATCACGGCGGCCCGCGCCAGATCGTCACGGGCCCTGCGCTCGTCGATGTCGAGCAGCGGCCTGAGCCCCCACACGGGCGCGAGCATCGCCAGCGCGGACTGCACGTCCACCCTGATGTCACCGGAGTGGACCGGGATGGGGAAGGGCTCGGCGGGCGGCAGACCGGGGTCGAACGCCCCGTCGACCAGCAGCCCCCACACATTGCCGAAGGAGACCTGCCCGACGAGGTCCTCGATGTCGACGCCCCGGTAGCGGAGCGAGCCGCCTTCCTTGTCCGGTTCTGCGATCTCGGTCTCGAACGCGACGATTCCTTCGAGACCGGGTACGAAGGAGGGATCGATGTCGGACATCAGGCGGCTCCTCATGATGTGTGCGACGGATGGTCACCCCGGGTGGATGCCTCCGTACGGCAGCGGTCCGAGAGGCAGGAACGATAGCCCCTGGTGTACGAAGGCCACAGAGGCCCACCCAAAGATTTTGGCGAGATCCTCTGATGCGGGGAAGCGTGATAACCGGCACACTGCCGGACTTCCTCCACCGAGGATTGGCGGCACTCAGTGCCGGGCAAACTGGGCCCCCTGCGAAAGCCCCTGGCACCTACGGCAGGATGGCCCCCGTGCCTCACGAGAATCCGGATCCCGCCGCCATGCGCGAGCGGTACCGCACCACGCCGTTGCTGGAGGCCGGTCTCGCCGCCACCCCCATGGACCAGTTCGCCCGCTGGTTCAAGGATGCCGTGGCCGGCGGTCTGCACGAGCCGAACGCGATGGTGGTCTCGACGGCGACCCCCGACGGCCGTCCCTCGTCCCGCACGGTGCTGCTGAAGGCGTACGACGACCGCGGTTTCGTCTTCTTCACCAACTACACCTCGCGCAAGGGCCAGGAGATCGCGGCGAACCCCCGGGTCTCGCTGCTCTTCCCCTGGCATCCGCTGGCCCGCCAGATCACCGTGACCGGTACGGCGGCCCGCGTCGGCCGCGACGAGACGGCCGCGTACTTCCGCACCCGTCCCCATGGCTCCCAGCTCGGCGCCTGGGCCAGCGACCAGTCGGCCCCGATCGAGTCCCGCGAGGCCCTGCTCGCGCGCTACGAGGCCCTGGCGGCCCGCTACCCGGAGGGCGAACAGGTGCCGGTGCCCCCGCAGTGGGGCGGTTTCCGGGTCGCACCGGAGACGGTCGAGTTCTGGCAGGGGCACGAGAACCGGCTCCACGACCGGCTGCGCTACGTCCGCGAGGAGACCCGGGGCCAGACCCCGGGCCAGACCCCGGGCCACGGATGGCGGACGGAACGGCTCTGCCCGTAGCGGGGCTCCGGGAACGGGAATGGGGCACGCGGGAGCGGGGCACGCGGGAGCGGGAACGCAGAAACCCGCGGGCTCGGGTTCCTCCGGAGAGGAGCCGGCCGGACGTACCGGCGAGCCCGCGGGTCGGTGACTGCTTGGGATTTCGGCCGGCGGAGCCGGCACCGCACAGAGATGCGACGAACGGGCGCTAGCCCGCAGTCACCTCACGCGTCCGGATTGCATACATCTGCCGAACCACCTCCCTTCTCGTGTGCACCACACATTAGGAACCTGTCCGGCGCCCCACAAGTGAATTTGGAAGATATTGACGGAGCCGGTCCGCGGCCGGTCCGCGGCCGGTCCGCGCCGGTCTGCGGCGGGGTCCGCGCCGGTCCGCGCCGGTGGTGCGGCATCGGCGCGGGGGGCAGAGAATTGTTCAAAGCAACGATTTCGGGGAACCTTGTGTGTGCTGGGTCACGTTGAAGTTGAATGGTTGGACGTGCGTCAGCACAGGCGGAGACGCCCAGGGGGTGCCAGGATGAGTGCTTCTCGGAGCGAGACCACCGACGCGCGAGGGCCGGACGAGCCGGAGCCGAATGCCGGGTCGAAGGCCGCGGCGGTGGCCGGGGGCGAGGCCGAGCGCGACGAGGCGGGGCCGGATCTCCTCGCGGCGCTGCTCGACGGGATGGACGCCGCGCTCTGCGCGTTCGACGCCCATGGTGTGATCACCCACTGGAACCGCGAGGCCGAGCGGATACTCGGCTGGTCCGCCGAGGAGGCGGTCGGCCGCCGGGGCTTCGCCGGATGGGCCGTGCGCACCGCCGACGCCGACGACGTACAGGCACGGCTGATGGCCGTGATGGACACCCCGGGACGCCAGGTCGACGAGTTCGCGCTGCTGCGCAAGGACGGCGGCCGGGTGCTCATCCGGACCCAGTCCGCCGGGATGCGCGGCGCCGACGGCAAGCCCGCCGGGGTGTACAGCGCCTTCAGCGAGGTCCATGAGCAGATCGATCTCGAACGGTCCATCGCGCTGAGCGAGGCGCTCTTCGATGACGCGTCGTGGGGCGTCGTGCTGGTCGACGTCGATCTGCGGCCGACCGTCGTCAACGGCTACGCGGCGCGTGCGCTCGGCTCCGGGCGCACGGCCGTGCTGGGACGCCCGCTGGGCGAGCTGGTCCTCCAGGGCGTCGAGGAGATGGAGGCCGCGCTCCACCATGTGCTCGCCGAAGGGGCGCCCAAGTCGCCCGCCGAGCTGTGGGTCACGGTCCGCACGCCGGAGGGCGACCGCCGGCGCTGCTGGCGCAGCGGTTTCTTGCGGCTGGCGTCACCGCTGGCGGAGGAGCCGGTGCCGCTCGGCGTCGGCTGGATGTTCCAGGACGTGACCGAGTCGAAGCTCGCCACGCAGCAGGCGGACCGGCTGCGGTTCCGCTCCAGCCAGCTCCACCGGGCCGGGCGCGCCGCCGTCGAGTGCGAGGATCCGATGGAGGCCGCGACGGTCTATCTGGACTTCGCGCTGGCGGGCTTCGCCGATCACGCGCTGATCGATCTGGTGGCGGGGGAGCCGTGGGCCGGTTCGTTCTCCTCGGCCCCGGAGAGTCCCGTACGGCTGGTCCGCGCGGTGGCGACGCCGTCCGGCGGCGGGTCGGGGCCGAGTACGCAGGTGGCCGCGGGCGGTATACCGGTGCGGTACGCGGCCGGGCATCCGGCGCTCCAGGCGATGGACCGCACCGGCTCGGTCCGCGCGAGCGCCCCTTCCGGCTCCCCGCCCTCCCCGACCTGGGCGACCTCGCGCCAGTGGCCGCCCGACTCGGTGCACGCGCTGTGCACGGTGCTGCGCAGCCGGGGCCGCTCGCTGGGTGTGGTGACGTTTCTGCGCGGTGCGAGCAGGTCCGCGTTCGAGCGTCCCGACGCGGTGTACGCGGAGGATGTGACGGTCCGGATGGCGGCCTCGCTGGATCTCTCCCGAGCACTGTCCGACCGGGACTGACCGGCCGCCCGGTGCCATACGGAGGCGCCGGGCGGCTGGGACCGCAGCCCGGCGCCGAGTTACGACGGACATCACCTGACGCCATCCGACGTCAGGCCGACGCCCTCTGATGTCGGGCCGCTCTGATGTCGGGCCGAGGCCATCTGACGTCAGGTGGCGCCGTCCGACGTCAGATGGTCCGGTTGATCTCAGGTGACGTTCGGCAGATGCATCCTGACCGGTTCCGTCTCCGCGTCGTTGTGCCGCAACGCCCAGTTCTCCAGGGCGATCCGGCACGCGTGGTCGACATGGTGCAGGCCGGACAGATCCAGTTCGATCGGACGGTCCTTGGGCAGCGCCTCCAACTGTTCCAGCGTCCTGGGCAGTCGGAGGAACGTCGCGTTCCCGGTGATCGACACCACCATCCGGCCGCCCGTCAGTTCGCGGATGTCGAGATGGAGGTGGGAGATCTCCCACGCCGTCTTGACCACCGCGAGCAGCAGCCCCAGGATCACGCCCTCGAAGAGGTTCGTGACCAGGATGGCGACCGCCGTGACCACGAGAATCACCGCCTCCCCGCGGTGCTCACGCCACAGCGGCGCCAGTTCCCGTACGGGGATCAGCTTGCAGCCCGCGTGCACCAGCACACCCGCGAGCGCCGCCAGCGGGATCACCCCGATCGCCGCCGGCAGCAGCGCGGCGAACAGCAGCAGCCACAGACCGTGCAGGATCCGGGAGAGCGGGGTCCGCGCCCCCGCCTGGACGTTGGCGGCGCTGCGCACGATGACCGCGGTCATCGGCAGCGCGCCGAGCGCCCCGCAGACCGTGTTCCCCACGCCCTGCGCCATCAGCTCCTTGTTGTAGTCGGTCCGCGGTCCGTCGTGCATACGGTCGATCGCGGCGGCGCTGAACAGACTCTCCGCCGAGGCGATCAGGGTGAAGGCGAGGACGGTGCCGAGCGCGGCCACGCCTCCGAGATGCCCGAAGTCCTCCAGACCGGGCGGACGTATGGACTCCAGCAGTCCCTTCACCTCGACCTTGGCGAGGGGCAGATCGAGGAGCAGGGCGACCCCGGTGGCGAGGGCGACCGCCGCCAGCTGTCCCGGGACGACCCGGACCCGGGCGGGGAGTCTGGGCCAGACCACCAGGACGGCGACCGTGCCGGCGCCGACGAGGAACGCGGTCAGCGCCGTACCGTTCGTGACGATCTCACCGGCCAGCCCCGGCAGCCCGGCTATCTTGCCGAGGCCGCCGGACGGCTGGGCGGTGTCGGCCATGGCGTACACCTGGCCCAGGACGAGCACGAGGCCGATGCCGGCCAGCATCCCCTGGACCACGGCGACCGAGATCGCCCGGAACCAGCGGCCGAAACCGAGGGCCCCCAGGGTGAGTTGGAGTATTCCGGAGACGAGCACGATGGCGCCGAGCGCGCCGAGGCCGAACTCCTGGACGGCTTCGTACACGAGGACGGTCAACCCCGCCGCGGGGCCGCTGACCTGGAGCGAGCTGCCGGGCAGCATGCCCACGACGAGCCCGCCCACGATGCCGGTGATCAGGCCGAGTTCGGCCGGCACACCGGAGGCGACCGCCACCCCCACACAGAGGGGCAGCGCGACGAGGAAGACGACGAGGGACGCGAGTATGTCGCGTCGCAGGACATGGTGGTCCTTCAACTGGGAGAACATGAGGGTGTTCCTAGGGGTGCGGTCCGCGCGCACGAGCGGACGTGATGGGGAGTGGAGGTGGTCGAGGCCGCTCTCACAGCGGTCTGAACTCCCCGCCCAGGTCGGGCCGGTGGACACTGATCGCGCCCGTGTCCACCTCGTAGTACCAGGCGTGCAGGGAGAGCCGCCCCTCGGCGAGGCGCTCCCGTACGGCGGGATAGCCGCGGAGGGTGTCGAGCTGGACCGCGGCGTGGTGGCGTACCGCGTGCGCGAGGCCCTGGGAGGCCGGCAGCGCGGTGACCCCGAGGTCGAGCCAGCCGCGGACGGTGGGCACGGCGGACAGGTCGTCGCCGCGGACGAGGGCGCCCACGGCCCCGCAGTGGGAGTGGCCGCAGACGACGATGTCGCGGACGCCGAGCACGCGCAGCGCGTACTCGATGGTGGCGGCCTCGCCGCTGGGCCGTTCCGCGTCGTACCGCGGGACGATGTTGCCCGCCGTACGCAGCTCGAACAGCTCACCGGGGCGTGCCCCGGTGATCAGGGACGGGATGACTCGGGAGTCCGAGCAGGTGATGAAGAGCGCTTCGGGCTGCTGGCCCGCCGCGAGTTCGCGGAACTCCTCGTGGCGCTCCGCCACCTGCACGGAGAAGGTACGGGCGTGGTCGATGAGTGACTTCATGATGGCCTGCCTCCTGCGCCTCCGGTCTGGCCGGGGCGCGGTGTGGTCGGGTCAGTGGGGGGTGGGGCCGAGCGGGCTGCCGTACGGGCGTCACCCCTGCCGGATCACGGCAGTCGAGGGTGGCCGACGGTCGGCGGCCGGCGTGGATCGGCCGGAAAGGCCGGAAGGCCGGTCAGGCGGTGGGCGGTTCGTGTCGGCCGGCGGACTCGCGGTCCTGTCGGATTCTCACAACTCGTCCTTTCCGTCGTGCGGTCTTTCGTCCTTTCGGTTGTGCGGTCTTTCGGTCGTGCGTCGATGTGATGCCACGGGGGAACGGTCATCGGTGCCGCCGCGCACGGAGCGTCGGTAACGCCCGCACGCCGTCAGCTCCGATGATGCAACACCGCAGCTTCCCTTACTTTGCACGAACATTACCTTCTCGTGAAAGATCAGAATTCCGCCAACCGGGGCTTTGATGACGCAAAGTCGCGCATCGGGGGCGCGCGAACGCCCGAGGCCCGCGGGGAGTGTTCCCGCAGGCCTCGGGCGCTAGTTCTAATCGTTCGACTGTTCAGACCGCTTCGGCACCTGTCGTTGCTTTGGCTACTTTTGGTGCCTGCGCTGTTCGAGCGGGCGGCGGTTCAGTGCTGGTAGAAGATACGGTCGGAGTACTCCGTCATTACGCGGCGATTCCACTCGGTCCCACCGTCCACATTGCCCGACCGCAGCAACGGCGGCTCGATACCGCGGTGGACGAGTTCCTCCGCGGCGGCGGCCATCATCGCCTGCATCAGGGCGCTGGTGACGACCGTGGAGGCGGGGGCGAACGGCGCCTCGACGCCGTCGGCCGTCAACTCCGCGTCGCCCACGGCGATCTTGCTGTCGAGGACGATGTCGCAGTGGTCCCTGAGATACGTTCCCGTGGCGTTGCGGGAGGTCGTCTCCGTCGCGTAGGCCACGGAGGTCACACCGATGACTTTCAGCCCCAGCTCCCGTGCGTGAGTCGCCATCTCGACGGGCAGGGCGTTGCGCCCGGAGAGGGAGATGACGACCAGGACGTCCCCGGCGGTGGCGGGACTGGAGTCGAGCACGGCGCTCGCCAGCCCCTCGACGCGCTCCAGGGCCGAGCCGAGGGTGGCCGGTACGACATCGACCCCGACCGCTCCGGGCACGGCCAGCAGATTGGCCAGGGCGAAGCCGCCCGCGCGGTAGACGATGTCCTGGGCGGCGAGCGAGGAGTGGCCGGCGCCGAAGGCGAAGATCCGGCCGCCGGCGGCGACGGTGTCGGCGATCGCCGTACCGGCCGCGGCGATGGAGGCGGACTCCTCGTCCCTCACGCGTTGCAGCAGTCCGATCGCGGCATCGAAGAACTGACCGGCCAGCTTGCTCTCGCTCATCGAGGAGGCCCTCCCAGGCGTGGGGGTTTCCGGGGGTTTTCGTGAGGTGTTTCCCGAGGAGTTCCCGGGAGTGTTCCCGGGAGTGTTCCCGGGGGCGGGAATGTCTGTGCCGCGGATCACGTTGAGGTCTGGACCTTTGCTCTGTCAATACGGCGGCCGGACCGCCGGGCCCCGTCCCGGCGGGCAGGACCTGCCGGGCGCGGCCCGGCGGGCACTCCGCGGGCCACCCGGCGTGAGGGCGTCACCACCCTGTGTCGGCCGCGCGGTGCCGGCCCGGCACCGCCGCCCCTCACTTTCATGGTCACGCACTTCCGCTCTTCCGGTGCGGCACGGTTGTCGGCGGTATGCGTCAGAATTGATTCAGGGCCAGCGCACGATTTATCGAGGGGCACGAATGTCCGGACTGATCGACACGACGGAGATGTATCTCCGCACCATCCTCGAACTCGAAGAGGAAGGTGTGGTCCCCATGCGCGCCCGGATCGCGGAGCGCCTCGACCAGAGCGGTCCCACGGTCAGCCAGACCGTGGCCCGGATGGAGCGGGACGGGCTGGTGCAGGTGGCGGGCGACCGCCATCTGGAGCTGACCGAGGAAGGGCGCAGACTGGCGACCCGCGTCATGCGCAAGCACCGGCTCGCCGAGTGCCTGCTGGTCGACGTGATCGGCCTGGAGTGGGAGCAGGTGCACGCCGAGGCCTGCCGCTGGGAGCATGTGATGAGCGAGGCGGTGGAGCGGCGGGTGCTGGAGCTGCTGCGTCACCCGACGGAGTCGCCGTACGGCAATCCGATCCCGGGCCTGGAGGAGCTGGGCGAGAAGACCGAGGCCGATCCGTTCCTCGACGCGGGAATGGTGAGCCTGGCGGAGCTGGATCCCGGCGCGGAGGGCAAGACCGTGGTCGTACGGCGCATCGGTGAGCCCATCCAGACCGACGCCCAGCTCATGTACACGCTGCGGCGCGCGGGCGTGCAGCCCGGGTCCGTGGTGAGCGTGACGGAGTCTCCCGGCGGGGTGCTGGTCGGGAGCAGCGGCGAGGCGGCGGAGCTGGTGTCCGAGGTCGCGTCGCACGTCTTTGTCGCCAAGCGCTGACGCGGCTGGGCGCCGGAGCGGCCGAGGACGGCCGAACGGCGGAACGGCCGAACGGCGGAACGGCCGAACGGCCTGACGGCGGAAACGCGGAACGGCCTGACGGCGAAATGGCCGGACGGCGGAACGGCGGAACGGTTCGACGCCGGACGGGGGAGCCCGGCGACAGGCACCGGCGAGGGGCCCCGGCGGACGGAGGGCGTACGCGGGCGCGCGGGGCGGTGCGGAGACATGGACGTAGGCGGTACGGGTACGGGCGTGGGGGGTGCCCGTGGTCCCCGTGGCCGGGGGGCGCGCGCTTTCCGGCCGAACGGCAGCGGTGGGGCGCGCCGCATGCCAGGCTGTCGCTGAGGCATATGACCTGAAGGCGGCCGGGGCCCCGGCCCCACGCCCGGGGGAGGGGGAGCGGGTTATGCGCCTGTGCGGGGGTGAGCATGGTGCGTCGTGGCCGTGGCACGGCCGGTATGTCCTGGGGGCGGGGGGTCCGAACACCGGGCGCGGAGGTGCTGTCCGCGCCGTCGGTATGTCCGTGCTGTGCGGGGGCGGCTCCGGCGCCTCGCGGCGCCGGAGCCTGTCCTCCCCTTCGCTGACCCGGAGCCCCGAGCTCTCAGGGTCATTCCCCGCGGACCGTCATCCCCGAGCGGTCCGCCTCCCGGAGAAGATCTCCCCTCGGCCGCGTCCGGCAATCCTTGATCGTGGTCACTCGAACGAGCGGTGTTGCTCGGGGGGAACGTGTTCTCGAACGAGAGTTCGATAGTCTGGCATGGCTGGACGTACGCGCATCGGGCCCCAAGCGGAATCCGACGGCAGACGGCCACCGACGATCACTCAGGGACGACCATTCAGGACCGAAGGGGGTGCCCGGACGCATGGTGCGGCGTATCGATGTGACCGGAGCGGACGGTGTACGTCTCGCTGCGTGGGAGTTTGGCGACCCGCCCGAGCGGCCCGGGGAGGCGGGCCCGGGGGAGGCCTCCGGGGCCCTGCTCCTCCACGGGCTCATGGGCCGCGCCTCGCACTGGGCCGCCACGGCCCGCTGGCTCTCCGAGCGGCACCGGACGGTCGCGCTCGACCAGCGGGGGCACGGCCTCAGCGACAAGCCGGCGGAGGGTCCGTTCACCCGCGAGGCGTATGTGGCCGACGCGGAGGCGGCGATCGAACAGCTCGGGCTGGCGCCCGTGACGCTCATCGGTCACTCGATGGGCGCTCTCACGGGGTGGCAGCTCGCCGCCCGGAGACCCGATCTGGTCCGGGCCCTGATCATCTGCGACATGCGGGCCTCGGCGCTGGGCGTGGCGTCCCAGCGGGAGTGGAGCGACTGGTTCCGGGCCTGGCCCGTCCCGTTCGCGACGCTCGCGGACGTACGGAAGTGGTTCGGCGAGGACGACCCCTGGGCGGATCGGCCCACGGCGGCGCGCGGCGAGTACTTCGCCGAGGTGATGACGGAGGGCGCGGACGGCTGGCGCCCGGTCTTCTCCCGCCGCCAGATGCTGACCTCCCGCGAGACCTGGATCTACGACGCCCACTGGGAGGAGCTGGCGCAGGTCCAGTGCCCCACCCTGGTGGTCCGGGGTCTCGACGGCGAACTGGGCCGCGCGGAGGCCCAGGAGATGGTGCGGGTCCTGCCGCGCGGCCAGTACGCGGAGGTGACGGCCGCGGGCCATCTCGTCCACTACGACCAGCCCGAGGCCTGGCGGGCGGCGATCGAACCGTTCCTGGACGGCGTGCTGACCTCGTGAGGGCGTGCTGGCCTCGTAACGGCGTGCTGACCTCGTGAGGGGCGGTCCCGGCGCGCGCGGGGCGCCGGGACCGCCCGGCCTTCGCCGGGA
>NZ_JBIASO010000023.1:71673-149866 GCF_042890865.1 Streptomyces sp. NPDC002018
GGACCGCCCGGCCTTCGCCGGACCGCCCGGCCTTCGCCGGACCGCCCGGCCTTCGCCGGACCGCCCGGCCTTCGCCGGACCGCCCGGCCTTCGCCGGACCGCCCGGCCTTCGCCGGACCGCCCGGCCTTCGCCGGACCGCCCGGCCTTCGCCGGACCGCCCGGCCTTCGCCGGTCGGGTCGGCCCTTGCTGGGCCGCTCGGCCCTCGCCGGTCGGGTCGGTCGCGGGCGCTCGTTCACCGGGACCGCTCGGCCTCGCCGCTCAGCCCTTGCTGACCGCCGTCAGGATCTCCGGGAGCCTGGCCGCCGTGCGCGGGGCCGCCAGCCGCAGACCCCCGGCCGCCGTCAGCGCTCCGTACACCGTGCCCACGGGGAGCAGCAGCCAGGTCCACCCGTCGGCACCCGCGACATGGAGCCAGATCGTCGTCGCGATCACGGGCGCGCAGAGCAGGGCCGCGCCGAGCATCCCGCCGAAGACGGAGATCCAGGCCAGGCCGGCCTGGCCCGGCGCGACATTCTTGAAGCCGCCGTCCTGCGGGATCGAGTACGGGAAGCGGGCCGACGCCACCGCGCCGGTCGCCAGCATCGCGCCGAGCAGCGCGAACGACAGACCGAGCGCCTCGGGCAGGGACTGCCAGTCGCCCAGCAGGGCGGCCGTCGACACGGTCACCAGCGCCGAGTACGGCAGGGTGATCACCAGCAGCGCCAGGGCCCGCGCGCGCAGTTCGAGATAGGCGTCCCGCTTCGAGGAGATCGTCAGCGCCACCATCCAGAAGGCCGAGGTGTCCTGGCCGAACTGGTTGTACATCTGGATGCCGAGCATCCCGGCCGCGAAGCACGCGAAGTAGATCGTGCCCCGGCCCTGGAGCGCGTTGAACAGCGGCACGATCAGACCGATGGCCAGCGAGGTCACCCAGGCCGCCTTGGTCTTCGGGTCGCGCCACACATAGAGCAGACTGCGCTTCATCACCGTGCCCGTACGCCCCTCGGGCAGCAGCCCTCCCAGCCGCCCGGGCGCCGACGCCGACTCCTTGCGGGACGGTTCGGCCGCCGCCAGTGTCGAGCCGTCCGGGGCCGTCATCAGCTTCGCGAGCGAGCCCTGCCACAGATACAGCAGCGCCGCCAGCGCGCCCGCGGAGAGCAGCAGTTGCGCCCCGGCCGCTCCGTACGCGCCCTCGCTCGCCGAGTCCACCGCGCCGATCGCCGACGCGGGCGGCACCCACCGGAGGATCTCCGCCGAGGGGTCGAGCGCCGAGAGCCCGCCCGCCTCACTGAGCCGCTGCGCGCCGAAGTTGACGATCTGGATGCCCACCGCGATCACCAGACCGCTCAGCACCGCCAGATCGCGGCCCTTGCGCGAGGTCAGCAGCCTGATGTTGGCGGTCGCGAGGGTCCGCGCCAGCGCCACACAGATCAGCAGCGCCAGCGGTACCGCGACGACCGCCACGACGACGGCGACCGCGCCGTGCGCCACCGCGATCACCGAGCCGGCCGCCAGACAGAGCGTGAACAGCGGCCCGATGCCCACCAGTGACGCCACCAGCAGCGCCCTGACCAGCGGTCGCGGGCGCAGCGGGAGCATCACCAGCCGGGTCGGGTCCAGCGTCTCGTCACCGCCGGGGGAGAACAGCGGCATCACGGCCCAGCCCAGCGCGAGCACGGCGGTGAGCAGGACTACGAGCGTGCCCGCGTGCTCGTTCCCGCGCAGCAGCACGAGTCCGAGGAGCTGGCCGGCCGCGACGAGCAGCGCGAAGGCCGCGGAGGCCACATACGCGGCGGTACGGCCCGACGACTGGCGCAGCCCGTTGCGCAGGAGGGAGAGCTTCAGCCGCACGAACACGGGCGTGAGCGGAGCGGCGCCCGGCGGCGGACCGCCCCCGGGGGCTCCGGGGATTCCGGGGGTCCCGGCGGCCGCCGTGGTCCCGGCGGCCGTGGTCCCGACGACCGCGGCTATCGCCCCGCCCGTCGTCTCCGTCGCGCCCGCACCGCGCGAGGCGTGCGTCGCGCCCGTGCCGCTGAGCTGAGCCGAAGCGTCCGTACCGCGCGGCTCGCCCGTGCCGCTCAGCTCAGCCGTACCGCCCGAAGCGTCCGTACGGCCCGGCTCGCCCGGCGCACCGTCCGTCCCGGTCATCGGGAGCCGCCCAGCCAGTCCAGGGTCTCGCCGGAGTCACGGCCCCGCGCCCCGACCAGCTCCAGGAACGCGTCCTGGAGGGACGGCGCGTCGCCCCGTACCTCCGCGAGGGTGCCCCGCGCGCGGATACGCCCCGCCGCCATCACCGCGACCCAGTCGCAGAGCGACTCGACCAGCTCCATCACATGGCTGGAGAAGACGACCGTCGCGCCCGAGTCCGTATAGCGCTCCAGGACACCGCGGATCGTCTGGGCCGAGACCGGGTCGACGCCCTCGAAGGGCTCGTCCAGGAAGAGCACCTGAGGGTTGTGCAGCAGCGCCGCCGCCAGACCGATCTTCTTCCGCATACCCGTCGAGTAGTCGACGACCAGCTTGTGCTGGGCGCCCGCCAGGTCCAGCACGTCGAGAAGCTGGGTGGCGCGCTTGTCGACCTCGGCACCGGGCAGCCCCCGCAGCCGCCCGGTGTAGCCGAGGAGTTCCCGTCCGGAGAGCCGCTCGAAGAGACGGAGTCCCTCCGGCAGGACGCCGATCCGCGCCTTGACCTCGGCGGGATCCCGCCAGACGTCGTGCCCGGCGACCTGGACCCGTCCCTGGTCGGGCCTGAGCAGGCCGGTGATCATCGACAGCGTCGTGGTCTTGCCGGCGCCGTTCGGGCCGACCAGACCGATGAACTGGCCCGCGGGCAGTTCGAGATCGATCCCCGCGACGGCGATCTGCTCGCCGAATCGTTTCCACAGTCCCTCGACCCGGACGGCGGGCGGTGACGCCCCCGCCCCGCCCGTCACCGCGCCCGCCCCGCCCGTCACCGCGCCCGCCCCGCCCGTCACCCCGCCCGTCACCGGGCCCGTCACTCCGTCCGTCCCCGTGGGCCGCTCCGGCGGTCCTTCCGGGGTCTGTTCCCGCGTCTGGTCCGGCATGCGTACAGCCTTTCGGTGTCCGTACAGCTACGGCACCACCCTATGTACGGCGCGTACGCAGCGCGGCGGCCTCCCGTCCGCACGCATATGCCAGCGGACTCATCAGCTCGTCCACATCCGGCAGCCAGCGGTTCGCGAGCGTGGGCCGGCGGGCCCACTGCACCGCGCCCCTGCCGCCGATCCGGGTCGGCGGGGCCGCCACATACTGCCCCTCGCCCCGTGCGACCAGATCGATCGCCTCGGGCGCCCAGCCCTGCCGCCGTACCAGCTCGTCCGTCTTCGGCGCCGCTCCCGGCAGGACGAAGAACACCATGCGCCGGTCGGGGGTGAAGGTCACCGGGCCGAGCGCCAGATTCATCCGCTCCATCCTGGCCAGCGCGAGGAAACCGGCCGACTCCGGCACGTCGAGCGCGTCGAAGGTACGTCCCGTCGGCAGCAGGATCGACGCCTTGGGCTGCGCCGACCACAGGGCGCGCACCGCGGCGGCACTGCCCGTCGCCCGTGCCGCCCACTCCGGTCCGGCCGCGTGCGCCCCCGGCGCGTGGCAGTCGGTCCGGCCGCACGAACACCTCTCCGCGCCGTCCACCGCCTCCAGCCATGTGCCGGGGAACACGTCCCAGTGCCTCTCTTCCGTGTACCGCACCGCGCTGTCCAGCAGCAGGTCTCCCCGCTGCTGGGGGATCTGCGCGGCGTCCCTGACTCCGATCGTCTCTTCCACGCACAGCACAACTCCCGCCACCACCACGGGTTACGGGCGCACCGCGCGGCGCCGCGGAGCGCCGAACCCGCATGTGGGGCGCATCGATGCATGGGCGGGGGCGCGCGTGAAGGGGTGCGGCGGTATCCGGGTAGCCACCCCCGCGGGTCGGACACCATGGGGGAGACGGTGGAAGCACAAGAACGGCCGGACCGTGTTTACCGCTGTTCCTGAAGTTTCGTCGAGTATTTCCGTTATCGCCGAACATGCGCATTCTCAGCAGATCCGCCGGGCAGTGATCACTACCTGATCACTGCGGCCACAGGGGGTATCCAAATTGGCAGCCAGGCCTCTCGTCGCGCGCCAGCCGAACGAACGGCTCCAGGCGCTCATCCAGGAAGCCGGGTGCTCCAACGCCGGGCTCGCCCGCCGAGTCAACATGGTGGGTGCCGAGCGTGCGCTCGACCTGCGGTACGACAAGACATCGGTGGCACGCTGGCTGCGCGGACAGCAGCCACGCGGCCGGGCCCCGGGCATCATCGCCGAGGCACTCGGCCGGAAGCTGGGCCGTACGGTCACGATCGACGAGATCGGTATGGCCAACGGCAAGAATCTCGCCTCGGGCGTCGGCCTCCAGTTCTCGCCGACCGTCCTCGGCGCGATCGAGCAGGTCTGTGAGCTGTGGCGCAGCGATGTGGGCCGCCGTGACTTCCTCTCCGGCTCCGCCGTGGCGTCCTCGGCGCTCGTCGAGCCCAGCAGGGACTGGCTGATCACGGGCGCCGACCCGGCCGTGGCGCGCAACACCGGGGCGCGGGTGGGGGATTCGGATGTCGAGGCGGTGCGGGCCATGACCCGCGCGCTGATCGATCTGGACCACCGCTTCGGCAGCGGCCATGTCCGTCCGGTCGTCGTCCACTATCTGAACAGCGTGGTGGCGGGCCTGCTCTCCGGCTCGTACCGCGAGGCGGTCGGCCGCCGGCTCTTCGCGGCCGTCTCCCGGCTGACCGAACTGGCCGGGTACATGGCCGTGGACACCGGACAGCCGGGGCTCGCGCAGCGGTACTACATCCAGGCGCTGCGGCTGGCCCAGGCGGCGGGGGACCGCGGCTACGGCGGCTATGTGCTGGCCGCGTCCATGAGCCATCTCGCGGCGCAGCTCGGAAACCCGCGGGAGATCGCGCAGTTGGCGCGGGCGGCGCAGGAGGGCGCGCGGGGGCAGGTGACGCCGCGCGCGCAGGCGATGTTCTACGCGGCCGAGGCGCGCGGCCACGCGCTGATGGGCGACGGTCAGACCTGTCGGGTGGTCGCGGGCCGGGCGGTCACCGCGCTGGAGCACGCGGACGCCGCCGGCGGGGACGACCCGGAGTGGATCACCCACTTCGACCAGGCCTATCTCGCCGACGAGTTGGCGCACTGCTACCGCGATCTGGGACAGCCGGAGGCGGCCGGCCGGTATGCCTCGGAGTCCCTGGAGGGCCATCCCGACTCGCGGGCGCGGCGCCGGGCGATCGGACTGGTCCTGCTGGCCACCGCCCAGGTCCAGCAGCGTGAGGTGGAGCAGGCGTGCCACACCGGGACCCGCGCGGTGGAACTGCTCGGTACGCTGCGCTCCAGCCGGGGCGCGGAGTATCTGGACGATCTCCAGCAGCGGCTGGAGCCGTACGCGGACGAGCCCGCGGTACGGGAGTTCGGGGCACGGCTGGAGATCCAGGCGGCGTGAGGGTCCTGTGAGGACGTCCGACGGGCGCGTGTCGCGAAAGGGGCATCCGTGAGGAAGCGGTGCGGACGTCGTGGGCGTTCCGTGTCGAGGGTGTGGCTGTGACCAAGTCCGGGACGGCAGAGGCGAATTCGACCCCTGTATCAGCGTCTTGGGAGGACGGGCCGTTACTGGATCCGGGCGCGTGGCAGAGGCCGCGATTCACCCGGTAGCGTGAACCGACGTTCGGTAGGTCCACACGTTCCACAGTAGGAGTCCCGGTGACGCACAGCGGACAAGGGAACGAGCCGCAGCACCCTGCCGCTCGGCCCGCGCACGAAGGCGTTGTGCTGCCCGGTGACGGCAGTGCGCCCTACATCCCCGGCCAGTCCGTGGACCAGCCCGCGCAGGGCCCGGCGGGCGGGCAGCCGTGGGGACAGCCCTGGGGGCCGCAGGACGGCTCCCAGGAGGGGCCCGGGTACGGCGGGGCCCCGCACGGCGGCCAGCAGTCGTACGGGTCCCAGCCGGGTGCTCAGCCGTACGGTCCCCAGCCGGGCGCTCAGCCGTACGGGACGCAGGAGGACGCGCAGTCGTACGGGCCGCAGCCGGGCGCCGCGTACGGCGGTCAGCTCCCGGGGGCCCAGGGGCAGCCGTTCCCGCAGGAACAGCCGTTCGCGCAGGGCGGGCCGTATCAGCAGCACGGGCAGCCGGTGCACGGGCAGCCGCAGCATGGGCAGCCTCAGCACGGGCAGCCGCAGCACGGGCAGCCGTTGCCGCTGCCCGCGGAGGCGCCCCCGCAGGGCAGCGCGGACGCCACGCAGTATCTGCCGCCCGTGGCGCCCCTGCCGGGGCCGGGGATGCCGGCCGGGGGCGACGCGGACGCCACCCAGTTCATCGCCCCGGTGCCGTCCGGCCCCGGCACGGGCCCCGGCATGCTGCCGCCGGAGAACGCCGCGGAGGCCACCCAGTTCCTGCCGTCGCCCGTCCCGGGCCCGGACGCGGACGCCACGCAGTACATCGCGCCCGTACCGGCCCAGCAGGCCCCCGCGCAGGGCGCTCCGGCCGCGCCCGCCGGCCCTCCGTACGGCATCAGGCCCGGCGCCCCCGGTGACCGTCAGCCGCCCGCGGAGTTCGACAGCCTCTTCCGCAGCGACGCGCCCGCCGGCCCCGTCGCGGACTCGACGCAGCCGCTGCCCCAGTACGAGGCGGGCCGCGCGCCCCAGCCGCCGCACGGCCGCCGGGCCGCCCCGGCCCCGTACCCGCCGCAGCAGCAGACCTCCTACGATCCGCCGGGCCGCGCGGCGCGGGAGCCGCAGGGCCGTTCCGCCGGACGCCGCAAGTCCTCGCCCGTCCCGGTGATCGCCGCCGTCGTGATCGGCTGCGCCGTCCTCGGGCTCGGCGCGGGCGCGCTGATGAGCGGCGGGGACGACAGCCCGGCGCAGGACGACAGCAAGAATGTGGCGGCGGCGAGTTCGCCCCCCGCCGAGTCCCCCGGTCGGAGCGCACCCGACGACCCGGCGAAGCCGCAGGCCGAGGCGCTCGACAAACTGCTCGCGGACAGCGGGAGCAGCCGGGCGACGGTCATCAAGGCGGTCGAGTCCATCAAGTCCTGCGACAACCTGGACCAGGCGGCCACCGATCTGCACGGCGCCGCCGAACAGCGCCGGGACCTGGTGACCCGGCTCAAGGACCTCACGCTCGACAAGCTGCCGGACAACGCCGCGCTGACGTCGTCCCTGACCGACGCCTGGCAGGCGTCCGCCTCGGCGGACGACCACTACGCCAACTGGGCCAGGCAGGCCAAGGGCAAGCGGAACTGCAAGGGCGGCCAGGCCCGCGTGACCCAGCAGACGGCCGAGGGCAACCGCGCGAGCGGCGAGGCCACGGCGGCGAAGCAGAAGGCCGCGAAGCTCTGGAACGGCATCGCGTCCAAGTACAACCTCACCGAGCGCACCCCGACCCAGCTCTAGAGCTGGGCCGCCCGCCGCCCGCCGCCCGCCGCCCGCCGCCCGGCCCACGGCTCCGGCCCGGCCGCCAGGGATGTCGGGGGAGACCGTTTCCGGGGCCGCCCGCACCGTGGCGCCGGTTCGGTGGCCACGGGTGGGCAGGACCGTGCGACGTCGGGGGTGTCCGGGGCTACGGCAGCGGCAGTTCCGCCAGCATGACGGCGTACACCGGGGAGTCCGGGAAGGGGCGGCGCTCACCGACCTTGCGGAAGCCCCAGGACTCGTACAGGGCCTGGACCCTGGGGTGTTCGGTGTCCACCAGGAGGACCGCGAGGTCCTCGTCCCTCTTCTCCAGCAGCGCCCGGGACAGCCGCTCGGCCACCCCCTTCTTGCGCCACTTCGGGCTGACGGCCAGCTCCGAGTAGGAGAACGTACCGGTCTTCTCCGGCGCCGGGTCGAGGTGCTCACGCCACCACTCGCGCCGAGGGGTGGCCGGGGCCCCGTACGCGAAGCCCACGGCCTCCGCACCGTCGAACGCGATCACGCAGGTGAAGTCCGGGCTGCCGCCCCAATGGTCGACGAACCAGGGGAAGCGCTGCTTGAACTCGTCGTCCGTCCGGTCCGCGTAGGCATGGGCATGCACCTCGATCAGCGTCTGCCTGATCCGCGGAAGATCGTCGTGGGCGAAGTGACGGATATCCAGGTCGGTGTCGATCAAAGTCGGCTCCATTCGGATCGGTAGCGGTCTCCCCATTCCTGGGCCACGGTCGTATCGGGCGCGAGGGTGATCAAGTCCCGGTAGAAGTCTCCGAGCCGGGACCGCATGCGGCCGGGAATCGGGCTCCCTGACATCAGCCCGAAGACCGTCTCCGCCGTGGCGCATGCCTGATCGATCTCGCGCTGGTGGAGCTGGGCGAGGGCGAGCTGTGACGTGGCGAGGGCCCTGTTCCTGCGGAACTGGACGGGGATGCCGGACAGCGCCCGGTGAGAGGCCGCCTCGGCTTCGGCGAAGTCCCCCGTGCCATAACGGACGATGGCTGTGATGGCGGTCAGCTCCGCTGTCCCGTAGAAGGCCACCCAGCTCGGCCGGGGCTGGGCCGAAGACGCCTTCGCCAGGGTCTCCTCCGCGTACCCCAGGGACCGCAGGGCGGCCTGCCGGTCGCCGAGATTCGAGTGGCCGATGGCGGTACGGGCGTGGGCGAGCGAGGCGAACAGGGGATCCCGCCGGGTGACGGCGGTCGCCTGTGCCGCGTATCCCGAAGCCACGGCTTGGGTGTGTTCGCCCCGCTGGCGCGCGAGCATGGCGTACGCGTTCCATACACAGATTTCGACCACTGGATCCTTGGCCATGCCCGCCAGATACAGGGCTCGGTCGAGATGCCGCTGAGCCAGGCCGAGCCGGTGGGCGTCGATGGCGGACCAGGCGGCGGTGGCGGTGTAGTCGGCCGCCACGCTGAACAGACGCCGGCGGATGCGCTGGGAGGCGGCCAGTTTCTGCTTGTCCAGGGCGTTCCTGGCCCCGGCCAACGCGGCCTGCTCCAGGCCCTCGTGACCGCCTCGGGAGTTGTCCAGGGTCGTCAGGGCGTGCAGACCGCTCCGGAGCCGGATGACGTCCGACGTGCCGACAACGGTCGGTCGGCTGGAGAGGACGGGTGCCACGACGGCGGCCGTCGTGCCGGTGGTGGCAGTGATGAAATCACGTCGCCGCACGGGTTGCTCCTGGGATGTGGTGGGGGCGCGTCCGGCCGCCGGGGGAACGAAGCCCAGGTCCTCGGCGGTACGTCCGAATACTGCCTCCAAGGCTTCCCGCTGCCGAGGGTGAGGCCACCGCGTTTTTCCGGTGAGCCAGTTGCGGACGGTCCGGTCGCTCACCGTTCCCTCGTGGCCGCGCCTCCGCAGATGACCGTTCACCGCGTCGGCCAGCCCGGTCTGGGTATAGCCGCGCTCGTGCATGGCGCCGCCGAGGCGCCCGCTCCCTTCCATCCACCCACCGTAACCACTCGGTTCCCTTCGGTAGGGCCGGACGGTGAGATTTTCCGGGTGGCCGCGACGCACCTCCGGCCGGCTTTTCCTCACTGCGTCCGGCGGGAGGTCGTTCACTGAATCAAGGCCACTCACTCACACCCCCCGAGGTCCTGATGACCGTGACCGCCATTCCGCACCCCACGGGGCACCCCGGATATTCGGAAATCCTCCCCTGTGAACCGCGGAGCGCCGCGGTCGCCCGAAGGCTCGTACGCACCGCGTTGCGTGCCTGGGGCCAGGAGGGCTTGATCGACGACGGTGCCCTGATCGTCACCGAGCTGGTGGCCAACGCGGCCCGGCACTCGGGCAGTCGCCTGATCCGGGTCGTGATCTCACCGTCCCCCGGAGGCTTCGTCCGGCTGGGAGTCGTGGACAGGTCCCGCACCCTGCCGATGATGCGGGCGGACTCCGACGCGGGGAATACCCGTGGCCGGGGACTCCTGCTGGTCGACGCGCTCACCGACCGCTGGGGAACGGACCTGTACCGCTGGGGCAAGCAGGTATGGGGCGAGCTGAGGTGCGAGGTACGGCCATGACCCATGACCCATGACCCATGACCGCCGGACCGCTGGACCGCGAGGACCGTGACGGCCGCGCCGGAGAAGGTGTGACCGTACCGTTCTCCGCCGGGCCCGCCGTCGGCCGGCGCACGCACCGGTACGGCTGTGCCCGGACAGGGCCCGGGTGCCGGCCCGGCGGCTCCCGGGCGGGTCAGTGGGTGGTGCTGCCCAGGGTTCGGCCCACGTCGGTGAAGCCCTTCTTCTGGGCCACCAGGCGTCCTTCGCGGACCACCTGGAAGGTCACGTCCCCGTTCACGATCCTGGGCCAGCCCGGGGCGCCGAGCATGTCCTCGTACCGCCAGCGCAGGGGCGGGGTGAGGCCGCCGGTGTCCACCTGGACACCGCGGTCGAGGGCGTCCGCGATCTTGCCCGCCGTGACGGTGTCGTCGTTGACCGCCTCGATGACCGCCTTCAGCGCGGTGTACGCGATCCAGGTGGTCTGCGGCCCCGGGTCCGCCGGGTCGATGTCGTTGTCCCCGAAGGCGTACTTGTCGATCACGTCCCGCATCGGCTGCCACGCCCGGTCGGCCGCCACCGGGTACCAGCCCGTCAGGAACGCGCCCTCGAAGGGGCCGTTCTTGCCGCCCGTGCTGTCGATGAGCGGCTGGCCCACGCTGCCCAGGACCGAGGAGACCCTGATCTCCCGGTCGTCCTCGGGCACCCGGCGGTAGGAGTCGAAGAAGGTCTCCGTACGGTCGCCGAGCACCGCCGTCACACAGCCGCCGTCGCCCGCCCGCTCCCGTGCCTGCTCGGCCTGCCGGGTGTAGTCGGTGGCGTCCTCCGCCGCGCGGATGTCACGCGCGGCACTCCGACCGCCCTGCCCCAGACCGGAGTTGAGCAGCTCGGGCAGATCGTCGCCGGTGATGGTGTCGGGCCGTACCAGCGCCGTCCGCTCGCACTCACGGGCCAACTGCCTGCCGTTGCCCGCCATCAGCGTCGCCTGGCCGCCGTTGACGGGATAGGACAGGAAACTCGTGAACTCCTCCTCGGTGAGCCCGTATCCGCCCAGGAACGGGATGGACGCGGCCTCCAGCGGCGCCATGAACTCCCGGCCGTGCTGGCTGTACGAGCCGACGACCGCGACGGCCTTCTCCTTCACCGCCCGGCGGGCACAGGCGGCGGCGCCCGCGGTGTCGTTGTTCTCGTTGCAGGTGAGGACGCGCAGCGAGTGCCCGTCGATACCGCCGGCCGCGTTGACCCAGCGCGCGTACGCCTTGGCCATCGCCGGCATTCCGGGCTGATTGGTGGCGTTCGTGCCGACCGGCGCCCAGGTCATCACCGTGACGGGCTCCCTGGAGCCCCCCGAGCCGCCAGGGAGGACACCGCAGCCGGTGAGCAGTGACGCTCCCACCACCGCGGTACAAACGGCGCGAACCGCACCGGACTGGAAAGGGCGGGAGGAGGATGAGCGTCGCCAACCGGTCATAGTCATGCAGGCTGCCGCCCTCCAGGTAACGGCGGAGTGTGGAAGGTTCAACGTTCGGTGACTCCGGGGTGAATTGCGGGGGCCCTCCGGGCCGCCCCGGGCGGACCGTAGAGTCAAGGACTGTGCAGCAAGGTTCCGAGAACTCTTCCCGTCGTGCCCGTCACTCCCGCACCATGGGCGGCATGCCGCTCAATGACATGCCATGGTGGCGCTGGCGCAGCAATGTGCGTTCGGCGCTGCACATGCTTTCCGATCCCGTCTTCCACCAGGAGTACTGGCTGGCCGGCCGCGAGGGGTACGGCGACGTCACCGACGCCGTGTACCGGCTGGTCGAGGACACCTGGCTGGACAACTGGTCCGCCGAGAAGTACGTCGGCACCATATTCCGCGACTCGGGCGAGGCCGCCCTCGTCGATCTCGCCGTGCTGCGGGTGCTGCGCATCATGCACCAGGTCGGCGCGGACGCGCCCGTCTCGGCCTATCTGGAGCATCATGGCTGGCCGGAGGCGGTACGGGCGGCCCGTGAGGCCCATGTACGGCTGGCGACGAGCGACGGGGACGACCCGGACACGGTGCCGAAATCGCTGGATGTCCTGCGTATCATGACGCGATCCGTTTGACCGCCGCGGGGCCGCGGTGTGCGATCCTCTGAGGTCATGAGCACCGCCCCGCAGCAGTCCTCAGCGACTGCGTCAGCGCCGTCAGCGCCGTCCGAGCCGTCAGCGCCGTCTGCGCCGTCCGTGCCGCCGGCGTCGTCCGTGCCGTCCGTGGCGTCGTCGCCGTCGGCCGATCCGTCCTCGTCGCCCGAGCAGTACGTCCTGACGCTGTCCTGCCCGGACAAGCAGGGGATCGTGCACGCCGTGTCGAGCTATCTCTTCATGACCGGCTGCAACATCGAGGACAGCCAGCAGTTCGGGGACCATGACACCGGTCTCTTCTTCATGCGGGTGCACTTCTCGGCCGGGGCGCCGGTGACCGTGGAGAAGCTGCGGGCCAGCTTCGCCGCCATCGGGGACGCCTTCTGGATGGAGTGGGAGATCCACCGCGCCGAGGAGCGGATGCGGATCGTGCTGATGGTCAGCAGGTTCGGCCACTGCCTCAACGATCTGCTCTTCCGGGCCGGGACCGGCGCACTGCCGGTGGAGATCGCGGCGGTCGTCTCGAACCACACGGACTTCGCGGAGCTGGCGGCCTCGTACGGCATCCCGTTCCACCACATCCCCGTGACCAAGGACACCAAGGCCGCCGCCGAGGCGGAGCTGCTGGAGCTGGTCCGCGCGGAGCGGGTGGAGCTGGTGGTGCTGGCGCGCTACATGCAGGTGATCTCCGACGATCTGTGCAAGCAGCTCAACGGGCGGATCATCAACATCCACCACTCCTTCCTGCCGAGCTTCAAGGGCGCGAAGCCGTACCACCAGGCGCACGCGCGCGGGGTGAAGCTGATCGGCGCGACCGCGCACTATGTGACGGCCGATCTCGACGAGGGCCCGATCATCGAGCAGGAGGTCGAGCGCGTCGGGCATCAGGTCACGCCCGAGCAGCTCGTGGCGATCGGCAGGGACGTGGAGTGCCAGGCGCTCGCGCGCGCGGTGAAGTGGCACGCGGAACACCGGATTCTGCTCAACGGACACCGCACGGTCGTCTTCGGCTGACCCGCTGACCCGCTGACCCGCTGACCGGCCGACCCGTTGGCCCGCTGACCTGTTGGCCCGCTGACCGGCTGACCGGCTGGCCCGCTGACCCGCCGGCCGCCCCGGCCGGGCTCGCCGTTGGCCGCTCAGCGGCCTTACGTGCTCACAGGCGGCTCATCGAGGCCGCCGCGAACAGGACGTCCCTGATTGCCTCGCGGTCGCCGTCCTGTCCGGCCGCCGCTTCCTCCGGCGAGACATGGCCCGCCACGAGCTGGCAGAACTCGACCGCGTCCAGGGCGATCTGGCCCACGGAGCGCTCCGGGCTGCCGAGCGCGGCCGGGGAGTCCAGGGCGATGTACCAGCTCCCGCCGCCCGCGCCCTCGACCTCCAGCCGCAGGGACCGTCCCGGCGCGCCCGCCGCGACCAGGTCCCTGGCCGGTCCCGCGAGTCCGTTGCGGCGCCGGGTGGCGAGGGCGGACGGCAGGACCCGGGCCGCCAGGTCGACCATCCGGTGCAGATGCGCCCCGCTGGGCGGCTCGTACGGATAGTCCACCGCCTCCGCGATGTCCGCGCCGTGCACCCAGCACTCGAAGGCGCGGTCCAGCAGCGCGTCACGCAGCGGGAGGGCGAAGAAGTCCCCGTACGAGACGGAGAGTTCGGCGACCCCGCGGCCGGCGAAGGACACCGTGCGGATGAGGGTGTGGCTCTGCTCGCGCCAGGGTTCGTGGACGGCACGGGTGGGCGGGGCCGGCGCGGTGCGCCAGAAGACCTCGGTCCGGTCGGTGGGGTCGTCGGGGGCGGCGGAGCCGAGCGGGTCGTCGAGGCCGAGCGAGGCGACGACCAGACCGTCCACGGTCATGAGATGGCCGATGACCCCGGCGACGGTCGTTCTGCGGGAGACGGGCCGCTCCTGCTCGAACCATCTGAGCCGTACGGGCGCGTGCCACTCCGCGTCGCCGATGTCCCGCAGCAGCGCGTCGAGCCGCGCGGTCTCGGCGTCGTACGGAGCGGCCCAGGCGGGCACGGGTATCCGCGCGGGCCTGCGGCCGAGACAGCTCTCCAGCACCCGGGAGCGCAGCAGCGGATCGAGGTCCAGGCTCCGGTCGGCGTGCAGCAGTCCGACGGCGTCGCGGAGCCGGAGCGCCTCGTCGGCGCAGGGAGCGCACTCGGTGAGATGGTCCTCGACGAGCGCGGTCTCCTCCGCCGAGCAGGCGGCGAGCGCCCAGGCGCCCAGCAGCGAGGTGAGGACCTTGTGGGGCAGCTTGTCCGTCGGGATCTCGGGCTCCTCGGCCGTTCGCGCTTCCGCCTCGGCTTCCGGTTCCGCTCCGGCTTCGGCTTCCGGTTCCGCTTCCGCCTCCGGCCCGGATGCCGGGTCCGGCGCCGGACCCCTGCCCGCTTCCGGGTCGCGCCGCTGGTGCGCCGGGTCGCGCGCCGGATCGCGCGGCTGGTGCGCCGACGGCGTGAGGTCGTCCGCCGCCGGTCTCGGGCCCGGTATGCGCGGGAACGCCGGGCGGCCCTCACGGCCGTGGTCCTGGGGACCGCCGTCCAGGGGCCCGCTCACAGGGAGCGCCTGTCGCCCGGAGGCCCCGGAGGCCCCGGAGGCAGGGAGCCGTCCGCCGCCTGGGTGTTGGCCGTGGACAGGAGCTGGAGGCCGAGCCGGAGCCGGCGGCGTGCCTCGTCCTCCGAGACCCCGAGATCCGCCGCGGTCTGGCGGTAGTTCCTGCGCTGGAAGTACGCCAGCTCCAGCGCGGCCCACAGCGGCGTCGGCATCGATCTGACGATGTAGTCCGCGCGGGCCGCCGCCGAGGCGCGGCGTATCTTCTGCTCCCGCTCCTCCGCCGTGCCCTCGCCGCTCGCCTCGTAGGCCTCCGCCTCGGTCCGCCGGAATCGTTCCACCGCCGTCTCGCGTGTGATGTCGGCCACCCAGGACCTCATCGAGCCCTGTTTGGGGTCGTACGCACCCGGGTTGTCCCAGACATGGCAGAAGACATCCCGCGTGACACGGTCGGCCGCCTCGTCGTCGTCGAGGACCCGGTGGGCGAGGCTGTGCACCAGCGGCGCGAACCGGTCGTACAGTTCACCGAGCGCGGCGGCCTCGCCCCGCGCGAGCCGCTGCTGCATCCTGCGGTCCCAGCGGGGTGGTGTGTCCTTTGCCATGCGACCCCCAGCCCTGTTCCTGCGCCTGTCCGTCCGCCTGTGCCTGCCACCATCATGTCGAAGCCCGCCTTCCCTTCGAATGTAGTGGGCGGCGCCGAGGACACACGCCCCTTTGTGCCAAGTGCGCTTCCGCAGCGCTCATCACGTTTCGGATGTGCACAGCGGGGCAGCCGCGACAGGGAACGACGACTTCCGGGTCGGGCACGGCACAGCGGGGCCCGGTCGGCAGGCCGGATCAGCCCGAGGAAAGGTCCAGGCACGTGACGCTCACGGTGGACGAGTCCGAGCAGGGTCTGTGGACGGTGCTGCACATCAACGGCGAACTGGACATCGTCACCTCGCCCGAGGTCCGCCAGTGGGTGCATGACGCCGTCGCGGAGGGCCGCCATGAACTGGTGCTCGATCTCTCGCAGGTGTTCTTCTGCGACTCCAGCGGCGTCGGGGTGCTGATCGCCTCCCGCCGGCTGCTCCACTCCTGCCGGGGCCGGCTGCGGCTCATCCTGCCGGCGGGCGGATCCGAGGACGGCTCCCACGTCAACCGTGTTCTGGCGGCCCTCGGTATACGCCGTCTGTTCGAGGTCTTTCCCGATGTGCGCACGGCCGTGGACGACGAGGCACAGCCGCTCTCCGCGTAACGCGACGCACATGAGCGGCCGGTCGTCGTAGTAACGCAACACACAAGAGCGGCCGGTCGTCGTACCCTCCGGGAATGGACAGCGCAGAGTACGAGGCCAAGATCGCCTCCCGGTTCGCAGCCTTCGACCAGGACGGCAGTGGCTATATCGACCGTGAGGACTTCAGCGGGGCGGCGGCGGCCCTGCTCGCCGAGTTCGGCACGACCGCACGTTCCGACAAGGGACAGGCGCTCTACAACGGTGCCGAGGCGTTCTGGCAGGGCATGGCCGGGATCGCGGACGTGGACGGCGATCAGCGGGTCAGCAGGCAGGAGTTCGTGACGGGCGCGGCCAAGCGGCTGCGCGACAACCCCCAGCGGTTCGCCGAGATCGCCCGGCCGTTCCTGCGCGCGGCGATCGCCGTGGCCGACGAGGACGGTACGGGAGTGACCCCCGCGGCGGCCGAACGCGCCCTGCGTGTGCTGGGAGTCGCCGAGGACGCGGCGGCGCGGGTCGCGGTGCGGCTCGACACGGACGGCGACGGCAGGATCCACGAGGAGGAGATCCTGACGGGCTTCGCCGCGTACTACGTCACCCCCGAACCCTGACCGTGCCCGGGGCCGGTGATCCGGCCCCGCTCGTCCGCTCTCGCCGGGAAAGTCCTGGCCTCGGCCTGCTGCTGCGTCACCGTGCGTGGCGGGAGATACCGTCCCGCGGCCGATACCGGGTTGTGTCCTTGCGGCGGGCCGTCACAGGCCGGAGTCGTCTGTGCCCTCCGGTACGCTCCATGAGGTGCGAGAGGGTGTGAGGCGCGAGGGTTGCGGTGTCGCCAGGACGGCGGCTCCGGGACCGGGAATGTGCGCCGCTCGCGCGGTACGGAGGCGCCGTGCGCGCCCGTGTTCGACTCCCCGCGGCGCGCGTCGCACAGTATGCACCACGCGTACTCCTTCGCGCTGGAATATGCCCGAAGCGCTTGTTGCGGTGACTGTACGTCAACCATGCTGTCTCGCAAGGGCATCACGTTCAGTGATCCTGTCGAGGACCTTGTCGAGGCGCGAGGCGATGTGTCCGCCGGTTCGGATGGTGTGAGCGGTGCAGGTGCTTCAGGTTCAGTTGGAGGTCGGAGCCGATCCGGCCGAGGTGGGGCGTGCCAGGCGATGGGCTCGATCCCGGCTCGTCGGCTCCGGTATAGGGGACGACGAACCGGTCGCCGAGACCTTGATCCTGCTCATTTCGGAGCTGGTCACCAACGCCGTGGTGCACACCGGCTGTCCGGCCGTGCTGCGGATGCTCTTCGGAGCCGGGACGGCCGACGCGGGCACCGTACGGGTCGAGGTCACCGACACCAGCGCCGCGCCGCCCCGCCCGCGCCACGCCGACGGTGAGGACACCAACGGCCGCGGTCTGGAACTGGTCGACGGTCTCGCCGACCGATGGGGCTGGCAGCCGGAGGGCGCGGGCAAGCGCATCTGGTGCGAGGTGGACCGGCGTGCGCCAGAGGTCGCGTCGGGCGCGTACGCCCCGGTCTCCTACGAGGCGTCCTGCGTGGTGCCGCGTCCCGCGTGACGCGGGGCCCCTGAAGCGCGGGGCGCGCGCCTGTTTTCCAGGCCCTGTCCGGTCGATCTTCGTGGGCCCGGAGCGCCTGGCACGGCACCTGGGCCTGGGCCCCGTCCTAAGCGCCGGGCGCGAATCCCGCTCCCGCGCGGAACGTACGCCGGTAGACCGTCGGCGGCACACCCAGCGCCGACTGGAGATGCTGGCGCATCGACTGCGCCGTGCCGAACCCCGCGTCCCGCGCCACCTGGTCGACGGAGAGATCGGTCGACTCCAGGAGCTGTCTGGCCCGTTCGACCCGCTGCTGCGTCAGCCACTGACCGGGGCTGACCCCCGCCTCCTCACGGAACCGGCGCGTGAACGTCCGTACGGACATGGACTCCTGCTCGGCCAGGTCACGGAGCTGGATCGGCTCATGGAGCCGGGTGAGCGCCCAGCTCCTGGCGGTGGCGGTGGTCGCGAGCTGCGGCTCCGGCACCGGGCGCTGGATGTACTGCGCCTGGCCGCCGTCCCGGTGCGGGGGAACAACCGTACGGCGGGCGACATCGTTGGCGACCGCCGTGCCGTGGTCGCGGCGGACGATATGGAGACAGAGATCGATCCCGGCGGCGACCCCGGCCGAGGTCAGGACGTCCCCGTCGTCGATGAACAGGACGTCCGCGTCGACCTTGATCCGGGGGAACAGCCCCTGGAAGTGGGCGGCGTGGGCCCAGTGCGTGGTCGCGGGGCGGCCGTCCAGGAAACCGGCGGCGGCCAGCACATAGCCGCCGGTGCAGATGGAGACCATCCGGGTGCCGGGCCGCAGCAGGGTGAAGGCGGCGGCCAGTTCCTCGGTGAGCACGCCCTCGGTGTGGACGGGGCCGATGTCGTGGGAGGCGGGCACGATCACGGTGTCGGCGGTGGCGAGCGCCTCGGGGCCGTTCTCGACGAGGATCGAGAAGTCGGCGTCGGTACGGACGGGGCCCGGCGGCAGGACCGAGCAGGTGACGATCTCGTACAGCGGCCGGCCCTCGGCGTCCCGGGCACGGCCGAAGATCCGCTGGGGGATGCCCAGTTCGAAGGGGATCAGCCCTTCGAGCGCGAGTACGACGATCCGGTGGCGCGGGGGGCGCGGGCCGGGCGGATCCTGCATGGGTGCGCTCCTGTCGGTGTTCCGTGGTGGGTTTCCGTGATCGGATTCGTGATCGGATTCCGGGGCGGGCCGTGCGGTGGGGCCGTGCGGTGGGGCCGTTCGGCGGTGCGGTGCGGTGGGGCGGTGCGGTCGGATTCGTCAGGTGGTCGTCAGGTGGTGGTGCGGCGGTGGTGGCGGGCTCGGCGGTGGTGACGGGACGGGTGACGGTCCGCTCCGTGGATACCCCCTGGTGGTCCAGACCACCACTTGATAGGTGTCGCTCCTGTGACACAGAAGCGCGTGGCGGCACAGCCCATTCCCGGGTCCGGCATCTCCGGTGACCTCCCGGATGGGGATGTCCCGGAGGTGGCGGGACGCACCCTCTGGAATCCCAACTTCCGGCTCTTCTTCCTCGCCCGTACCGTCGCCCGCTTCGGTGACGGCATGGTGCCGGTCGCCCTCGCCGCGGGGCTGCTCGACGCCGGGTACGGCGCCTCGTCCGTCAGCTTCGCGCTGGGCTCGTGGATGGTGTGCTTCGCCGGGTTCGTGCTCGTCGGCGGAGTGCTGGCGGACCGGTTCACCCCGCGCCGGATGATGGTCCTCGCGGACGGTGTACGGCTGGTCGGTACGGCCGTGCTGGCCGCCGCGTTCGTACTGGGGCCGCCCTCGCTCTGGCTGGTGTACGCGCTCAGCGCGCTGAGCGGGCTGGGCGCGGCGATCTTCCAGCCGGGGGTGGCCAGCATGCTGCCGCTGATGGCGCCGGACGTGCAGCGGGGGAACGCCGTGCTGCGGGTGGCCGAGTCGCTGACGGCGATGGCGGGGCCCGCGGTCGCGGGCGCGCTGGTCGGGTTCGGCGGTCCCGGCGTGATCTTCGGGGTCAACGCGGCGACCTTCGCGGCCAGCGGGGTCTGTCTCTTCCTGATCCGGATGCCCTCGCTCGCCCCGGTGGCCGGCGGGTCGATGCTCACCGAACTGATGGGCGGCTGGCGGGAGTTCCGGGCCCGGTCCTGGCTGTGGGGGGTGATCGCGGTCTGGTCGGTGTACGGCATCACGGTCCTCGGCCCGATCACCCCGCTGGAGGCGGTCGTCGTCACCGAGCGGCACGGCTCGGCGATGTTCGGGGTGATGATGACGGTCACCGGCGCGGGCAATGCCGTGGGCGGGCTGCTGGCGATGCGGCTGCGCCCGCGCAGACCGCTGTTCGCGGGGGCGTTCGCGCTGCTCGGGGTGGTCGCGAATGTGCTGGTGCTGGCGTACGACGTACCGGTGACGCTGCTGGCCGGGGGCTTCTTCGTCGGAGGGGTGTCCCTGGCGTTCTGGCTGGTCATGTGGTCCACATCGGTCCAGACGCAGGTGCCGCCCGAGGCGCTGAACCGGCTGCACGCGTATGACGTGGCGGGCTCACTGATCATGCTCGCGGTCGGACGGGCGCTGGCGGGGCCGGTCGCGGAGACGGTGGGGGTGCGCGAGGTGCTGGTGGCCGGGGCGGTGATCAATGTGGCCGTGTGCGGGGTGCTGCTGGCGGTGCCGCCCATCAGGGGGCTGCGCCGGGTGGAGTAGCGGCGCGCGGGACGGCGGCGGGGGGCGCGGCGGGAGCCGCCACGGGGACACCGGAGGAGCGCATGGCCCGATCCTAGCGAACGCTGTCCCTCGGGCCACTCGTAAGGACCGTCCCGCCCATCGATCCTGTCTGACGTGACACAGTCAACCGAACTCCCCGCCGAGGACGACGCGGCGCGGGCCTCCGCCCTCCCCGGTGCTTCCCTGACGCCTGGCACGCCCGGCACACCCGGCATATCTGGCACACCCGGTACGCCCGGTACGCCCGGCACTTCCGGTGCTTCCGGTGGTTCCGGTGGTTCCGCCGTGCCCGGCGTTCTCCCCGCCCCCGGCATGCCTCGGGCGCCTCGCGCACCCGGGCGTATCCACCGGGCCTGGTACGTCGCCGTCGTCACCTTCGTGACGATCATCGGCGCCGCGGCCTTCGCCTCGCTCCCCGGTCTGCTGATCGATCCGCTGCACACGGAGTTCGACTGGTCGCGCGGGACGATCGGCTTCGCGGTCTCGGTCAATCTGGCGCTGTACGGGCTGACGGCGCCGTTCGCGGCGGCGCTGATGGACCGGTTCGGCATCCGCCGGGTCGTCGCGGTGGCGCTGACCGTCATCTCGGTCGGCTCCGTGCTGACGGTCTGGATGACCGCGGCCTGGCAACTGGTGCTGTACTGGGGCGTTCTGGTCGGCCTCGGCAGCGGCTCGATGGCCCTCGCCTTCGCGGCGACCGTGACCAACCGCTGGTTCGTGGCGCGGCGCGGGCTGGTCACCGGGATCCTCACGGCGGCGGGCGCCTCCGGGCAGTTGGTCTTCCTGCCCCTGCTCTCCTGGCTGGTGGAGCACCACGGCTGGCGGCCGGCCGCGGTCACGGTCTCACTGGCCGCGCTGGCGGTGGTCCCGTTCGTCTGGCTGCTGCTGCGGGACCACCCGGCCGACGTGGGCCTGCCCGCCTACGGGGCGACGGAGTTCGTGGCCAAGCCCGCGCCGGTGCCGGGCGCGGCGCGGCGGGCCGTCTCGGTGCTGCTGTCGGCCGCCCGCACGGGGCCGTTCTGGCTGCTGGCCGGTACGTTCGCGATCTGCGGCGCCTCCACCAACGGCCTGGTCAAGACCCACTTCGTACCGGCCGCGCACGACCATGGCATGCCCATCACAGCGGCGGCCTCGCTGCTCGCGGTGATCGGTGTCTTCGACGTGGTCGGCACGATCGCCTCCGGCTGGTTCACCGACCGGTTCGAGGCGCGCCGGCTGCTGGCGGTCTACTACGCCCTGCGCGGTGTCTCGCTGCTCTTCCTGCCGATGCTGCTGGCGCCCTCGGTCCATCCGCCGATGCTCTTCTTCATCGTCTTCTACGGCCTCGACTGGGTCGCGACGGTCCCCCCGACGATCGCCCTGTGCCGTGAGCACTACGGCGAGGACAGCGCGATCGTCTTCGGCTGGGTCCTCGCCTCCCACCAGGTGGGCGCGGCGGTCGTGGCCTTCGCGGGCGGCCTGGCCCGGGACGTCTTCGGCTCCTACGACGTGGTCTGGTACGCCTCGGGCGCCCTCTGCGCGGCGGCGGCCCTGATGGCCCTGATCATCCGACGCTCCCCGGCCCCGGCCCCGGGTCCGGTGGCGGTGTAGCGGCGGCCCGCGAGGAACGGGCCCCGGCCGACCGGCGCGACGTGCCCCCTCCCGGCGGGACGCGGCGGGCGGGAGGGCGGCGAGCGGGCCGGGGGAGCGCGGCGGGCGGCCGGGGAGCGGGCCGGGGGAGCGGGCCGAGGGAGCGCGGCGGGCGGGCGGCGAGGGGTCAGCGGGAGATGGCCTTGGCTATGCGGCGGGCGTCGATCGAGAGTTCGCGGAGCATTCCGCTGATCGGGTTGGTGAAGCCCGTGAAGTAGAGGCCCGGGGCATGGGCCGGGGAGCGGGAGCCGCGGGTGAGGGGGCGGCCGGCGGGAGACAGGACGTCCAGCGAGCCCAGCAGGGGCTCCAGGGCGCGTTCGTAGCCCGTGGCCGCGATCACCACCTCGGGGGCGATCGCGGTGCCGTCCGCCAGCAGGACCTTGTCCTCCTCGAAGGACTCGACCGCCGCCACCGGCTCGACCCGCCCCTTGCGCACCGCGTCGATCAGACCCACGTCCTGCACCGGGATCGCGCCCTCGCGGACCCGGGTGTAGAGGCCCGTGTCCGGGCGCGGCAGCCCATGGGCCGAGAGATCGGGGACCGCGACCCTGGCCAGCACCCGGCCCGCGCCGTCCACCAGCCGGGCCGGCAGCCGGCGGACCAGGATGCCCGTCGACTGGGCCGGCCAGCCCGCCGTGGAGCGGCGCACGATGTGCGGGGCGGTCCTGACGGCGAGGCGTACCCGCGCGGCCCCGCCCTCGGCGAGATCGACGGCGATCTCCGCGCCCGTGTTGCCGACGCCGACGACCAGGACGTCCTTGCCCACGTACGGCCCGGCGTCGCGGTACTCCCGCGCGTGCAGCAGTTCGCCGCCGTAGGTCTCCCGGCCCGGCCAGGCGGGCACCCTCGGTGTGTGGCTGTTGCCGGTGGCCACGACGACCGCGCGCCCGGTCAGCTCCCGCCCGCCCGTCGCGTGCAGCAGCCAGCCTGAGCCGTCCGGGGAGCGCTCGATCCGGGTGACCTCGACACCGGTGACGATCTCCAGCCGGTGGTGCTCCGCGTACCGCTCCAGATAGCGGACCACATCGGCGCGGGCCACCCACCGTCCGAAGGAGCGCGGCATCTTCAGCCCCGGCAGGGAGGACCGGCGCCGGGTCGTATGCAGTCGGAGCCGGTCGTAGTGGCGGCGCCAGGAGGCTCCGACGGCGTCGGACTTCTCCAGGACGACGGCCCGTACGCCCCGTTCACGCAGTGCGGCGGCGACGGCGAGCCCACCCGGGCCGCCGCCGATGACATACACGGGACGGTCCTCGGTGCGGTCGAAATCGTCGGGCATGAAAGCTGAGCGTAATCGGAACATCACTTGGTGGGTCTCGGTCAAGAGGGGAAATCGGTTGCGAATCGATCACGCTCCCCCGGACGGCGGGCCCGGGACGCCGGCCCACGAGATCCGCCGGACAGGGCCTACGGCCAGAGCAACTCCCGCACCCACCCGTCGCCTTCGCGCCGGTAGCGCAGCCGCACATGGCGTCTGCGCGTGTCCCCCTGGAAGAACTCGACCTCGTCCGGCACCAGGACATACGCCGTCCAGGACGCCACCGGCGCCTCCGGTTCACGCCGTGCCCGCTCCCAGGCCGCCTCGCTCGCCCGTGCCAACTCCTCGACCGAGCCGAGCACTTCGCTCTGCCGTCCCACCAGCGCGGAGGCCAGCGCGCCCGTCGAGCGCACCCGCAGATCCGTCTCGCTCTCCTCGCGGCTCGCGCTGTGGACGGCGCCCCTGACCCGTACCGCGCGTGCCTGGGCCGGCCAGTAGAAGCCGAGCGCGGCCTCGGGGCGGGCGGCCAGATGGCGGCCCTTGCGGCTGGTCGCGTGGGTGGCGAAGTGCCAGCCCCTGCTGTCCGCGTCATGCAGGGTCAGGGTCCGCAGATCGGGCCGCCCGCGCTCGTCGGCGGTCGCCAGCGTCATGGTGTGCGGCTCGGGCTGACCGGCCCGCGCCGCCTCGGTGAACCATCGCCGGAACAGCGCCAGCGGCTCCCCGGGCGCGGTGTCCGGGTCGAACACGGGCAGGCGCTCCAGGTCCCAGACCCGCTGGGCGCGCAGCAGGGCCCGGAAGGCCTCCTGCTCGCGGTCCTCCTGCTCGCGGTCCTCCCGTGGACGGTCCGTGTGTCCGTGGGGCCGCCCGGCACCGGTACCGGCACTGTTGTCGCCGTTGCCGTCGCTGTCGTCGCTGTCGCCGTGGGCGTGGTCGTCATCGTGCATGGGGGCCATTCAATCCCTGCTCTCCGCACGTCCGGACCCGAGCGGCGCGCGGCCCGGTGGTGGAGCGGGGTGTTCCTGATACGGGAGCGCCGACAGGGATCGCTGGTGATCCGCCGTCGGCGTGACAGGACAGAGTGGGCACGCCCGTACGTGCCCGCCGGCCGATGCGCCGGCTCGCTCGCCGGGCTACCTCGTGGGCTTCCGGCCGGTGATGCCGAGATGGACCAGGAGCGCGAGGTTCGGCTTCAGTTCGGCCTGCTTCACGCCCCAGCTCTGGAAGTTCTTCTGGTGCGAGGCCACCGAGGTGAGCATGACGACCAGCGAACCCGCCACCGCGGCGGGGCTGATGTCCTTGTCGACCCGGCCCTTGGACTGGAGCTCCTTCACCGCCTCCGTAAGGGAGTTGGTGACGGTGTTGAGGATCTTCATACGGATCTTGTTGAACCGCTTGTCGCCCTCCGCCGCGCCCAGGTCGACGACCCGGAGGATGGCGTCGTGTTTGCGCCAGAAGTCGAGGAAGCCCTCGACCAGTTCCTCCGATGTCTGCCAGCCGGCCTTGCCGGTCCAGGAACGGCCGGAGACCAGCGCGGTCAACCCCGTGCCCTCCTTGGCCATTTCCTCGGCGATTTCGAGGACGGCGCCCTCGACGTCAGGAAAGTACTGGTAGAAGGTCGCGGGTGACGTGCCCGCCTTCCGGGCCACGTCGATGACTTTGACGTCCCGGTACGGCGAGGAGCTGAGCATCTCGCCGAGACAGTCGAGCAGCTTCTGCCGCGTCGCCTGCCCGCGCCGACCAGCCACTCGGCCGTCGACGGTGCGCACTTGTCCTGTCATGCCGTCAGCTTACCGAGGGGGGGTCGGAGCGCGATTTGGCCGAGTGCAAATGGGGAACCGGCCATCGCGCGCACGGCCCGTGCGCGCGGAACGTCATCCCCAGGGGTGGACCGTCCTCCCCAGAAACCACTCCCGGGTGAATAGTGTTATCAACAGCCTGTGGATAACTTCGGTGGACAACTCGGGGTGCCGAGGGGTTCACGCTGCGATTATCGATCAAATGTTCCCATTCTTCCTCTGCGGGCATGGCCCCGGCCCGTTAGTTTGACTGTGACGGGCACCACACAGGAAGGATCCGGGCCATGGCCGCGTTCGCGGAAGGCACGCCGTGCTGGGTGGATGTCTCGCTCCCCGATCTCGCGGCGGGCAGGCGCTTCTACGGGGAGCTGTTCGGCTGGACCTTCGGTGAGGAGGGCGGCGCGGCATCCGGGCACTACACCGAGGCGTTCAGCGACGGCAGGCGCGTGGCCGGTCTCGTCGCCAAACGCGACGGCAGGATGCCCACCGTCTGGGGCGTCTACTTCGCCACCTCCGACGCGGTCGCCCTCGGTGAGCGCATCACGCGCGCGGGCGGGCAGCTCGTACGGGCGCCGACAGCCGTGGGGCCGTTCGGGGTGATGGCGCAGGCCGCGGACCCGGCCGGGGCGGTCTTCGGGTTCTGGCAGGCCGGCGAGGAGTGGGGCTTCGAGAAGAGGGGTCTGCCGGGATCCTTCTGCTGGACCGAGGTCTACACGAGGGACAAGGAGCGCGTGGACCCCTTCTACGAGACCGTCTTCGGCTTCCGGGGGACCGATCTGCCGGACGACTCCGTCGACTTCCGCGTATGGTCCCCGCCCGGCGCGGAGCCCGGTCCGGAGCCCGGCGCGGAATCCGGCGCGGTGTCCGGTCCGGAGTCCGGCGCGGAGTCCGGGACGGCCGGGGCGATCGGCGGACGCAGCGTCATCACGGACGCCTTCCCCGCGGAGATGCCGGCCCACTTCCTCGTCTACTTCTGCGTCGCCGACTGCGACGCGACCGCGGGCACGGCCGTCCGGCTCGGCGGGCGGATCACCGCGCCGCCCTTCGACATCGAGTCCGGGCGGATGGCCGCCCTGATGGACAATCAGGGCGCCGCCTTCGCCGTCCTGGCGGAGACGGGAGGACCGCGTGACCCCGCGTCCGTGGCGGGTTCCGCGCCCGGAGCCATGCCGGGAGCCATGCCCGGATCCGCGCCGGGATCCGCGCCCGGATCCGCGTCGGAGCCGGGCTCGCAAGCGGGTTCGGAAGCAGGTCCGGAAGCAGGTCCGGAGTCGGGGCCCGCGTCCGGATCCGGACCGGGCCAGGAGGCGGCGTCAGGTCCCGCGCGGGACACCGGCCGACACCGGGGACGGCGGTGGATGGGCCGCCGGGGAACGGGAGATCGGTGATAAACGGGCGATGAGCGATGAAGGTGTGACACATGTGGTGTCCGGATCGAGGGGAGACACCCCGATCCGCCCCCGGGTTCGCAACCGTTGCCTCAGGCAGGAAGAATCAGGGGGCACGGGGCCGTACCTTGGTGGCCCGTACGGGGAGGTGGCAGGCAAGTGGAGCAGCTTACGCAGCACGATCCGAGACGCATCGGCCCTTTCGAGGTGCTGGGGCGGCTCGGGGCCGGCGGCATGGGGCTGGTCTATCTCGCGCGCTCGGCGTCGGGCCGCCGGGTGGCGATCAAGACCGTACGTACCGAGCTTGCCGAGGACCAGCTCTTCCGGGTCCGCTTCACGCGTGAGGTGGAGGCCGCGCGGGCCGTCAGCGGGTTCTACACCGCGGCCGTCGTGGACGCCGATCCCCGGGCCGCGGTGCCCTGGCTCGCCACGGCGTACGTGCCCGCTCCCTCGCTGGAGGAGATGGTCAACGAGTGCGGCCCGATGCCCGCCCAGGGCGTGCGCTGGCTGGCCGCCGGCATCGCCGAGGCGCTCCAGTCCATCCACGGCGCCAGTCTCGTCCACCGCGATCTGAAGCCGTCGAACGTCCTGGTGGTGGAGGACGGGCCCCGGGTCATCGACTTCGGTATCGCCTCCGGTGTCTCCAACACCCGGCTGACGATGACCAATGTGGCCGTCGGCACCCCCGCGTACATGTCGCCCGAGCAGGCGCGGGACTCGCGGAGCGTGACGGGCGCGAGCGATGTCTTCTCGCTCGGTTCGACCCTGGTCTTCGCCGCCACCGGCCACGCGCCCTTCCACGGCGCCAACCCGGTCGAGACCGTCTTCATGCTGCTGCGTGAGGGACCGGACCTGGAGGGGCTGCCGGACGAGCTGAGGCCCCTCATCGAGTCGTGTATGCAGATGGAGGCCACCCGGCGCCCGTCGCCCGCCGACCTCCAGGCCCAGCTCGCGCCCCATCTCTTCGCCTCGGGCAGTGACGACAGCGGTACGGCGTCGGCGTGGCTGCCGGATCTCGCCACCGCGATGATCGAGCGGCGCAGGGCCGGCGGCCGGGTCCCTCCGCCGCCCGTACGCCCCGCGGAGCCCGCCCCCGTACCGCCCCCGCCCGCGCATCAGCCGCCCCGGCCCGCGCGGGCCCCGGACTGGGACGCCGCGTGGCGCCCCGACGGCGCGCGGCACGGCGGACAGCGGGACGACGGGCAGCACGGCGGCCACCCCGGCGGCGGCCACCCCGGCGGCGGCCACCCGGGCGGCGGTCGTCACGGCGGACGGCCCGAGTCGGTCCCGTCGGCCGCCCTGCCGGCCGCACCGCCCCGTACGCCCCAGGACGGCCCCGTACGGCTGCCCGGCTCCCCGGTGCCGATCGGCCCGGGGCCCCGGGTCGTGGACGCGCGCGGCACGGTCGCCGCCGGCCGGGGCGCCGCCGCGGGTCCCGCCACCGGCTGGATCCGCCCGCCGGCCGGGCTGAACGGCGGGGAGGCGTCCCCCGGCGGCGCCCAGCCCCCGGCGGGCCCGCCGGCCCTGCCCGCGCCCGCGCAGCCGCCCGACGGGGCCGGCGCTCCGCCCCGCTGGCGGCCCTGGCGGTTCCGGATGTCCAACGACGTCTGGGGCACCCCGGTCGTCGACGGCGATCTGCTCTACGTCACCTCCTTCGAGGTGCACGCGCTGGACGTGGGGACCGGACGCCGCCAGTTCAAGACCCGTGACGTGGCCTGGGCGATGGCCGTCGCCGGGGGCCGGATCCACGCCTCCGACGGGCCGACGCTGTACGCGCTGGACGGCAAGGACGGCAGCGAGCGCTGGCGGCTGAGGACGGACGCCTGGGTGTACTCGCTCAAGGTCGACCGGGGCACGGTGGTCACCGGCACCCGCGGCGGCGGTGTCCAGGCCTGGGAGGCCTCCACCGGCGAGAGGCTCTGGGAGACCGGCGGGGCGCAGACGGACTTCGAGACGCCCGAGGCCGGGCCCGCGATCTTCGACGGCACCGTGTACGTGTGGAAGGAGGCCCGGCTGCTGGCGCTGGACGCGCGCTCGGGCGCCGAACTGTGGTCGTACCCCATCGGCGACGCCGCCTCCTGCGGGGGTGTGCCCGTACGGGTGCGGCCCGCCTCCGACGGCCATCTCTATGTCTCCGCCGGTACCCGCGTCCTGTCGGTGGACATCGGGACCGGCCGGGTGCGCTGGCACTTCGAGGCGCCCGCGGTCTTCCTCTCCCCGCCGGCCTTCGCGCCCGGTCCCGCCGTCACGGGCGGCGGGGTCTATCTCGCCGACTATCTCGGCACGGTGTACGCCCTCGACGCCGCCACCGGCAAGGACCGCTGGCGTATCGCGACGGAGTCCCGTCAGTCGATCGAGCCGGTGCTCGTCGCCGACGGCAATGTGCATGTGGGCAGCGGTAGCGCGCTGTACACCCTGGACGCGGTGACGGGCACGCCCAAGTGGCGCTTCGCGGCGGGCGGCGAGGTCATCGGCGCCCCGGTCGTCGCGGACGGCAGGCTGCACTTCGGCTCGGCCGACCATGTGCTGTACACGCTGGACGCGAGCGGCGGACAGCTCCGCTGGAAGCTGGCGACGGGCGGTGAGATCACGGGCTCGCCGGTGGCGCGGCGGGGCGTGGTGTACGCGTGCAGCAAGGACCGGTGCGTGTACGCGCTGGACGCGGTGAAGGGAACGGCGACGGGCCGCGGCTCGCGGTAGCCGGCGGGGCGGTCGGTGTCGGCGCGGGCGGTCAGCGGCGCGGGGGTTCGTCGTCCCGGGGGGTCCACCCCTCGTCGACGGGCAGGGACTGGGTGTCGCCGTCCTGGGGGTCGCCGGACGGGGGCCGGTCGCGCCGGGGCTCCTCGTACGGCTGCGGGGGCCCGTACTTGTGCGGCCCGTGCTCCGGATGCCCGTACACCGGGGGTGTGTACGGCTCGGCCGCCGGGGGCTGCTCCGCCCCGTACCGCTCACCCTGGTCGTACGGACGCGGGCCCTCGTCGTACGGATACGCCCCGTACGGTCCCCAGTCGTCCTGGGGCGCGGGCTCCGGGGGCGGGGGCGGGGGTTCCCGGGTGACCGGAGGCGGATACGCGTACGGCGCCTCCGGCGGGGCCGGGGAACGCGCGCGACCGCTCATCACCAGCGAGGCCAGCAGGAGTACCAGCCCGCCGCCGACGGCGTACGCGACACCGAGGCCCAGCCCGGAACCGTCGCCGTTGACGCCGATCCCGTCCGACAACTGGCCCTGGCGCACCATCCACAGGACCGTGAACCCCAGGACGATCACCCCGGCCGCCGCCACCAGCAGCCGGGAGCGCAGCACCAGCCCGACCAGGGTGACGAGGGCGGCGAAGGCGAAGGGCAGCAGCAGCGAGACCACGACCGCGGAACTGGCGGAGGTGATGCCGCCGAACAGGTCGGCGACCCGGTAGTCGTGCCCCCTGCGGCCGTCGAACCAGATGAGGAAGGGACTCAGCACGGCCGCCGCCGCGGCGGCCAGAGCGAGGATCGAACCGATGATGTTGCGGACCATCGCCGGCCTCCTGACCACGGGTGTACGGATCCCGCTCCGGTGCACGACGCTACGCCGGGTGCCGGGGGCGCGCCATGCGACGGCGGGGGCGTACGGGACCGCTGTTAAGGTGTCGCGCGCAATTGACAGGTCCATGCGACGGCCCCCGACCGGGCGGCCGTCCCCGGACCGTCCAGGGCACAACGGGGGAAGGATCCGCTTTGCTGCGTCGACGTCTGAGGTTCGCGGCGGTACTGGTCGTGGTGGTCATGGCCCTGACGGGGTTCTCGTCGGGCAAGGGGAAGAGCAAGGGATCGAGCGGCGGGGGTGGTGGCGGTGGCGGCTGCTCCAGCTCGAAGAAGAGCAACGCCGGATATGCGGGGACGGGTTCCGACGACGACTCCGACTACGACTCCAACTACGGCTCCGACGACGGCTCCTACGGCTCGTCGGGCGGTTCGCAGTCCGACCCGTACCCGACGGGACCCACGGCCACGGTGACGTCCGACGGCGTCCAGGTCCGTGTCGTCACCTGCGTACGGAAGGCGAGCGGCAAGCGGAAGGCCGTCACCTACGCGACCGTCCGCGTGGAGGCGGCCCCGGGCGTGACCGGCGTCCACGAGATCGAGGTCGACTTCAAGGACGCCTCCGGCAGGATCGTCGACTCCGCCGACGCGGAAGCCACCCTGTCCGACGGACAGGCGACGACGGTCCGCGTCCCGATGGACTTCCCGAAGCGGGTGACCCGCGTCCGCGCATGCGAGGCGAGGGCGGTGGCCGGCGTCTGACCGTCGCGCGGGACGGGCCCGGCGCGGGAGGGACGGAACGCGGGACGGGCCCGGCGCGGGAGGGACGGAACGCGGGACGGGCCCGACGCGGTACGGACGGAACGCGGGAGGGACGCGACGCGGGACGGACACGACACACGACAGAGGGGCTGGGCGATAGCGCCCGGCCCCTCTGCCGTCCCCCGTTCCCCCAGGGATCCCCCGATCCCCCGTGGGCCCCCGTTTCCCCCCCGTTCCCCCTGTTTCCCCCGTGTCCCCCGTATCCCCCTGTTGCCTTGCGGCCGCGACGGCTCCCCCTCCGCGCCGCCGCGGCCGCTCCCCGTCGGAACCGGTCAGCTCGGGTCAGCTCGGGTCAGGGCTTGGGCGGCGCGGGCGTGTGGTTGTCCATCGTGGTCAGGACTTCCTCCGCCGGCTGCTCGGCCGCCGCGTCCTTGTCCTTGTCGTCCTTGCCCTGCGTGGTGGGGAGTCCGTCCTGCGGAAGGATCGGCGTGTGGTTGTCCATCGTGGTCAGTCCGTTCGCCGGGGTGCTCGGCGTGTGGTTGTCCAAGGTGGTCAGTCCGTTCGCCGGCGTGCTCGGCGTGTGGTTGTCCATCGTCTTGATGTCGTCGTTGTGCTCGACTGTCATGGTGCGACTCCCCTGTTGGGCACTGGCTTTGAGGTCCCCTGCCCGGCGACTCCCCCGGGGGCCGCCGGACAGAGGCTGGGAGGCTCACTCGGATTGCGGTGTCCTCCAGTGATCCGCCTGCCCCCCGACGCGACGGATCGATGCACAGATCATGACGGGTAGGCATAAACATTCGATGAACGCCGCCACACGGGGGGTCACGCGGCGCTGAGCGGTGTGAGGAGCCCTCTCACCTCGGTCGCCTCGGGGGCGTCGACCGTTTCGTACAGTGCCAGTGCCTCGTGCCAGCAGACGCGTGCGCGGTCCGTCTGACCGAGGATTTCCAGCGCCCTCCCGAGCACCGTCAGAACGGCGGCGCGGATACGGTCACCGCCGATGCAACCGTTCGCCAGGGCCTGCTCGGCGTGCTGGGCCGCGTGGGCCGGTCGCTTGGCCGAGAGATGCGCCTCGGCCATACGGAAGAGTGTCGTCCCCTCCCAGAGGCGCTGCCGGTTCTTCCCGAAGTTCGCCAACGCCTCGTCCAGCTCCGCCAGCGCCTCCGTGTGACGCCCGGCATGGGTGAGGGCGACGCCCAGGGCGTACCGCGCGTTCGCGAGGCGCAGAGTGAGACCCAGCCGGTCGTATATGCCGATGCCCTCCTGGGCGAGGGCGATGGCCCTGGCGGTACGGCCGAGCGAGAGCTGGGTGCGGGAGAGATTGCACAGGGCGCTCGCCTCGCCCGGGACGTTCCCGTCCGCGCGCGAGTCCTCGATCGCCTGGAGCAGATACGACTCGGCGTCCTTGTGACGTCCTTGGTTGAACGCGATGATGCCCCGGTCGTTGTTGGCCCAGAAGATCGGCGCCGGGTCCTCGGACGCCCGTGCCAGCAGTGTGGCCTGCCGGGCCTCCTCGTCCGCCTCCTCGTAACGGCCGGCCACCAGATAGACGTTGGTGAGCGTCGTCCGGGCACGCCCCTCGGCACGGCGGTCGCCCGTCGCGTGCGCGGCCCCGCGCGCGGAGAGCGCCGCGGTTTCGTACTGCTTGGAGTTGGCGCCCGACTCCGCGAGATCCTTCGCCGCCCACAGCAGGTCGACGGCCCGGCGCAGCTGGCGCCCCCGCGACGCCTGCTGCGCACAGGCCAGCAGGCAGTTCGCCTCGGTGTAGAGCCAGTCCAGGGCCGACTGCCGGTCGGTGAACGACACGCCCTCGTACGCCGTCGGCTCCAGATGGTGCACCAGACGGTCGCCCGGCCGTTCCAGCGCGTACACCCGCGCCGCCGTCGCCAGATAGAAGTCCAGCAGCCGGGACATCGCCGACTCCCGCTCCGTGGGCGGCTGTTCGTCGCGTTCCGCGCAGGAGCGCGCGTAGAGACGTACGAGGTCGTGGTAGCGGTAGCGGCCCGCCGCCGCGGACTCCACCAGAGAGGTGTCGACCAGCGACTCCAGCACGTCCTCCGTGTCCTGGAGCGGCAGGTCCAGGACGGCGGCGGCAGCGGCCAGGGAGAGATCCGGGCCGTCCGCCAGGCCCAGCAGCCGGAAGGCACGGGCCTGCGCGGGCTCCAGCGCGCCGTAGCCCAGTTCGAAGGTCGCCTTGACCGCGAGGTCGCCCGCCTGGAGCTCGTCCAGCCGGCGGCGCTCGTCCGCGAGCTTCGCCGCCAGCACCGAGACCGTCCAGGTGCGCCGGGCCGCGAGCCGGGACGCCGCGATACGGATCGCCAGCGGCAGGAAACCGCACGCCGCGACGACGTCCAGCGCCGCCTTGCGCTCCGAGGTGACCCGCTCCTCGCCGACGATACGGGTGAAGAGCTGGAGCGCCTCCTCCGGCGACATCACATCGAGGTCCACCAGATGCGCGCCCGCCAGATCGACCATCCGTACCCGGCTGGTGACCAGCGCCGCGCAGCCCTCCGTACCGGGCAGCAGCGGGCGGACCTGCGCGGCGTCGTGCGCGTTGTCCAGCAGGACGAGGATGCGCCGGCCGTCGAGCGCCGAGCGGTAGAGCGCGGAGCGCTCGTCGAGCGAGTCGGGGATGTCGGCGTCGGGGGTGCCCAGCGCCCGCAGGAACGCGCCCAGGACGGTCTCCGGCTCCGCCGCCCGCGCGCCCGCCCCCTGGAGGTCGACGTACAGCTGACCGTCCGGGAAGTGCGCGCGCGCCGCGTGCGCGACATGCACCGCGAGCGTCGTCTTGCCGACCCCGCCGATGCCCGCGAGCGCGGACACGGCCATCACGGATCCCCCGGCGGCGGCCAGCCGGCCGCCCAGCTCCCGTACGAAGGAGGCGCGGCCGGTGAAGTCCGGCACCGTGGCCGGGAGCTGCGCGGGCCGCCGGACGGTGTGGACGGGCGCGGCCTCCTCCACCGGCCGTGCCAGTTCCGCGTCGGCCTGGAGTATGCGCTGCTGGAGCTGGGCCAGTTCGGGGCGGGGGTCGACGCCCAGTTCGTCGGCGAGCAGCCGGCGGGTGTCGGCGTACGCGGCGAGCGCCTCGGCCTGCCGCCCGCTGCGGTAGAGGGCCAGCATCAGCAGCTCGCGCAGCCGTTCGCGGAGCGGATGCGCGGCGGTGAGCGCGGTCAGTTCGGAGACGGCCTCCGCGTGCCGGCCGACCTCCAGATCCAGATCGAGCCGGGTCTCGGTGAGCTGGAGACGCCACTCCTCAAGCCGGGTGCGCTGGGTGTCGGCGTAGGGGCCGGGTACGGAGGCGAGCGCCTCGCCGTCCCACAGGCCGAGCGACTTGTTGATCAGCGTACGGGCCAGATAGCGGTCACCGGCGGCGCGCGCCTTGTCCGCGTCCGAGGCCAGTTCCTGGGCCACGTTGAGATCGAGGGAGTCGGACCGGGTCCGCAGGGCGTACCCGCCGGCCTCGGTGACCAGTACGCCGGGGCTGAGCACCTTGCGCAGCCGGGAGGCGTACGTCCGTACGGCGGCGAGCGCCTGCGACGGAGGGTCGTCGCCCCAGAGGGCGTCGATGAGCTCACCGGCGGTCGCGGTGCGGCCGTCGCGCATCAGCAGGGCGACGAGCAGGGCGCGTTGCTGGGGTGACCCGGACGGCAGCGCCTCGCCGCCGCGCCAGGCGCGAACGGGTCCGAGCACGCTGAAACGCAGTTCCGCGGTCTCACCCGGCACGCCCGGAGCCCGCTGCTCCGGTACGCGCGGCCCGCCGTCACGGTCCATAGCTCCCCCTGCCCCCGGTGCTGCCGGTATCGCCCTCGACAGTCTGCCTTGTCGGAGGCGATGCGTCAGCAGTGAGTGAGGGTCTGCACAAGGCTTCGACAGGATGGCGACGACCCTCGCGGGGCGGCGGCGGGGCGGAGACGGGACGGAAGCGGTGGTCGCGGAGGGGATGCCACCGGATCGTGGGATTCCGCGATCCGGTGCGCCGGGGCCCGGTATGGCGCGGACCCGACGCACCGGGCCCCGGAGCGGCCCGACGCACGAAGTGACCAAGGACGAGGGAGAGAACCCTCCCCGACCCACCCCCACCCCGGCCCCGTTCCCTCTCACTCGCCCGGGTGAAAGCGGCAACATCGGGACGGCGGGAAGGGGGTGACGTGGTAACGCTCAGCGACAACGCGGTTGAACAACAACGAGGACAGCAGGACCACGGCGCCCGATCTATCTTGGTCACGTGGTGCGAGAGCGGCTACAGCAGACTCGACTGAAGTGGTCGTCTTTCGTTTCCGCCGTCAAGCGCGAGGACTTCCGGCCTGAATGAACACCGTTCCCGTATTTTCTGTGCGGCCCGCCACCTCGGCCGACCGTTCCGCCGTCGCGGAGCTGATCCATGCGCGGTGCACGTGGATGGAGCAGCGCGGGATGCCGAGTTGGCGCGAGAGCGCGGACGATCTCGCGTCCCAGTGCGACAACCCGTACGGCGACGTCTGGCTCCTGGAGATGGACGGCTCACGCATCGTGGGCCGTACGACCGTTCAGGACCAAGGGCCGCCGTGGGGATGGACGGCCGACGAGCGCTCCGAGCCGGCCTTGTATCTGAACACATCGGTCACCGACCCGGCCGTACGCCATCTCCGGCCCGGGACGCTGATGGCCTGGTGGGCCGTGGACCGCGCGGCCCGCGAAGGGCGGGCATGGGTACGCCGCGACTGCCTGTGGCCGGACCTGGTGCGCTACTACGCGACGCAGGGCTTCACCTTGTTCCACGAGGTGGAGCGCAGCAGGTACCGGCTCTACATGCTCGGCCGCCGCGCGGAACGGATCGACGCCCTGGCCGACCGGCTCAGGACAGAAACGCCGCCGCGGCCAGGTGCAGGTCGATGACCTGGAGGAGTTTGGCGTGGAACTCCTCGTCGTAGGGTTCCCTGGCGATTTCATCGAGAGTGTGGCGCAGACCGTCGGGGTCGATGAGGCCCGCCTCGATCAGCGGTGAGCCATCGGCGAGCATGCCGGTGAGCAGCGGTATGCCGTAGGCGATCAGTGAGTGCTGCACGAGCCAGACGAAAGACTCGCGTTCGGCAGGGCGGGTGACGTCGTTGCTCAGCCCGAGCCCGGCGAGTTGGCGGCACTGGAGTGCTTTGAATTCGCGCCAGTGAAGGGGGAGTTCCTCACCGAGCTGAATCATGGCGGGATCGGTGAATGGATGGAGCGGCCAGATTCCTGCTCGGAGCATCGGTGGGGCAGTCGTTTCCAGAGACATCAGCGTCATGGAGTTGACCTGGGCGGGCGGTGCGATGCCGTCGTCGGAGTAATCCAGGGCGGTTCGGGCGTTCGGGCCGAGCCAGGGCAGTTTCTCGGTGATGTGGGCGTTGGCCAGCGCGGACGCGGTGGATTCTTGGGGGGAGAGCGCGACCATCTCGTCTCCTCCGAGGCCGGTGACGACGGTGCGAGCGCCGTGATCGGCCAGGAGGGCGGCCAGCCGGACGAAGGGCAGGTGAAGAGGCTCCTCGTAGGGGCTGATCAGTTGCCCCTGGACGCGGGCGCAGTCGGGATGCAGAGGCGGGCTGGTGCGGCAGTCGATGAGATGGTCATGTGGCCCGAAGGGCAATCGGGTGAGCATCTCCTTGCGGCGGCGTATCTGCTGAGAGCGGCCGGCTCCGGTGACCAGGAGCGCTGCAGTGTTGAGTTGGCGGGGGAGGCGCTGCGCCGTGCGGGTGGCGATGGTTCCGGAGTCGAAGCCGCCGGTGAGATGGAAGACGGTGCTGTCCGCATCGAGCGGGCGCATGTCCAAAGCGTTGTCGATCGCTTCGGCGAACGCCGCCAGGACGTCTGCACTGTCGGCCAGCGGCCGGGGCGATCGGTGCAGGGCGGGCTCCGGGTAGTGCAGGTGCAGGTCGCCGCCGAAGCTCGCGGTGGCGCGCTCCGTGAGTCGGCGGATTCCCGCGAAAAGCGTCTCGGAGCCGTAGCGGGGCCTGTAGATCAGCAGACGCGCTGCCTCCCGCGCGCTGAGCCCGGTGGCGAAGGGTCGAAGGTCGCCCATGTTCCAGGAACCGTGCAGAACGCCACCGTGATGGGCGAGGTAAAGGGGGCTCGTACGGGCGGCACCAGCGGTGACGCGGACTGGTCGGCCCGGATCCGTCTCGACCAGTACAAAGTCGGTGGGCCAGATGAGAGCCGCGGCCCGGACCTGGTCGTAGGTGGCCGGGTCGACGGCGCGGGGCTGGGGCTCGGAGACCGGGCGTCCCGCTACGCGCTCGCGAGTCACCACCAGGGTGCGTGTTCCGTCGGTGACGGCCAGATGCTCCAGCATCGGATGGGCATAGGGGGCGATCTCGCTGGTCTGGTCCGCAGTGATGTAGCGAGCGTCGCTGTAGCCCCATTGGGCTGAGGTGTAGGGGGTCAGGCGCAGGGTGAGCACGAGTACCTCCGTTTCCGGCGTCGGCGGGCCCGGCCCGGTGGCCGGGCCCGTGGGCGTCAGGGGCGTTTGGCCGGTGTCAGGTGATCGGGGTGTCGTAGGTCTGAGCACCGTCGGAGGAGCCCGAGCGCTTCTTGGAGTCGTGGGACTCCATGGGTGTCTGGACCGTGTACCGGGGATCGCCGGTGAACAGGCGGTCGTGAAGGGGCGTCGGGCGGTCGGGTGGAGGCTGAAAGTCACTTGGGACGGCGAGGAGCGGCTGCCGCCCGATAAGAGGACCATGCTGCATGGTGAATACCTCCGGAGCTTCTTGGGGGGAGTCCGTTGGCCCGCGCTCCGCGCGGCAGTTCCGCCCGGTGATCGGTGCCATGTCCACCATGGGCGCGTGCACCGCGATGCTTCGTTGACATCCCGATGTCATCAGGGATGACGTGTCAGCACGTGCGTGATGACGGCCCAAAGCGGCCTGGTCGAGGCGGGATTGAGGCCGGGTCGGGTGGGCTATCGTGGCGCACGTGCCCCGCTCGATTGTTATCCGCGACGACCGATCCGACCGAGAGCTCGGATTTGTCCTGATCTGCTCGGGCTATCTGGTTGAGCGTGGGCGGGTACTGCTCGTTCACCACAATCGATTCAACAAGTGGGTCCCTCCAGGCGGCCATATCGAGCCGGGCGAGACGTTCGCAGCAACGGCCGTGAGGGAGTTCAAAGAGGAGACGGGTCTGCTTGTGGAGGCCATCTCCAGCCAGCCGCAGATCCATCCCGCCGATGGGAACGCCACGCCGGAACCTGTGCCGTTCTACGTTGATGTGGAGCGTGAAGGGTTCGCCGTCCCGGCCCAGGTGCAGTTCTTTTTCGTGCGCAGGCAGCCGGGCACCGCTGACCACCTGGTCCAAGCGCAGATGGAGGAAGTCCACGGGGCCGAGTGGTTCGCCCTGGAACAGCTCGATGAACTGCCCACATTCGATCAGGTGCGCTCGCTGGCGCGTTACGCGCTGCTGAACTATCCGGTGGAAGCCGAGCGAGCGGCCTGACTCGCTTGCCGACTGGTAAGGCCGTAGCCGCTGCACTCGTTGACGGTTCGCGCCGCGATCAGCCGCGTCGGTGCTCCGTCGAAGGCTTCGGAGACAGCGCGGTTCAGGCGCTGGACGTACTTCGGCACTGACGAAGGGGCGACATACAGTGCCCGCGCGATCTCCGCGACCGTCATCGAGTAGTCGGGCTCCTGGACGAGAAGCCTTACGAGTGCGAACAGGCGCTCCGACAAAGTACAGGTCACGACCGTTCCACTCCCCTCCGCTGTGAGCAGCACGCGCCGTTCGCTGCCCAGGGATGCCTTCCGGACGAGGACTTCCGAAGACGCGGTGCCCTCCACATGGGTGTCCTGTCCACCGATCGCTGAACGGGTGATGTGGGCGCGTGCCTCCCCGTACGCCATGATGGTGGAGAAGGCGGCCCGGACCGTGGGCCTGCGGCCGGAGGCTCCCGGTTCGGTCCACAGGCCGCTCTCGGGGTCCCAGAGTGTGTCCATCAGCCGCCACGCCTTCGACAACCGCGGATCACGTGGGCTGGCGCCCGCTCGTACCGCAGCCTGAACACCCAAGGCGTAGGCCATGTGTTCCCATGCTGTGCCCTGCACATCCTTGTCGTCCTCGACGAACTCTTCCCAACGATGGTGGTTGCGCAGCAGCCATTGACCTGCCTCCGCCACCACCAGACCAAGCTGCTTCTTCCGGACGGTTCCCCCTGCGCCGCCGACATCCCACCACTCGTCCTGACCGGTGGGTAAGCCATCGGGCCCCGTCAAGGTCAGAACGGAGGACAGCGCGAGCAGGCACAGCGCGGTCTTGCTTGGACTCGGACTGGTGTCGACATACGTCCGCCAGCCCCACGCGCCACTGGATCTGCGGTGGTAGAGGAGTCCGCGTACGCCGTGGGAAACGAGGGGAGCCACTCGTTCCGCCAAGGTGCTGGTGTTGACGCTGCCTGCCAGCGGCAGGTCGGGACCGAGTGCGTTGAGGGTGCTCTGCAGCCTGGTCAGAGCTTGCACAGCGAGCGCCGTCTGATGCAGAGAAGCGTCATCGACCCTCGCGACCTCCGGCCATCCGTGCTCGACCTGATGGTCCTCCAGCCAGGTGACGCACCACGCGGCTGCCTCAGCGACTCCGGGCCGGTGGAAGAACTGCGGATGGTGCAGTAATCCCGTCAGCCCGAACGCCACGAACCGAGTGTTCTCACCGCGCCCGCCCTTGTGACGTGGTCGGCAGTGCTCGCGGATCGCGCTGGTCAGGAAGTCCAGTGCGTCTCGGACGGGTTTCCCTCCAGTACCGGCGGTACCTAGGACCGCCAACACCTCACTCGTGTTGACGATCGACGAGACGGAGGTGAGGGTGAGCCCCCAGCCGCCGTCGTAACCCTGGTGCCGCAGAAGGGTCTGCGCGGCACGGCCGGTCCTGATATCGAATGCGGCCCAACCCTGCACAGGCTTCATGATTGCCCCCAGCCACATATCAACAGATCGCTGGCGGGACAGTACCCAGGCCTGTCGAGGGGCAAAGCAGCCGAATACAGCCATCCTCCCGGAGGGACCGTGGGGAATGGCCGGCGCGGCTGTTCTTGTGCGAGCGGCGCGGAGGCGGGTTCGCGCTGTCCTTGTTGCCGCCCCGCCTTCGGCCCTCTCGTGCTACCCCCTGAGGAAGACCGGGTTGGTGAAGGCCGCCGGGGGCCCGGCAGGCCCGTGAGGGGCGGGGTGTGCCCTACCTCCGCGCGTACAGAGGTCGCGCCCGTCGTGGCTGCCTCACCGGGGCCGTCCGTGAGCTGTGTCTCGCGCGTCGCCCATCCCCCCGGTGGGCCGGGTGGCCGAACGTATCCTCAAAGGATGACGACGCGCGAGCCCCAGGAATCCGGGACCGGACGACCCACCGCCAACGCCATGCGCCGGGCGCTGAAGCGGGCGCGGGACGGTGTCGCGCTGGATGTCGCCGAGGCCGCCGTGCTGCTCCAGGCGCGCGGCGACGACCTCACCGACCTCACCGCCTCCGCCGCCCGCGTACGGGACGCCGGTCTGGCGGCGGCCGGCCGGCCCGGGATCATCACGTACTCCCGCAAGGTCTTCATCCCGCTGACCCGGCTCTGCCGGGACAAGTGCCACTACTGCACCTTCGTCACCGTGCCCGGCAAGCTGCGCCGGGCCGGCCACGGCATGTTCCTGTCGCCGGACGAGGTCCTGGAGATCGCCCGCCGGGGGGCCGAACTGGGCTGCAAGGAAGCCCTGTTCACCCTGGGCGACAAGCCGGAGGACCGCTGGCCCGAGGCCCGGGAGTGGCTGGAGGCCGAGGGGTACGACGACACCCTCGCCTATGTCCGGGCCATGGCGATCCGGGTGCTGGAGGAGACCGGACTGCTGCCGCACCTCAACCCCGGCGTCCTGTCCTGGACCGACTTCCAGCGGCTCAAGCCCGTCGCGCCCAGCATGGGCATGATGCTGGAGACCACCGCGACCCGGCTCTGGTCCGAGCCCGGCGGCCCGCACCACGGCTCGCCCGACAAGGAGCCCGCCGTACGGCTGCGCGTGCTGGAGGACGCGGGCCGCTCCAACGTCCCGTTCACCACGGGGGTGCTGATCGGTATCGGGGAGTCGTACGAGGAGCGCGCCGACTCCCTCTTCGAACTCCGGCGCGTCCAGCGGGCCTACCACGGGGTCCAGGAGGTCATCGTCCAGAACTTCCGCGCCAAGCCCGACACCGCGATGCGCGGGATGCCGGACGCGGAGCTGGAGGAACTGGCGGCCGCCATCGCCGTGGCGCGGCACATCCTCGGCCCGTCCGCGCGTATCCAGGCCCCGCCCAATCTCGTCGACGCCGAGTACGCCCTGCTGATCGGCGCGGGCATCGACGACTGGGGCGGGGTCTCACCGCTGACGCCGGACCATGTCAACCCCGAGCGTCCCTGGCCCCACATCGACGAACTGGCCGCGAGGACCGCCGAGTCCGGCTTCGCGCTGCGCGAACGGCTCACGATCTACCCCGAGTTCATCCAGCGCGGCGAACCCTGGCTCGACCCCCGGCTGCTGCCGCACGTACGGGCGCTCGCGGACCCCGGGACCGGTCTCGCGCGCGAGGTGAACCCCACCGGACTGCCCTGGCAGGAGCCGGACGAGGGCTTCACCGCCATGGGACGCACGGATCTGCACCGGACCATCGACACCGAGGGCCGTACCGGCGACCGCCGGGACGACTTCGACGAGGTGTACGGCGACTGGGAGGCGCTGCGCGAGGCGGCGGCGCCCGGCATGGTGCCGTCCCGTATCGACACGGACGTACGGTCGGCCCTCAGCCGGGCCGCCGACGATCCGACGAAGCTCACCGACGACGAGGCGCTCGCCCTGCTCCACGCGGACGGCCCGGCGCTGGACGCGCTGACCCGGATCGCCGACGAGCTGCGCCGCGATGTGGTCGGTGACGAGGTCACCTATATCGTCACGCGCAACATCAACTTCACCAATGTCTGCTACACGGGCTGCCGTTTCTGCGCCTTCGCCCAGCGCCGTACGGACGCCGACGCGTACACCCTCTCCCTGGACCAGGTCGCCGACCGGGCCCAGCAGGCGTGGGAGCTGGGCGCCGTCGAGGTCTGCATGCAGGGCGGTATCCACCCGGACCTGCCGGGCACGGCGTACTTCGACATCGCCCGCGCCGTGAAGAAGCGCGTGCCGGGCATGCACATCCACGCCTTCTCCCCGATGGAGGTCGTCAACGGCGCCTCGCGCACCGGTCTGTCGATCCGCGAGTGGCTGACGGCCGCCAAGGAGGCCGGGCTCGACTCGATCCCCGGCACGGCGGCGGAGATCCTCGACGACGAGGTCCGCTGGATCCTCACCAAGGGCAAGCTGCCGACGGCGACCTGGATCGAGGTCGTCAAGACCGCCCATGAACTGGGCATCCGGTCCAGTTCCACGATGATGTACGGCCATGTCGACCAGCCGCGCCACTGGCTCGGCCACTTCCGCACGCTGGCCGGGATCCAGCAGGAGACGGGCGGCTTCACCGAGTTCGTCACCCTCCCCTTCATCCACACCAACGCCCCGGTCTATCTGGCCGGGATCGCCCGTCCGGGACCGACGGACCGCGACAACCGCGCGGTGATGGCGATGGCCCGGCTCCTGCTCCACCCGCACATCACCAATATCCAGACGAGCTGGGTGAAGCTGGGCACGGAGGGCGCCGCCGAGATGCTCCGCTCCGGCGCCAACGATCTCGGCGGCACGCTGATGGAGGAGACCATCTCCCGTATGGCGGGCTCCAGCTACGGCTCGTACCGCTCGGTGAAGGACCTGGTCGCGATCGCCGACGCGGCGGGCCGCCCGGCCAGGCCGCGCACGACGCTGTACGGGGAGGTCCCGGAGGAGCGCGTCCGTACGGCGGAGGCCTCGGACGGCCATCTGCCGCGACTGCTGCCCCTGCTGCCCGCGCCGGCCGACGGGCCGCACGTGCCGGCGGACGAGCTGCCGGTGTCGGCCGACGGGCTGCCGGTGTCGGCCGACGGGCCGCACGTGCCGACGGGCGGGCTGCCGGTGTCGGTCAAGGAGGGCTAGGGTCTTTCGTTCGGATCTGGCTGGGTCGGGGAGCGGGGTCTCGTGCCCGCGAGCCGGCGGGATCCGGAGCCCGGCCCGACCCGAACGAGAGGTCCTCGATGGGAGCCACGCGACCGTCACTCCAGGAGCGGATCCGGCGGCGACGGCGTGCGTCGTTCGTCGGGCGGCGGCGGGAACTGGCGGTGTTCCGGGAGAATCTCGATCTTCCGCTCGACGACGAACGCCACCGGTTCCTGTTCCACGTCCGGGGCAACGCGGGGGTCGGCAAGACCTCACTCGTACGGGAACTGGAGCAACTCGCCCGGGAACGCGGGGCGCTGACCGCGTACACCGACGAGTCCGTGGCCGGGGTGCCGGAGGCGATGGCCGCGATCAGCGAGCAGTTCGGGCGGCAGGGCAGACCGCTCAAGGCGCTGGACCGGTCGCTCGCGACCTATCGGCAGCGGCGGTTCGAGGCGGAGTCGGCCGCCCTGGAGGGAGGCCCGCCGCAGGACGGGCCCTCGGCCGGGGCCCTGGCCGTCACCAGGGCCGGGCTGGCGGGACTCGGACTGGTGCCCGGTGTCGGCGCGTTCGCCGGGGTGGCCGATCCGGGCCAGGTGGCCGAGGGCGCGGACCGGTTACGGGCGGCGGTCGCCGCGCGGCTGCGCGGCCACGAGGACACGGAACTCGTGCTGTCGCCGCTGCGGGTGCTCACCCCCGTACTGGTCTCGGAGATACGCCGGGTCGGGGCCGACGCGCCCTGGATCGCTCTCTTCTTCGACACCTATGAGCGCACCGGACCGTATCTGGATGTCTGGTTGCGCGATCTGATCACCACCGAGCGGTACGGCGCGCTGCCGGACCATGTCGTGATCACCCTCGCCGGACAGCGCCGGCTCGACCCCCTCCGCTGGGGCGACTACACCGACGTGGTGACGGACCTGCCCCTCGAACCCTTCACGGAGAGCGAGGCCCGGCTGCTGCTCGCCGACCGGGGCGTCACCGACGAGCCCGTCGTACGGGATGTGCTGCGCCTCTCCGGCCGGCTGCCCGTCCTTGTCTCCACCCTCGCCAGCAATGTCTCGGCCCTTGCCGGCGACCGGCCGACCGGCTCCGGCGATCTGGACGATCCCAGCGCGACCGCCGTGGACCGCTTCCTCAAGTGGGAGCCCGACCCGGCCCGACGGGCGGTCGCCCTCGCCTGCGCCCTGCCGCGCCGGCTGAACGAGGACATCCTGCGCGCGGCGGTCGGTAAGCGGACGGCGGGCGCGGGCTCCGCCGGCCGGGGGACGGACCCGGACGTTCCGGGCGGTCAGGGCGGTCAGGGCGGTCAGGGCGGTCATCAGCGCGGTCAGGGCGGCGAGAGCGGCGAGAGCGGTGAGGACGGGACGGCCGCGCTCTTCGGCTGGCTCTGTTCCCTGCCCTTCGTCGGCGGCCGTACGGGCGGCCGGGTCCGGTACCACGAGGTCGTACGGGACCCGATGCTGCGGCTGCAACGCACCGCCTCCCCGCAGCGGTGGACGGCGGCGCACATCCGGCTGGCCGAGGCGTTCGCCCGGGAACGCGAGGCGGCCGGGGACGGGCTCGGACCGGGCGAGGGCATCGGCCCCGACCAGCGGTGGGCCCAGGAGAGCTGGCGCGCGTCACGGCTGGAGGAGTCGTACCACCTGCTCTGCGCCCGGCCGGGCACCGCCCTGCCCGGCGTACTGCGCGACGGGATCGCCGTCTGCCGGCTGGGGCCCGTGGAGGTCCGCCGCTGGGCGCGGACCCTCGCCGACGCGGGCCGGGACAGCGGTTCGGAGCCGGTCGGCGCCTGGGGCGCGGACTGCCTGGCGGCGCTCGGGGACGAACGGCGGTACGCCGTCGATGTGCTGGGGCTGCTCCTCACCCGGGCCGGGCTGACGGAACCGGACAGGACCGCCGCGTACACCGCCCGGGGCTGGAACCACTTCCGCGCCGACGCGCACGAGCAGGCCCTCGCCGACTACGGCCGGGCGCTGGCCCTCGATCCCGCCCATGTGGCCGCGTACCACGGCCGCGCGCTCACCTACCGGGCGCTGGACGACTTCACCCGGGCCCTGGCCGATCTCGACCGGGCCGAGGAACTGGCCGGGGGGACCGCCTGGATCCCGCGCGAGCGGGGCGAGACCTACCGCAGGGCGGGCAGACACGAGGAGGCCGTCGCGGCGCTCGACCTCGCGCTCGCCCGCGATCCGCGCGACCCGCTGACCTTGGGCAGCCGGGCCCAGGCCAAGGTCCAGCAGGGCCGGCCGCGGGAGGCGCTCCAGGACTTCGACCGGGCGATCGAGCTGTCGGACGACTACACCTGGGCGCTGAGACGACGCGCCCATGTGCGCGGACGGCTCGGTGATGTCGACGGGGCGCTGGCCGACCTCGGCAGGGCCGAACGCCTGGCGCCCGGCATGGGACAGGTCCCTGCGGGGCGGGGGGAGGTGTACCAGTTCGCGGGACGGTACGAGGAGGCGGTGGCCGAGTACACCCGGGCGCTCGCTCTCGATCCCTCGTACACCTGGGCGCTGGGCAGCCGCGCGATGGCACTCAGGGCGCTGGGCAGGACGGCGGAGGCGCGCGCCGATCTGGACCGGGCGCTGGAGCTGGACCCCGGCTACGGCTGGGCCGCAGCCCGCCGTACGGAGCTGCTGGCGGAGACGGCCGGCGAGGGTACGGGGGGCGTGGGTACGGCCGACGAGGGTACGGGCGGGGAGGACGCGGGCCGCGTGGGTACGGGCGGCGAGGGTACGGGCGGCACGTGACCCCGGATCCGGGGCCCGGAACAGAGCCCGGACCGAGCCCGGATCAGGGCCGGAACAGAGCCCGGATCGGGGCCCGGACCGGGGCCGGGGAAGAAGCCCTGAGGAGAGCCGGAAAAGGAACCGTGGGGGAGCCGGGAACGCCGTCCCGACGCCAAAGGTGATCTCACGGGCGACGTCCCCCATACCGCCCGGGATCCCTCCGCGCGCCCTCAACTCCCTGTTCCCGTTCGACTACAGTGCTGCGCAGTCTGCGCAGTCTGCGGAGTCGCTGCGGGGCTCATGGGGAGGGAGGGACTCGTGAGCACACCGTCCGGGGCCGTCTGGGGCCGTGCCGAGCAGCAGGACTTCCGGAGCAGAGTGCGGGGCTGTCTGCTGGGAGGGGCCATCGGGGACGCCCTCGGCGCGGGGGTCTCGGCCCTCACCCTGGCCCAGATCAGGGCCGCGCACGGGCCCGAGGCCGTCACCGACTTCGTTCCGGCACACGGCCGCCGTGGCGCCGTCACCGCCGCCACCCAGCTCACCCTCTTCACCGTCGACGGACTGATCCGCGCCCAGGTCCGCAGGGACACCGGTGCCTGGCATCCGCCGACCGATGTGCACCGCGCCCATCTGCGCTGGGCGGCGACCCAGCGCGACTGGGGGCCTGACGTGCGCCGCAAGGACAACGGCTGGCTGGCCCAGGAGGAGTGGCTCTACGTACGCCGCGACCCGGCGCGCGCCTGTCTCACCGGGTTCGGCGACGACATCATGGGCACGCTCGACAAGCCCAAGAACCCCACCGCGCGCGACGCGGGCGCGCTGGTACGGTCCGCGCCCTTCGGACTGCTCGTCGGCTGGGAGCCCCAGCTCGTCTGCCAGCTCGCCGTGGAGTGCGCCGCCCAGACACACGGCCATCCGGCCGCGTATCTCGCGGCGGGCGCCTTCGCCGTGATCGTCCACGCGCTGGCGCGCACCGAGACCCTCGACACGGGCGTGCAGCGCGCCCTCGCCCTGCTCGCGCCGCGCCCCGGGCACCAGCCGGTCACGGAGGCACTTCAGCGGGCGCTCGGCACCGTACGGCAGGGGATTCCCGGGCCCGAGCGGATCGCCGCGCTCGGTGAGGGAGAGGCCGCCGAGGACACGCTCGCCGTCGCCGTCTACTGCGCGCTCGTCAGCGAGGACATCCGCCACGGGCTGCGCCTCGCCGTCAACCACGACGGACCCTCCGGCGCCACCGCCACGCTCTGCGGCGCACTGCTGGGCGCGCTCCACGGCGAGACCGCGCTGCCGCCCGCGTGGCTCGCCGAACTGGAGGGCCGCGCCACGCTCCTCGAAATCGCCGACGACTTCGCGATGGAGATGACCCAGGGCCCCGCCCTGCACAGCCCGTCGGTCACCGCCTCGGGCTGGCTGGCCCGCTACCCGCGCGGCTGACACGGGCCCGTCCGGACCCCGGCCGCGCCTGCGTCAGCCCCGTGCCCGCCGTGCCAGCCGTGCCAGCCGTGCCAGAAGTGCCAGAAGTGCCAGCCGTGCCAGCCATGCCAGAAGTGCCCGCCGTGCCGGCCGGGTCAGAAGTGCCAGCCGGGTCAGAAGTGCCCGCCGTGCCCGTCGTGTCCGCCGGAACGGGTACGGGCGTACGGGCACGTCCAGCACCCGTACGCCCGTACGCCCGCCCCCGTACACCCGTCGGATCCGTCAGCTCTCCCGGTCGGGGAACTTCGCGTCGGACGGCTCCTGCTGCGCCGGCACCCGCAGCGACGCCGCCGTCAGACCGGAACCGTCGCCGTCGCCCTCGCCGTTGATCCGCGCGAGCAGCACATCGCGCTCCGAGGTGGGCTCCGGCTTCAGGAAGCCGATCACGATGTACAGCACGAGCGAGACCGCGAGCGGGATCGAGACCTGGTACTGGAGCGGGACGCCGCCCTCGACGTTCCAGCTGATCGGGTAGTTGACCAGCCAGAAGGCCAACAGCCCCAGCGCCCAGCTCACCAGCGCCGCCGTCGGACCCGACCTGCGGAACGGCTTGAGCAGACCGAGCATGAACGGGATGGCGATCGGGCCCATCAGACCGGCGACCCACTTGATGACGACGGTGATGATGTCCTTGAACGTCGGCGAGTTGACCTGGGTGGCGACGGCCATCGACAGCGCCAGGAACGCGATCGTCGACAGCCGCGCCGCCAGCAGACCCGCCCGCTCCGACCAGCCGCGTGCCGCCTTGGACAGGGTGGGCGCGATGTCCCGGGTGAAGACGGCGGCGATGGCGTTGGCGTCGGAGGAGCACATCGCCATGGTGTGGGAGAAGAAGCCGACGATGACCAGGCCGAGCAGACCGTGCGGCAGGAGCTGTTCGGTCATCAGCGCGTACGAGTCGGAGGCGTCCGGCTTCTGCGCGTCGACCAGCAGCGGCGCGCACCACATGGGGAAGAACAGGACCAGCGGCCAGACGAGCCAGAGGATCGCGGAGAGCCGGGCCGAGCGGGTGGCCTCCCGGGCGCTGGCCGTCGCCATGTAGCGCTGGGCCTGGTTCCACATACCGCCGTTGTACTCGAACATCTTGATGAACAGGAAGGCCAGCAGGAAGGTCACGGTGTACGGCCCGGCCGTCGGCTCGGCGTGGCCCTCGGGGAGCTTGTCCCAGACCGTCCACAGCGAGCTGAAGCCGCCCAGCTCGCCCATGACGGCGACCAGCATCGCGATCCCGGCGAAGAGCTGGATGATGAACTGGCCCAGTTCGGTGAGGGCGTCGGCCCACAGTCCGCCGACGGTGCAGTAGATACCGGTGATGACGCCGGTGATCAGGATGCCCTGGTTCAGGGAGATCCCGGTGAAGACGGAGAGCAGGGTGGCGATGGCGGCCCACTTGGCGCCCACGTCCACGATCTTCAGCAGCAGCCCCGACCAGGCGAGCGCCTGCTGGGTCTTCAGGTCGTACCGGTTCTTGAGGTATTCGAGCGGGGACGCCACATGGAGCCGGGAGCGCAGCCGGTTGAGCCGGGGCGCGAAGAGCTGGGCGCCGATCCCGATCCCGATGGCGATCGGCAGCGACCAGGTGACGAACGAGGTGACACCGAAGGTGTAGGCGATGCCCGCGTACCCGGTGAACATCACCGCGCTGTAGCCGGACATGTGGTGGGAGATGCCCGACAGCCACCACGGCATCTTGCCGCCGGCGGTGAAGAAGTCGCTGACATTGTCCACACGCTTGTGCGACCAGAGGCCGATCGCCACCATCACACCGAAGTATGCGATGAGCACGATCCAGTCGAGGCTGTTCATGTGCCCCCTCCAGGGGTCCGCCTTGTGAACGATCGATGCTCTTCGTCAGTACGTCCGGTTCAGCGGGGCCCCGTGCGGGAGCGGGGACTTCGGGGATTGAACCGCCTGGCGCGGCGGCGGGTCAAGGCCTTCTCCGGTCATAGATGTGAACCCAGATCAGAAAGCCGAACGATTTTACTCGTTCTTGACCTTCCGGGGCGTTGTCGTGATCGTGACAGCGGCCACACGATGAGCGAGCACTTCGTCAGGCTCCGGGACGTCGGGACATCGGGACGGCTGGGCGTCGAGACATCGAGACATCGAGACTCCGGGACGTCGAGACACCGGGACAACGGGACATCGGGAGAACGGGACATCGGGACAACGGGACATCGGGACATCGGTGCATCCGGATGTCGGGATACCGGGACATACGGAAATGACCGCACGGGATGCGGGTCCCCTGCGGTCGGGAGAGGAGGCGGACACGGAGTGGGTCCGGGCATGGCCGAGCCCCCTCGGCCAGGACGGCGGACCGGTCGAGAGGGCTCTATCAGTGGTGCGTATGCAGGGCGTTGAGCGACCTCAGCCGAGGTCGAAGGCGCCCTTGTTCATTTCCTGCACGAAGGCATTCCACGACGTCGGGACGAAGGAGATCGAGGGGCCCTCGGGTGCCTTCGAATCCCGGACGGCAATGGACTGGACGATGGGGGACCTGACTTCTACACATGCGCCGTTTCCGCCGGAGTACGAGGACTTGGTCCAGGTGTCCGTGGCGCCCTGAAGAATTGCCATGTTCGCTCCGCATCAGCGAGTGGGGGTGACATCGTGCCAACTTCCTGCTGGCATGATCGACGCTACTCGTCTCACTCGATGGGCGGGACAGGCAATCACTCGTCCTGGTGGCTTCTCCCGGTAGAGCCTTATGCGACAAGGTAGTTGAGGTGTACGGTGCCCTCGCTCAGGCCGGGCGGAGGGACGTACTCCACATACCGTCCGGATTGGGGCGGCGGTCCCGAAGGGGTCTCAGCGGGCGTATTCCTTGGCGATCCCCGCGATGAACTGCCGGGTCTGCTCGACATTCAGGGCCTGGGCGCGCAGATGCTCGTACATCACGCTGTAGCGCTGCACATCATTGGCCTTCTCCAGATAGAGATCGCTGGTCACGCCCTCGATGTAGACCACGCTGGAATCCGAGGCGTCCGGGAATTCGAGAATCGCGTAATGCCCGCTGATCCCGGGGTGCGCGCCCATGTCGAAGGGCAGCACCTGCACGGTGACATGGGGGAGCTGCGACTGCTCGACGAGATGCTCCAACTGCTCCCGCATGAGCTGCCGGTCGCCCACGGTCCGGCGCAGCGCCGCCTCGTCCACCACGGCCCAGAGCCGCAGCGGGTTCTCGGTGGAGTTGATCCGGTCCTGGCGCCTGAGCCGTACCCCCACGCGCTTCTCGACATCGGGCCCCGCGGACTCCGGCAGCGCGCCGTCGATCAGCGCCTCGGCGTAGGGGCGGGTCTGGAGCAGTCCGGGGACGACCTGCGGCTCGAAGACCCGCAGCGAGGCCGCGTCCGTCTCCAGACCGATGTAGACGCTGTACGGGATGTCGCCGAAGGCATGCCACCAGCCCTGCTGGCGGGAGTCCTTGGCCATTTGCATCAGCGAGTCGACGATGCGGTGGTCCTGGACCTCGTACACCCCACAGAGGTCGCGGACATCGCGCTGGCTGATGGAACGGCGGCCGTTCTCCAGGCGGCTGATCTTCGACTGCGAGACCAGCAGGCGTTCCGCCACCTCTTCGGCCGTCATGCCCTTGAGCTCGCGAAGCCGGCGCAACTCCTGTCCCAATCGGCGTCGCCTGACGGTGGGGTTGACGTTGGACGCCACGGAAACTGCACCTCCGGCTGCATCACTGCATAGCTGTACGTATCTACTGCTCAGCAGACTGCCACCAAAGGTCCCAACTGCGCTGGGAAATGGCTACAGAGGCGAATGCGCCGTTGTGCGCCCTCGGTCGCATCCGTCGGGCCGGCGGGACCGACGCCGGGCCGCCCGCCGGACGGTCCGGAGCCGCTCGGAGCCGCTCCGGGCCGGCCGGAGCTGTCACAAGGCTGTCACGGGGGCGCTACGGGCCCGCTACGGATGGCGGCGGGGTCCGCGAGGGGTCCACCGGGGCGCGGAAGGGCGGGAGATGGCCTCCAGGGGTCTGTCAGGGGTCGCCGGGAGCCGCCGGGGGGCACCGGCAGGGCCTTGGCGGCCCGCCGGGGCCGGTCGCGGGGTCGCGGGGCGCCGTGAAGGCGGCAAGGGGCCGGGGGCCGGGGGGCGCGGGCCGGGGGCGCTTGGACGGTGGCCGCGCACGGCGCACGGCCGGAGGACGCGCGCGGGGCGCGGGAGGGGCGCCGGCGGGCCGCTGGCGGACGCGGAAACAGAAACGGGCACGGGAAACGGAAGCGGGCGCGGGCGCGGGCACGGGCGCGGAAACAGGCACGGAAGGCGGCACGGGTACGGGGGCGGAAGGCGGCTGTACGGCCGGGAGCCCGCCGCGGCTGCGCGCGGCCCGGCGCGGCCCGCCAGGACAGCACGCGGGCGGAACAGGGGCCGCGACGAGGGCCGGGGGAGTGCGGGCCCGGGGAGTGCGGGCCGGGGAGTGCGGGCCCGGAGAACCCCCGGGGGGCTCGGGCCGGGACGCGGCGCGCGGCCCCGAACGCGGCGCGCGGGGCAGCCTGTGGAACCAGGCTGCCCCGCGCGTCTCTTGCGGCTCCCGAACCGGCTCTGGGGATGTCTTGACGACGAGGTTCGGTGGTGGTGCTTCTTCAGTTGGCCTTCGACTGCCGTCCGCCGGTGCTCAGTGCGCTGCCACGCGGTCCATGTTCCCGCGGTGCGGCTGCATCGGCACGGCCGACGGCCGGCCGCCCGGAGCGCTGGGTGGGGCGCTCTGAACGGGGTTACGGCGCTGTTGGGCGCCCACGCCGTTCTGGACGTCCATCACGGCGTGCGCCACGAGACCGCCCATCGGGTCGTGCCTGATCAGGTCCCGGAGCCGGGAGCGCGACGAGCGCCCCTCGTTACCGGGGTAGAGGTGCTTGCCGAGTCCGACCGCGTGGGCCAGCGCGGCGAGCGCCGCGGTCCGCGGGTCCGGCGGTACGCCGGTGCGGATCGCACTGTCCAGCCGGGCCCTGATTTCCCGGCTGATCGCCGTGTCCGTCGCCTGATAGCGCGTCGTCGGCAGCACCCCGCACATCTGGCCCGCCACGGCATGAACCATGCCGCACCGCTCCAGATGCGAGAGATAGGTCTGACGCAGCCCCAGTCGGGGCCCGCCAATCCAGTGGACGGCCCGAACCGGGCTGCCGCGTCTGCGCAGCAGTTCCAGCGCGGAGTCCAGAGTCGGATCTCCGGTCGGCCGTGGCATCACCACGGCGATACGATCCCCGTCAGGGGCTATCCGTCCTGCCAGAGCCAGCTCTACTAGCTGTGCTCCGGCCAGGCCCAGGTCGAGCGACTGCGGCTGCGCTGTGGTACCCGTGGCCGGGTCCAGAGCGAGCAACAGAAGCTCCTCCGGAATTGTTCTGCGGCTCCTGCCCATCCATGCCTCCCCGCGTGGATGAATGACAGGGTGACCCCTCTCACATTGGTCTGTCGAGAGCGCCTGGGTGCTTTGTACGGGAACCGTTATGTATGTCGTTCTCGTCTAGCACGGGGGCCGAGGTCCCAGAGCAGGACACTGATAGATGGTTCGGACAGTGCGGTACGTCGGATGAGACATGAAGGAGACACGGTGGCGGGCGAGTCCCCCGGCAAGTCGGATCAGCAGAAGTCGTCGGGGGAGACGGCTCCGGGCGAACGTGACCCACGGCTCGCGGTCTTCAGAGAATCGTCCCAGGAGGCGAGGCCGTCAGCCGTCGCGACCGCAAATCGTACGGAGGACTCCGAGGACCGGGAGACCCCCCGCTCCTCGTCCCCGGACCGCACCCTGACCCTCACCCCCGGAGCCGGGCCCCGGCCCGCCGGGCCGGACTCCGAGGCGCCCGCACGCCCCGCGTCCCCGAAGGCCCTTGAGGGAACCCCCGGGACCGATGACGGGACCGATGACGGGGCGGACGACCGGGCGGACGAGCCGCGCAAGCCGGAGAAGGCCGCCGGGGCCGCCGGGACCACCGGGACCGCCGGGGTCGAGGAGCAGGGCAGGAGCGAGGGCGCGCCCACCAGGACGGGCGGAGGCGCGGGCGTGGGTGCGGCCCCTGCGGCCCCTGCCGTCGACCGGAGGTCCGGGAGCGACGCGGGCCCCGTGGGCACGGCGGACGACGCCTCGACGCCCGACACGCCGGGCCCGTCGGACAAGCCGAGGAAGCCGGGCGAGCCGGAGGAGCCGCGGAACGCGGGCAGGGGCACATCGTCGGACCGGTCGGCGGGTGCCGCCGACGTCGTCGATGCCGTGGATGACGCCCCGTCACGGAGCGGCGGCGACACCAACGGTGACGCAAGCGGCGACGCAAGCGGCGGCGGAGACAGGGACGGTGACGCCCCGTCGGCCGGCAAGACCGGGCGGAAGAGCGAGGGCGCACCCACCGCCGGGACTCCCACCGCCGGCACCCCCGGTACGGATCCCCGGGGCGACACCCCCGCGTCCACGCGCCCCCGTCCCGCCTGGGCCAAGGGCGACGGCGGGGACGCCGAGAGCAGCGGGGACGGCAGGACCGGCGGGGACGGCAGGACCGGCGGCAAGGACAGGAGCGGCGCCGACGACGGACCGGTCGATCAGCCGACCGCCGTCTTCAAGGCGCTCCCGCGCGAGCGGGTCGACCAGCCCACCACCTCGCTCAAGATGCCCCGGGGAGCGACCGCCGAGCCGACCGCGAAGCCGGCGGCTCAGCCGCCCGCCGGGCGGACTGCTGCCGAGCCCTCCGCCGAGCCGTCGGCCGAGCCTTCCGCCGAGCCCTTGGCCGAGCCTTCCGCCGAGCAGGCGAGTACGTTCGTGCCGCTGCGGAGGAACGACGTACCGTCGGCCCCGGCCGAGGCCGAGCGGACCCGGCAGCAGCCCATGCCGCCGCTGCCGCCGCTCGATCTGCTCGCCGAGCTGACGAACACCCCGCCGCCGCCCGAGACCCCTGTCCGTACGGCCGTACGGCGGGTCAAGATCTGGACGCCGCTCGTCCTGCTCCTGCTGATCGTCCTCGGGGTCGTACAGGTCCTGCGGCCCCTGCCCGAGCCCGGACTTGCGCTCTCCGGCGACCCCACGTACACCTTCGAGGGCGGCAAGCTCGATCTGCCGTGGCCCAATGAGGGCCAGGGCGGTGCCGAGGTCGAGGGCGTCGGCACGATCGGTATGTACGGCGAGCAGAAGCCCGCGCCGATCGCCAGCGTCGCCAAGACGATGACCGCCTATGTGATCCTCAAGAACCACCCGATCACCGGCGACCAGGTGGGCCCGAAGATCACGGTCGACAAGCAGGCGGGCGAGGAGTCCGACCGCCCCGACGAGTCGACCGCGCCGATAGAGGAAGGCCAGGAGTTCACCCAGAAGCAGATGCTCCAGCTTCTGATGATCCCGTCGGGCAACAACGCCGCGCGGCTGCTGGCCCGCTGGGACGCCACGTCCGAGGCGGCCTTCGTCGAGAAGATGAACGCCGCCGCCAAGGACCTCGGCATGACGAACACCACGTACACGGACCCGAGCGGCCTGGAGGCCACCACCGTGTCCACCGCCGCCGACCAGCTCAAGCTCGGCAAGGCGGTCATGCAGAACGATGTCTTCCGGGAGATCGTGAACACGCCGCAGATAAAGATCCCGGGCGTGGAGCCGATGATCTACAACAACAACCGGATCCTGCTGGAGCCCGGGGTGAGCGGTATCAAGACCGGTTCCTCGACCCCGGCCGGCGGCAATCTGCTCTGGAGCGCGGACACCATCATCGACGGCGAGAACCGGCGGATCATCGGTACGGTCATGGGCGCCCAGCAGGGCTCCACGCTGAACGACAAGCTTCAGCTCTCGATCGACAACAGCCTCAAGGTGATCAAGGCCGCGCAGGAGGGGGTCACCTCCGCCACCGTCGTCAAGAAGGGCGAGGTCGTCGGATACGTGGACGACGGGCTCGGCGGACGTACCCCGATCGTCGCGACGAAGGACCTCAAGGCGGTCGGCTGGGCCGGTCTCGAGGTGAGGATCGATCTGGGGACGGGCGCCGACCAGCGGGTTCCGCACTCCGCGGCGGCCGGCACGGTGGTCGGTGAGCTGACCGTCGGCTCGGGCTCCGGCAAGGTCTCCACACCGGTCGCGCTCCAGAAGGACCTGGCAGAGCCCGGTTTCGGCGCGAAGCTGACCCGCCTGGGCTGAGCCGCGGCCCGACCCGTACCCCCCGAGGAGGGTGTCCGCACCGGCGCGAGGTGTTCCTTACAGCGCCGGTGGGGGCACCCTCCTCCGCCGTCGTCACGTGCTAGCGTCCCGAAACGGACATCCGGCCGAGCCGACGTGGAGAGCCGCAGTGACCACCACTGAGCCGACGCACGCCGACGGCGACACCCCTCCTGGGAAGCCTCCCGGGGGCCCGCCTCCGGGAGGGCCACGAATAAGGCCGCCCGCGCGCCGACGCGACGCGCGCCCGGAGCCCGGCCCGGAGCCGGGCGCGCCCGGTCCCGAGCCGAGGGAACCCGGCCCCGAGCCGCGGGGGTCCCGCCCCGAGCCGGGGAATCCCCGTCCCCAGTCGCACGGGTCCGGTCCCGAGCCGGGGGCGTCACGCCCCGAACCCGGGGAGTCCGGTCCCGGACCCCGGGAGCCCGGCCCCGGACCCGGGGAGTCCGGGCCTCGCGCGGCACCGAGCACCGGCGTCCGCGCCTGGATCGAACGCCACCCGGTCCTCTCCACCACACTGGTCGCCGCGGCCGTCCATGTGCTGTGGTTCGTCTTCTTCGCGAACAGCGGCGGCGACATCGCCGCCCAGGACGCCTGGGCCGAGTTCGTCGGCCGCTACCCCGACTCCGCGTACAACCTCGCCTGGTACGGCGGGATGCATCCCGTCTCGTACAGCGTGGTCTCGCCCTATCTGATGTCCGTCCTCGGTGTCCGTACGACGATGATGGTCGCCGGGACCGTCTCCGCCGCCCTGACCGCGCTGATCCTGGTCCGCGTCCGCGCCGTGCGCAATCCGGTGGCGTGCTCGGTCGCCGCGGTCTTCGCGTTCCTCTGCAACGCCCTGTCGGGGCGGGTGACCTTCGGCCTCGGCGTGATGTTCGGGCTCGGCGCGGTCGCGGCGGTGTTCTGCTGGCCGCACCGCTGGCGTACGAAACGCTGGGCCAAGGCCGTCGCCGCCGCGCCGCTCGCCGGTCTCGCGACGGCGGCCAGCCCGGTCGCCGGACTCTTCCTCGGGGTCGTCGCGGCGGCGCTGTTCCTCAACAAACGGCGCCCCGGCGCGTACGCCCTCGGTCTGGCGCCCGCCGCCGTCGTGGCGCTCTCCGCCTGGCTGTTCCCGTTCTCCGGCACCCAGCCGATGTCCGTGGGAACGGCGTCCCTGCCCTTCCTGTTCGCCGTGTTCGTGTGCGTGCTGGTGCCCCGGGAGTGGCGTACGGTCCGGGCCGCCGCGGCCGTGTACGGCATCGGCGTGCTGCTGACCTATGTGATCGACTCGCAGATCGGGTCGAACGTGTCCCGGTTCGCCATGATCATCGCCGGGGTGGTGCTGCTCGCGGCCCTGCCGTACACCGTGCCCCGCACCCGGCGCAGATACGCCCTGGTGATCGCCTTCGTCGGGCTCAACGTCTGGATCGGCTTCAAGGGCGTGGACGACATGGTGCGTACGGCGCCCACGGCGTCCTGGACCCGTGAGCTGGCACCGCTGGTCCACCAGTTGCAGCAGGTGGGGGCGGAGAAGGGACGGGTGGAGGTGGTCCCGGCCAGGAGCCACCGCGAGGCCTCGGCGCTCTCCCCGTACGTCAATCTCGCCCGCGGCTGGAACCGGCAGGCGGACATGGAGCGCAACCCCCTCTTCTACGACGACACCCTGACCGCCGACAGCTACCGCGGCTGGCTCGACCGCTGGGCCGTGCACTACGTCGTGCTCCCCAAGGGCAAGCCCGACTCGGGCGCCGGTCTGGAGGCGGAACTCGTCCAGCGGGGCCAGCCCTATCTGGAGCATCTCTGGGGCGACGCCAACTGGCAGCTCTTCGCGGTGAAGGACCCCATGCCGCTGGCCGATCCGCCGGCGACGGTGGACCGCGCGGGCGCCGGCGAGCTGACCATCCATGTGAAGTCGGCGGGACGGGTGCTGATCCGGATCCCGTACTCGCCGTGGCTCGGGCTCGTGGACGAGGACGGCAAGAGCGTCGTACCTCCGCAGGAGACGGAGGCCTCCCAGGCGGACGAGGACGGCCCCAAGGTGTTCACCAACCCCCACGGCTGTCTGATGAAGGCCGAGGAGACGGTGGAGGGCGACGAGTGGACGGAACTGCTGGCGCCCCGCCCCGGGGTGTACCGCCTGGCCGCGCCGTACCAACTGCCCCGGGGAACGGCGTGCCCGGAGGAACTCCAGTAGGGGCGGGGGCCGGGCTCCGGCCAGGTCCGGCCCGGGTCGGGTCGGCCTGATCCGGTTCGTCCCGGGCCCCGTCCAGGCTGCCCCCGTCCAGGCCGGTCCGATCCGGTCCGGGTCGGCCCGGGTCGGTAAGCCTGGCCCGTTCGACCTGGTCTTTGCGGTACCAGCGGTAGCCGGTGACCGTGTCGACCCGGGCCGGGGGCCAGCAGGCCGAGCCGGTCGTACAGACGCAGCGCCTTGGGCGAGAGCCGCGACCGCGCCGCGAACTCGCCGATCGTGAGCAGTTCCACGAGGTCCCATCCTCCGTCACCGGGCCTTTCCCGGCCCGGTGGCCCGACGGTGTGCCCTGACCTTGGGTCAAGGTCAACGAGTTGCGGGCTTCTGCTGCCGGGCGCCCCCGCGATCCCCCATAGTGAGGCGGCATGAGGTGCGAACGGTGCGGGAGTGGCCGGGGAGGTCCGCTGCCGGGCATGGCCTGTTCCGCGTGCGGTGTCCCCACCCGTACGGCTGCGGGCGTCGGCTCCGAGGCGTACACCGGTACCGACTCAGGTATCGACGCCGGTCCCCGTACCGGCAGGGGTACGAGGGAGCCGAGGGAGCCGAGGTCCTCCCTGAGGTTTCCCTCATCCTCCACGAGGCCCCCCAGGTCCTCCGCCAGGCATTCCAGGACGCTCCCGGCCGGTGTCTCCCGCCCGAGGAGGCGTGTGCTCGTCACGGTGGTGCTGCTGGCCCTCGGCTGTGTGGGCGCGACGGTCGCCGTGGTGGCGGGCTCCGGCGGGAGCGCCGTGGAGGAGACCGGGACAGTCGCCCTGCCGACCGGATTCGGACCGCCGCAACTGCCCGGACTGGGCGGAGCGCCCGACCCCGAGTCCGGTCCCGGCTACTCGGCCTGGGCGGGCCCCGGCTGCGCCACCGGCGAGTACCGCGAGCACGGCCGTTTCGAGAACGGCGACGCCGCCTGGTACACCGTCACCTCCGGCGGGCACCGGGGCGACGCCTGCGACGGCCGCTTCTCCGCCGTACCGATGTCCGGCAGCCCCGACCAGGACCGCGGCTCGACGGCGATCTGGTCATGGGAACTCGGCAACGGGTACGCGGAGTGCGCGCTCGCCGTCTTCGTACCGGACAGCGGCCGGGACCGTGACAGCGCGGGCCACCCCACCGTCTACCGCGTGCTGAGCGACCCCGCGGACGCCAGGTCCGCGTACGCGTCCTTCGGCGTACGCCAGACCGCGCACCGCGGCGGTCTGGTGAGCGTGGGCAGCTACCGGGTCGAGGGCGAGTCGTTCTCCGTACAGCTCCTCGACCGGGGACGGGACTGGGGAGGCGCGGAACGGTACGGGGCGCATCACGCGGCGGCCCAGATGAAGGTCGACTGCGCCTGACCCGCCTGACCCGCCTGACCCTGGGCGCGTGACGAGGTTCTGCCGTTGACCGGGTCCCGCCGCAGGAGCGCGCCGGGACCCGGCGCTTCGAACCGGAGTGGGGCGCCACCCGGCACAGCGCGGACCGTACGCGTACGGTCAGCTTCACCGAATCATCGGTGGAGCCGGGGGAGAGGCCGCGGATCGGTCTGTGGAGTGACCACGGGGATCACCGGGGGGACGGACATCACCGCAGGGGACGGAAATCACCGAGAGCGACGCGGATGGCGTGCTGCCGACGTGCGCCACCGAGTCACCACCTCGCCGATGCACCGATCGCCGATGCATGGATCCGCCGGTGCACGGATCCGCCGATCCGCCGATCGCCGGTGCACCGATCCACCGGTTCACCAGTTGCCCGGTTGGCCCTTTGACCGGGGCGCCGGATCACCGGGGTGTCGGCGCGTCGGCGCGTCGGCCGACGGCACGCGGCCGCCCGACGGCCGTGGAATCAGCGGCCGAGGGCCTTGGCGAGCTGGCCCTTGTTCATCGACGAACGGCCCTCCACACCGCGCTTCCTCGCCTCCGCGTACAACTGGTCCTTCGTCGGCCCCTGCGCACCGCTGTGGGACCGCTGCCCGCCGCGCTGGGACGCGGACTTCGGGTCGCTGAGGGAGGCCCTGCTCGCCGTCTTCGCCTCTCCGGCGCGCGCCCGCTCCTTGTTCACCGTGCGGGACGCGATCTCCTTCGCCCGGCCCGTGGGCGTACCGCGCTTCTCCGCGCTCTCCTTGATGTGCTCGTACTGGCGGTCCCGCTTGGGACTCGAACCTCGCGGCATGACACTTCTCCTTGAACCAGGCTCCGCCCCTCATGGGCCGAGCGCTCTCGGCAAGGGCGCGTACCCGCCGAACCACGGTCCGTACATCCGTACATCGGACCGATCGCCCGCGACACGCCCGCCGTTTCCCACTGCACGCCCGTAAGGGGCCGGGCGCGACACGAGGGGGCCGTACGGGGGAAGAGCACCCGGGAGCAGACCGGGGACCGGGGACGAGGTGCGCCGGAGCGCGGCCGAGGGTTTGTCCGGTCGGGTCGATTCACCCTGGGGGTCAATTCACCCTGGGCGGCGGGCGGCTGCCGCGGGCGCCGCCGTTCGCCTGCTGTCTCTCCTTCTGGGGATGCGGCGGGATACGGGGGGAACGGAGGTGCAGGCGCGCGGGGGCGCGTTCGATCACCAGGAGGGCGGCGTCGTCGGAGAGGTGCTTGCCGGCGTGCTGGAGCAGGTCGTCGTGGATGCGGTGCAGCAGGGCTTCGGGAGTGGACCTGGGGAAGGAGGCGACCCGCTCGGCGAGCGGGTAGAAGTCCCCTTCCGGGGAGCGGGCCTCGATGACGCCGTCGGTGTAGAGCAGGAGGGCGTCGTTGGTCTCGAAGGAGAAGTGCTCGGTGCGGTAGTCCGTTTCATGGGGCTCGCACACTCCGAGCGGCGGTGCCGGGGAGCAGGAGTGCAGGACCTGAACGTCGTGTCCGTGCAGCAACAACGGCGGCGGATGGCCGCAGTTGATCATGCTGGCCTCCGCGGCCTGGTCGGGGAGGTCGAGTACGAGGGAGGTGATGAAGTGCTCGCCGTGATCGTGCTGGGTCTCCGCGGCCTCCGCGGCCTCTTCGATGCTCCGGCTGACGCTCTCCTCGAGGGCGGTCACCAACTCGGGCAGGGTGTCGCAGCGATGAGCGCCCTCACGGAAGGCGCCGAGCACCACGGCGGCCTCTCCGATGGCGTCCAGCCCTTTGCCCCGGACATCCCCGATGACCACCCGGCTACTGGCCTGGGCGGTCCGGGCGACCCCGAACAGATCACCCCCGATCTGGGTCTCGTGCCCGGCGGCCAGATACAGCCAGGCCACCCGCAAGGGCCCGACGCGTCGGGGTGGCGGCCGCAGCAGCACCTGCTGTGCTGTCTCGGCCACGGACCGTACCTGGTTCAACTCCCGGCCCCGCTCCTCCCGCACCAGACAGATCAGCGTCGCCACGGTGGAGAGCACGATCAGCGAGATGATCTGCGCGATGTGGTTGGCGGTGCCCAGGCCGCCGTGGAACACCGCGATGAAGACCTCGGCCGACACCGCAAGGGCCCCGATGAGGGAGGTGAGACGCGGCCCGGCGAAGGAAACGGTGAGCGCGGGCGCGACCACCAGCAGGGGGCCCAGATGGACATCGACCGGCATATGGATGTCCACCGCGGTGATCACCGCGATCAAAGCAACCGGAACCGCGACCAGCCCCCGCCCCATCGGATGCTCCAGGAGGCGATCCGCGCGGATTCCTTGAATATTCATTTACCGGCCGCGCCCGATTGAGTGCGATATATGCTCATGCGTGGCAACCTTACCAACTCGCGGCTTTTCCTCCCATACCCCACCGCAGACCGGACGGGCCCGGCGCTCTCCGGCAACACACCGTGGCGCGCGGTGACCACCAGCGACACCAGCGACGCCAGCGACAACCAGCAACGACCAGCGACACCAGCAACGACCAGCGCCGACCAGCGCGGGTCCCCCGGGGGGCCGGGGGACCCGCGGCCCCCGGGCCTCAGAACCGCGCGCGGACCAGCGGCCGGCAGGGAGCGCGCGCCCCCTCGGGAAGCCCTCCCCAAGCCCATCGGCCGCAGGGTGCCCAGATGCCGTCCGACCGGACAGGGCCCGGCCAGGGCCTCTCGTTCGAGATCTTGCCGGGCTCGCGTGCCCTGGCACCGCGTCTCGCCGCGTTGACCAGGCGTGGCGTGGCGTGGCATGGCGTGGGCCGGGCCGGAGCTGATGGAGCTGAGGACGCTCGCTGCGGCGAAGTGGCGTGCGCCAGGGGGGTGCGGGGCGCGGCAGGGAAGGGGCAGACCGCGGGCGGATCCGGCCGGAACAGCGGGGCGCGACTCAGCCGTACGGGCCGCAGCCACAATCCGCCATCAGGTGACCGGTTTGCGGATACATCACCACTGCGGCCATGGCATGTAATACCCGGTATCGCCTCACCCGCCATAAGGAGATCCATGCGATTGCCGACGGCTGCGACAACAGGACTACTCGCCCTCTCCGTAACCGGGGCCCTGCTCACCGGCACAGCCGGCGCCGCCGAACAGGGTTCCAAGGCCACCTGCCTCTACCCCTACGTGTGTGTCATCAAGAACAACAACATCATCGGGCAGTTCCAAGACCTGACAGGAGGATGGCAGTTCCTGTCGTCGAAACCCGCAGCCCCGCTCACTGTCGTGAACACCCGTAGCAGCGTCGCCTACGTTCGTTGGACCACCGGCACAACAGCATGCCTTCCCCCGAGCTCCACGATCGGATTCAGCACAGGACAGTTGGACGCCGTGCGCATCTCCAGCTCCACAACCTGCTGAGCCCGCTGTCGTGTGAGCCCGCTGTCGCGCTGAGCCCGCTGTCGCGGACCAGGGCGCGCCCTGACCGCACCCGTACGCCCGCCCCGGCCGTAGTCCGGGGTGGGTAGTCCGGCATCTCGTACTCCGGGCTGTCCCGGCGCCGTCGACGAGGGGGACGAGAGCGGTCCGGTCAGTGTCCGGGACCCACCGTCCGCCATGCTCAACAAGGGCCTCACCACCCACCGGGGTGCCGAGTACTTCTCCTCATGGCCCCGGTCCGCCTCTGAGGGACGGTAAAGGCGAGGGGTGCGTCGCGGAGGCGGCGGGGAAGGCGCAAGCGGCTCTTCGCCGGAGCCGGGCACCCCGTTCAGTGCGGTAACGGTATCGGGTCCAGGGCGTTGTCGATGGTGCAGCCGCCCTCTCCGGGCATCCGCTGGATCCGGGACGGCACCCACACCTCAGTGGCGCCGGGGCTCACGCGGGCAAGAAGGCAGTCCTGCGCGTCGAAGCCGTTGCCCTTCACCGACAGAAGGACACCGACCCGGCCGCCGTCCGCCTTCACCCTGGTACGGATCGCGGGATGCAGGTCCAGGGCGGCGAGCGTGCGGTGCACCGCGGCCTCGTCCGCCTGGCCGCCCTCCGGCACCCGGGGAAGTTTCGCGCGGAGCTCCTCGTACGGCAGTCGGGGCGGTTCGGGCGGCGGGGCGAAGGTCAGCGGAGGGCTGTCCGGGCAGTCCACGTCACGGGGATCCTCGCGCCACTCCGACTTGGGCGACACCCACACCGCGAAACAGCGCCGCACGGCGACCTCCTCCAGGTCGAACCATCCGTTGTACGCCGAGCCGGATGTGCGGACGACCACGTCGACGCCGTCCCCCTCGTGTGTCGAGGTGCCTGTCACCCGCAATACCTCCACCCCGTCGAGGCCGGAGGCGGAGCGCCCGACCTCCTCCGCCGTGCGGGGACGCTGGCTGTAGAGCCGCTCGCCCGCCTTCCTGGCCACCTCCCGTGCGGCGTCCGCCGCCTTGTCCTCGGAGGACTGCACCACCCCGCAGCCGGCGGTGAACAGCAACAGCGGGGCGAGCAGCAGCAGTCGGCGCATGTGTCCACCTTTCCGGCGCCGCGAGCGGCGGGCAACCGTTCGCGTACGCAGAGCGGCGTAGATGATCGTACTGAGCGGGTGCGGCGATCTGTTCGGACCTCCTTGCCCGCTCATCCGCGCCGGCCGGTTGGCGGCTCGGCGGGCGCAGAGTGGACGCCCCCTCGCACCCGCGGCCTGATGGAACGACCCCAGTGTGAGAACTTCAGATCCTCGTGCTGCGGGCGATGCGGTACAGCACGTTCGGACGCGGTGGCCCTTCGGGCTCGGTGGGGTCGTCGAAGTCGTCAGCCGGGCGGGGCACCGGGTGGGATGTCAGGCCTGGCCCAGGTCGTCCAGGATGAGTTGATCTGCCATGAGGTGGTCAGGTTCGGTGCTTCGGAAACGAAGATTCCTCAGCGCGACCCGCCAGGCCTCCTCTACGGTGAAGCCGATCGAGTAGTGCTCTTCTGGTCCGGCTCGCGGCGTCCCGGCATCGCGTGCCCTCGCGGACGGAGAATGATGCGCACCCTCTCAACCACTTGGCGGCGACTGCGCGCGTGCGTCACGGGAACGGCCGCCCTGGCTCTCACACTGCTGGCGGCGGACCCGGCCTCGGCTGCTCCGCCCTACGACCCGAGCATCGGCCGCACCCCGTACCAGCCCGGCCCCATGCTCGTGAACCCCGGTGCGGGAGCCAACACCGCGAACTCCTACGGCTTCAACCTGTTGATCGTCGGGGGTCTCGCCAATCCCGCCTATTACGAGCTGCGCGACAGCTACACCGTGAAGCTCTACTTCAACTACCGCGGCTCGACCGACTCCGCGACCAAGGCGAAGGAGAAGCACTGGATCGAGGGGCTGGACGACGTCATGTCGACCATGGTCCTGGAGACCAACAAGTGGGTGGGCGGACGGCTGCGCTACGAGTCCTACGACGGCGACACGTGGCCCGGTTCCCGTCCCTCGGACGAGATCGCCCTCGTCTTCGACACCATTCCCGCGACGGGGATCGCCACCCCGTCGACCGCCCTGGACCGCCGCGGGGCGATCTACAACGGCGGTCTGATCCGCCTTACCGCCTCGGACACCTGGACCCGTCTGGTCGACGGCAGCGAGGACGGCGATCGCTGGTCCCGCTACGCGATGGCGATCCCGGTCATGCACGAGATCGGTCACACCCTGGGCCTGGCCCACTACAACACGCCGTTCCGTGACTACAACACACTGATGTCCTCGATCCGTGTCGCGGACGACGTCTCGAGCTGGAACGACGTGTGGACCCCCGGCGACAAGGCCGGGCTGATGAACATGGCCGGCTGGCGTGACCGCGCCACCACCTGTGCGCACACCGGCTCGTGCAACCAGATCTGGCAGAAGGGGGACGGCCTCGCATGGCCGCCGCAGCCCCCGGACCACACGTACGACCGCGTACGCTGACACTCCGCGGCGCGTTCGGAGCCGCTTCGCCGACATCCTCGCCCGCGTCATGGCGGGAGTGTCGGCCCTGTATGAGGTGGTCCGCACCGCCGTCGACACCGACGCGGACGTCGCCGCGCTGTGGGCCGACATCGGACTTCAACGGCGCGAGGGCGCGCGGCAGGTGGTCGCCCTCCTCACCGCCGCCGACGCCCTCACCCCCCGGCTCACCCCGGAGCGAGCCGCCGACGTGATCACCGTCTGCAACGACCCCGGCCTCCACCGTCATCTCGTCGGTGACCGCGACTGGACGTACGAGGATTTCCGGGACTGGCTCGCACGGGCCCTCCACCACGAACTGCTCACCCCACGACAGAAGAGCCCCCCCGGCCAGGTCAGCCAGCCGTCGGCCAGCCGTCAGCCAGCCGTCAGGAGGCGCCGGGGACTGCGTGCCGGACCTTTACGGGGCTTCGAACGCTCCGTGCCGGTCCGGGTTACGCGAAGCGGCGACACGCTTGGTCGAGGAGACCCACGGTGGTCCGGATCTGTTCGCCCATGGCCACCTCTCTGAGAGGTGGCCGCGACCGTCTATCCGGCCGGGCTTCCCATCGCCGGCGTCTTCCGCTGGTCCGCCCGGTGATCCAAACGGAAGACCCTAGGCCACGTCGATCCCGTACTCCTGGACCAGTTCCTCCAGGCCGCCCTCGTATCCCTTGCCGCCGATGACGAATTCCCAGTCGCCGCCGGCGCGGCGGCGGAAGGATCCCAGCACCAGGGCGGTTTCGTCGGGGCGGCCGTCGGAGACGTCCAGCCGGTCCAGCGGGGTTCCCGCGGAGTCCAGCAGCCGGATACCGGCCCTGGTGAACCCGGACAGATCGGCCGTGGGATTGGCCACGGGATCGACCGCGGCCACGATGACGAGACGGTCGGCTCGTTCCGGCAGTGCGTCGAAGCACACCCGGACGGCGGCCCTGTCCGGTGCGGCAGGGGGGAGAACGCGGACCGCGCCACCGGGGGTCCGGGGGTTGTTGAAGAAGACGAAGTGGTCGTCGTCCAGCACCCGGTTGCCCTGGCAGACGAGCGCGCATACGTCCAAGGCGACGCTGCCCGACCAGTACATGCCCAACACGTTGTGGTCGTCCGCTCCGGTCTCGTCGTCCGGTGCCGTCCGCTGGGCCGGCGCTGTCCGCTGGGCCGGTGCCGCGCGTTCGCCGCCGCCCAGGCGCCCGCGCAGCCCCTGGCGGTGCAGCAGGTCGACAAGTTCGGGGCCCGACACCAGTTCCAGGGGCTTGCCATTGGCGAAGGTGTGCGAGCCGGGGCCGAATCCGGACGTCGTGACCAGGACGCCCTTGTTGGCGCCGGCGTCCTGGACGGTGCCGTACAAGTCGCGGACGGCTGTCGGCGGCACGGTGTTGCGGTAGCGCTTGACCTGCACGACGATCTTGCCGCCGCGAATCGGGGCCGGGTCCAGGGCATCGACGTCCACGCCGCCGTCGTTGGAGCGCCGGGTCGTCACGGCCTGCATGCCCATGGCCCGGAACAGCTCCGCGACCAGGGACTCGAAGGCGATGGGATCCATCTCGTACAGATCCGGCTCTTCGTCGCCGCCATGGGTGACGACCCCGTTGCCGACGTCCTCGGGAACCCGGCCGGGCCGCACGGAGGCGTACTGATCGGGACGGGAGGACAGTTGCCCCCGGAGCCCGTCCACCAGGCAGTCGACGGCGTTCACCTGCTCCAGATGCAGCCCGGCGAAGGTCGAACGCGGCGCCATGACCGTCGCGAGGAACATGTGTGCCCGTCTGCCGGTCACCGGGTCGTGGTCGTCCACGAACCCGTTCAGCGCGACCGATTCCAGCGCACCGAACTCATCGGCCGCGAAAAGATCACGCAGAACCAGCAGGACACACTGCGCGAGTACATCCCGGTACAGCGCGCGGCGCTGGGTGACCGGTCGGGGAGACTCCTTCTCCTGGTCGGCGTTGATCATGTAGCGCACCGACTTCGCCTCCGGAACGACGTCGTACCTGGGCAGCTCCCAGTTCAGTACCAACTGGCGCGCACCGGAGTCGTACGCTGCGGACACCTGACGGGGCAGGTCCGCCGGCCACCCGGTCGAGGCGTAGAGGGCGGCGGAGAAATACTCCACCGCGGCCTCGGAGTCACCGTTGCGAAGCGCCGCCGTCATCTCGGCGACGCCGGCGTTGTGCCGACGGATCTCGCCCAGCCGCGCATCGGCCCACTGCTCGTACTGAAGCTGATAGGCGGCCAACTGGCGCTGACGCTGGACTTCCGCGGCCTGTGCCGCCTGCCAGTCGCGCTCGAACCTGGACCGGGCCTCCGCCTGTGCCTGAGCTCGCCGTGTGGCGGTCCAACCACCCTGCGGCTGGTACTGGTGGGGATCCGGCATGGGTATGGGGTAGGCGAGCTGGCCCGGGGCGAAGGCCTCGATCTGCTCGGGGCGGGTCAGCGCGCCGGCCCGGAAGGCCGGAGCCCGGCATCCTGTCGCCAGCAGACTCCGCAACGACTCGACCCGTGTGTCGAGTTCCTCCGTGCGCCGCCTGGCATCGGCCTCGCGCTGCTGCCGGTACGCCGCCCGCTGCTCACGATGGCTGCGCGCCAGCTCCCGCTGATAGGCGCGCTGTTGCCGTTCCTGATCCCGCTGATACCTGGCCTGCGCCTCCAGTTGGCGTTGCTGCTGGCGTTGCGCCTCGGCCCAGATACCGACCAACCCATTGGAGCGACGACTCATGCTCTACAGGCCCTCCCCCACCAGAGACCCGGCGTCCGCGCGCCACGTCCTGGCCCCATAACCGGCAGTGATGGGCTGACTCTAGTCGGCCACCATCGACTCGCCCATCCACTTGCCGCAGATGACCGCACTCCGCGAACCCCCTGATCACCGGGGACCTCACCGCCGACGCCACGCTCGCCCGCCCCCGTCGGTACGCCCCCGGAGCACGCAAGCCGCAGGGCCCGCCCAGCCCGAGGCGGCGAACCCGGACACGGTTCAGACCGACCCCGCACCGCGTGGAGCCGCCCGCCACGCAACCGTCCTCGCCACCGCGGCCAACGCCGGCCGCGTCCACCGCTGCCCGCGTCCACCGCGCTCCCTGGCGCTCAGCCCTGCCATCACGCCTGCCTTCACGCCCGCTTTCTCCGCCACTACGCGACGGGGCACGGAAGGCCAGCGAACAGTCAGCACCACCGACTCTTCCGAGCACCATCAGCACGTTCGACACACGGCCCAGGCGTCAGAACCCGGGCTCGGTGACACCGGGACGGACCTGAGCGCCCCAGCTCTGCGGTGAACGGTCCAGAGAAGAAGTATCGCTTCAGACGCTTACACGCGGCATCCTGGCTCTACAGGATCCCGATCCCGCGACGCATCCCACAATGGGATCCTTTCCCCAGGGTTCAGGCACTGCTTTCTGCATTCAGCTGCCAACCTCACGGCACTTCACGCATGCTTGAATCATGACTCTGGATCCGGATGCATGGCCCGGTTGGGATGGCCTGGGTAAACTTCGCGCATTGCTGCGCAAGCAAGTGAATGAGAACCCGACAGAGGCTCTGGCCAATGCCAAGCATCTCCTCATCAACCGTGCTTCGGCGGCTCCGGACAAGAGCCTCGTTCCAAGGATTGCGGCAGAGGCGGCACTTCATTGCGGACTGCCTGGTATTGAGCTGTTGAGGGAGATTGCACTTTCGCACCGCAGTCCGCTCCTAGGTGCAACCGCCCTGGAGAGTTTGTGGGCGGTCTCCATAGGTCAACCGGTGCCTTTCATGTATTTTGGAGGCGAATGGGTCTCAACTTTTCCGGAGCTGCGAGAAAGTGCCGGCACAGTGTTGGACGACTTGATAATCGACAGTCATAACGATGACGAGCTGTTCGGTGCTTTGCTGTCACTTGCGAACAGGGAGTCTCCTCATGGTTTGGGGGAACTCATCCACCCGGAGGGCGCCGGATTCGCCCGACACTTCATGCAGGTCAGTGCGGAGAGCGGCATAATCCTCACCGCGAGAATGCTGGATAATTTCCGCGACTTGATTTCTTCGTCCGGCCTTGAATCGGTCTATCAAGACTTCCTCGAAAGGAATCCAGTCCTTCTGAATCCTTTGGCTGCGGAAGTGATTTCCCAAGGCAGGCTGGGGCTTGAATTCATCACGGACTTTGTCGTGCGCCTCCATGACGGAAGATATGTGGTGATAGAGATTGAGCGACCGCAAGACCCCATCTTCACGAAGGCGGGGGATCTGAGTGCTCGATTCAATCACGCTGTCGGGCAGATCCTGGATTTTCAGAGCTGGATCGCAGAGAATACCGCTTATGCACAGAAAATATTCCCGGGTATTTCAAGTCCTCACGGACTGTTGATCATGAGATTGCGCCCGTCCATGACGGGAAAACAAGAGTCAAAATTGCGACGATGGCAACAAAATAGTCGAGACATTCAACATGTGACGTTCGATGATCTGCATCGGCTCGGCTTGACATTACTCAGGAGCTTGCGAGGGAAGTCTGACACCCAGGGGCAAGAGATGGGGTCATAGACTGTATTGTGGTTCGAGTAACGTACCTGATGTGAGAAAATCGCCCTGCGAGATCATGGACTCCGCAGATTCCAACGGCTAGTGGCGACAGTCATCACCATCTGGAATGTCGCTTGATCCTGCTCGTGACGGCCAGGCGCCTTACCGTCCGCTTCCGCATAGCTCACGCATTCCGCTCGCCCGATCCGTGAGTTTGCCAGCGCGGCCATATTGCGCCGGTGGCCCGTCTGTTTTGCAAGTGGGGAGCCTCGGACCATTCGCCGGGTGAAGGCGGGCGGCCGCACTGCCGGTCTGACGGCCGTGGGCCGACATGTCAGGCTCCGAGCGCCGTGAGGTGTCGCCGGGCTGCGCCCCATACGTCTTCGAAGTCCTGGAAGGCCAGAGGCTCCTCGACATGTCCTTCCCAGTCGGTGACGGGCGACTCGGCAGTGAAGCCGTAGCGGGCGTCGCTTTCCTCGGCCGATGCGGCTGCGACAGGTCGCAGCGCAGGCCCTTCGAGTTCGACCTGCCTGGTCACCCATCCGTCGTCGCCGACCTCGAAGTAGAACCAAGTGTCTTCTTCGTCCCAGTAGCTGCGGAACCATCTTGTCACCGGCTCAGCATCGCTCACCGGTGTCGTACCTCGGTATCTCCCTGGTCAGTCGAACCAGACGACAAGTCGTACGTTCTCCACGCCGTGCAGTCCCCCCAATGTCCGCATCACCTCCCAGACCGGTCCCCAGTGGGTGGTGTCTCCTGCGACCGCGCGCCGGCTGTGTGCGCCTGAGCTGTCGGTCTCGTCCCAGTCGGCGGCGGCCAACTCCGCCCAGGTGATCCAGGTGGTGCCGTGGACGTCCTTGGGTCCGCCGTATGCGGTGAAAGCAGCACGCGCCCCATCGGACGTGTCCCCCGGGAGGCCACGCTCCTCGGCCAGCGGCCGGAACCCGAAGGAGTTGCGCACCCCGAAGAGACAAGCGAGTGCGTCGTACGCGTTACCGGTGTTGAGGAGGAACAGGTCGATGGCGGTCATCCAGACCGCGTCCTGGTCGTCCTCGCCCCAGAGCTGGGCTCCCGGCCTGCATTCGATCATTCCGCTCACGTTGGTGGACATGCTCGGATTCTGGCGGGCGGAGGTGGGGCTAGTCGTCCCAGTACGTGCTGCGGCCCCTCCCGATCAAGACGGACCGGCGGGCCGAAGGCCCCGTAGACAGCGCTGTGCTCGGTTCATTTCCCTGGCGATCGCACCCACTGCACGAGTCCCGCCAGCGCGTTGACGAGATCCGCTTCTTCCCGGAGGACACGGTGTTCGGGGCGGACCTGACCGCTCCCCACGTCTGCGTGATCGAGTTCCGCCTCACCGGTGTCCCAGACGGTGACGGTGGCAAGACGGGCATCGGTGCTCAGGGTCACCCAGGCGCTCGCCTTGCTGCGGCCGTCGTCCGGGGACATGCCGAGCTCACAGCCGAGTGACGCTGCTCGGAGGCCCACCGCCTGGTCGGTGCACCAGGAGACGAGCGTTTGAGGGAAGTCGGTCATGCTCTCTCCGTCGGGAGGATCCGCGTCGGATCGCCGGCCGGCGCGAAGGAGGCCAAGCGGCTCGGGCGCGGACATCATCGTCGATGGCCCAGCCGACCGCAGCGGGAATCAACGTAGTCCGTCCGGTCGTCCGTGCTCTCCAGGATGTGAACACGGTCACCGCGACCGAACCTGCCGGTGTCCGCGATGTCGATTCACGGGGCACCCACGGCAAGCCCGCTTCGGCGTAGGAACTGGCTGTGGCCGACCGAGAAGCCCCAGCCTTGAACCTCCGGTCGGATCGGAGAAACTCCCGCAGCGGTGCGGTGCAAGTGCAGGTCCTGGCGTGCACCGCACCGCATTTCACACTTCCGACCGACTACCGCCGCTTCCCTCCTTCACCCATGTCTGTCCTCGCCTGTCATCCGGTCTGCTGTCGTCCCGGCAGAGGAACAGCTCGCTGCCTCCGGTGCGAGCTGACGTGCGGTGATGACCAGGGCGGGTCATATTGGGCACCCGCGGCGTGATCTATCAGCACATGGCCAACGGCCGTGACCGGAGATCACTGATTGGCTCGGTCCGATGATCCGCAAGGCGCGGGGCGATATGGACTCTTGGCAGACTCTGTGGCACAGGCATGCCACGGGCGTGATCATGCGAAAGGGCCAGTTCGAGAGGATCAAGCCTCTGAACTGGCCCTTAGCTCTGTGCCCCCGGCAGGATTCGAACCTGCGACACCCGCTTTAGGAGTGGGATCGAATCCTTGCCGGGGGGTGCTCGACGCTGCCGTGCGATGCTGTTTCCCCTGGTCAGAAGCGCGTGGCGAACCTCTGGATCCGGCTCATGCCGCCCTGTATCGGGCAGTCCGCTCACGCATCGCGCACGCGCCTGAGGTACCTCGGTGTCGTGCTGGCGCATCTCCATCTCACCGTTGTGGAGTCTGCCGTGCCCCGTTCATTTTGCCACTTTCGCCTTGAGGAGTTGCCGCTCCGGCAGCACGTGCAAGCACCCGGGCCGATCGGCAAGGGCACGTGGAGGGGTCCCATAGCTGAACCATGGGACGCTGGCTGCTGCCTCTGGCAAAGTGATCGGCACTGCTAGACGATTCTCGTAAGGAACCTTGTGAGTACGCTCGGTAGCTTCATCTGGTCAATCGCTGACCAGCTTCGGGGTCCCTATCGCCCCAACCAGTACGGGACAGTGATCCTCCCGTTCACGATCCTGAGACGGCTCGACTGCGTACTTGAGCCGGACCGTGTGGCGGTACGAGAGCTGGCTGCGAGGTACGAGAACCCGAACCGGCTCAAGGTCGAGGTCAAGAAGGTCACGGGGCGGACGTTCTACAACACCTCCCACTACGAGTTCGCGAACCTGCTGGCCGATGCGGACGGGCTGACGGACAACCTCACTGACTACATTGACCGGTTCTCGGCCGATGTGGACGTGTTTGAGTATTTTGACTTCAAGAAGGAGATCCTGGCCCTGGAGAAGGCCGGACTCCTGCGCGAGATCGTTAAGTCCTTCGGTGCCGTCGACCTGCATCCCCACGTGGTGTCCAACGCGGACATGGGGGATGCGTTCGAGTACATCATCCGCAAGTTCAATGAGGCCGCGAACGAGACCTCCGGAGACCACTACACGCCGCGCGACGCGATCCGGCTGCTGGTCGACCTGCTCTTCGCGGAGAAGGACGTCGACCTCTCCGAGGGCGACATCATCCGGTCGCTGTACGACCCCACCGCCGGTACCGGCGGCATGCTCTCCTTGGCCGAGGAGCATCTGCTCGCCCAGAACTCTGGGGCGAAGCTGAACCTGTACGGCCAGGAGTACAACCCGCAGTCATACGCCATCTGCAAGTCCGACCTGCTCGCCAAGGGCCAGTACGCGACCAACATCGCCTTCGGCAACACCCTCACTGACGACGCCTTCAAGGGACGTCATTTCGACTATTGCATGTCCAACCCGCCCTACGGGGTGGACTGGAAGCAGTACGCCAAGGCGATCAAGGCGGAGCGCGACTCCGCCGGCCCCTACGGTCGCTTCGCGCCGGGACTCCCCGCGACCTCGGACGGCCAGATGCTCTTCCTGCTCCATCTGGCCCACAAGATGCGCGCGCCCGAGGACGGCGGCGGCCGCGTCGGCATCGTCATGAACGGCTCGCCGCTCTTCAACGGCGCCGCCGAGTCCGGCCCCTCCAACATCCGCAGGTGGCTGCTGGAGAACGACCTGGTCGAGGCGATCGTCGCGCTGCCGACCAACATGTTCTTCAACACCGGCATCGCCACCTACATCTGGATCCTCGACAACAGCAAGCACCCCGACCGCCAGGGCAAGGTCCAGCTTATCGACGGCACGTCGTTCTGGACCAAGATGCGCAAGAACCTCGGGTCCAAGGGACGCGAGATCAGCGACGGTGACCGCGCCGAGGTCGTGCGGCTGTACGCCGACTTCGGGGACGCCGACCCCGACCTCTCCAAGGTGCTGCGCAACGACGAGTTCGGCTACTGGACCATCACCGTCGAGAGTCCTCTGCTCGATGAGGATGGGAAACCTGTCGTCGACCGCAAGGGCAACCCGAAGCCCGACTCGAAAAAGCGTGACACCGAAAACGTGCCATTCACCTACGGCGGCTCAACGGCTGGCGTGGCAGGGGAGCGCGAAGTCATCCAGACGTACTTCGACACGGAAGTGAAGCCGCACGTTCCTGACGCCTGGATCGACTGGGCCAAGACCAAGACAGGCTTCGAGATTCCCTTCACCCGTCACTTCTACAAGTACGTTCCGCCCCGTCCGCTCTCTGAGATCGACGCTGACCTGGAGAAGCAGGTCGCCAGGATCCTCGACCTGCTGCGAGAGGTTGAGCAGTGAGTGCTAAGGACAACCTGGGATGGTTCACTGAACTTCCCTTGACGTGGCGATTGCTGCCTGCGAAAGCCTGCTTCAGCGAGCGCCGCGAGCCCAACCTGCCAGACGACGTGCACCTGACGCCGTCACAGACGCACGGCGTGTTGCCGCAGGCTGACTACATGTCCAGGACCGGCAAAGCTGTTGTCCAGAATATTCAGGGTCAAGACAGCATGAAGCATGTTGAGCCGGACGACTTCATCATCCATCTCCGTTCATTTCAGGGAGGGATCGAACGGTCGACCTACGGAGGTAAGGTCAGTACCGCATACACGGTTCTAGAGCCAAGCAAGCTCGTAGTTACGGACTATTTCCGCTGGCTTCTGAAATCGGCTGGATATATTCAGGAGTTGCGCACGACAACGAATCAGCTCCGTGACGGTCAGTCGATCAAGTTTCGGGACTTCGTCAAGATCCCACTGCCGGTGCCCCCACCGGAGGAGCAGCGCGCCATCGCCGACTGCCTCGACCGCGAGACGGCCCGCATCGACAGGCTTATCGAAGAGCAGCGGCGGCTGATCGAGATGCTCCGGGAGCGGCGGTTTGCGCTCCGTGTCAACGTCGCTTTGCATGGAACAGCGCCGACCGAGGAGTTCGGCAGCCCCTTGCCTTGGGCAGAGAAGCTCCCAACTGGTTGGCGCGTTGTCCCGCTCACGTCAGTCGCTAAGCTCGAAAGCGGGCACACGCCGAGCCGTTCCCGCGAGGACTGGTGGCAGGACTGCTACGTCCCGTGGGTAAGTCTCCATGACGTCGGGATGATGCGGTCCGTCAAGTACCTGCACGACACGGCACAGCGGATCAGCGACACTGGGATCGCCAACAGTTCCGCCCGGATCCTTCCGGCGCGGACCGTTGTCCTCTCTCGAGACGCGACTGTCGGTCGTACGGCGATTATGGGCGTTCCGATGGCGACATCTCAGCACTTCGCGGCGTGGGTGTGCGGACCGGATCTTGACCCTGAGTATCTCTGGGTCTTGTTCGGGGATGCGATGCAGCCCTTCTTCGACTCGTTCCAGAACGGCTCGACGATCCGAACGATCGGGATGGGAGACCTGAAGGCATTCCGCATCCCGCTCCCGCCGCTCGACGAGCAGCGCCGCATCGTCGCACACCTGGACGAGGAGACCGCGAAGATCGACTCGCTCATCGCCGAGACGGAGCGGTTCGTCGAGCTCTCCAGGGAGCGCCGTGCTGCGCTGATCACGGCGGCGGTCATGGGGCAGATCGACGTTCGAGAGGTGGCGTGATGGCTGACCACAACGAGGTGGTCTTCGAGACGGAGGTCTGCGAGTACCTGCGGGAACACGGCTGGCTGTACTCGGAGAACGACCGTGACGGCGGGGAGTACGACCGGGAGCGGGCGCTGTTCCCGAACGACCTGTACGCGTGGCTGGAGGAGACACAGAAGCTGGCGTACGAGAAGGCGTTGAAGGCGGCGGGCTCGCAGGCGAAGTTCCTTGACGTGCTGACCGCGGCGCTGGACAGGCCACTGGAGCATGGCGGGGGCACACTGAACATCCTGCGCAACGGGGTGCAGTACATCGGTGGCGGCCGACTGAAGATGGCGCAGTTCCGCCCCGAGACCTCGCTCAACGCGACCACCACGGCGCACTACGAGGCGATGCGGGTGCGGGTCGTGCGGCAGGTGCACTTCTCGACCGCTGACCAGCGCATCCTCGATCTGGTGTTCTTCGTCAACGGTCTTCCGGTGGCCACGGTGGAGTTGAAGACCGACTTCACCCAGTCGCTGGATGGGGCGATCAACCAGTACAAGCAGGACCGCAACCCACTGACTAAGGGGCGGCCCGAGCCGCTGCTGTCCTTCGGACACCGCGCTCTGGTCCACTTCGCGGTCTCAAACGATCTCGCGGCGATGACCACCAGGCTGGAGGGGGAGAAGACCCATTTCCTGCCGTTCAACATCGGCTTCGACAGCGGTGCCGGCAACCCGCCCGGCGCGGACGGGCGGTCGTCGACGGCGTACCTGTGGGAACGCGTCTGGGAGAAACACGCCTGGCTGAACATCATCGGGCGGCTGATGATCGTGCAGACGAAGGAAGAGTGGGACGTCACCACCGGCACGTCGGTGCGGCGTACGAGCATGCTCTTCCCGCGGCTCCACCAGTGGGAGGCCGTCACGAGCATCGTCGAGGTGGTGAAGGAGGAGGGGGTGGGGCAGCGGTACCTGATCGAGCACTCAGCCGGGTCGGGGAAGACGAACACCATCGCCTGGACGGCCCACCGGCTGGCGCGGCTGCATGTCGATGACCAGAAGGTCTTCGACTCGGTCATCGTGGTCGTGGACCGCACCGTGCTCGACTCCCAGCTGCAGGATGCGATCCGGCAGATCGACGGTACCGGCAAGATCGTCGCGACTATCAGCCCTGAGGACGTCCGTAAGGCCGGCGCGAAGTCGAAGTCGGGTCTACTGGCACAGGCGTTGAAGAACGGCGAGCTCATCATCGCGGTGACGGTGCAGACCTTCCCGCATGCGCTGGACGAGATCCGCACCGACGCTGGCCTCAAGGGCAAGCGGTTCGCCGTCATCGCCGATGAGGCTCACTCCTCCCAGTCGGGTCAGATCTCTACGAAGCTGAAGCGGGTGCTGACTGCTGAGGAGGTCAAAGAGATCGAGGAGGGCGGCGAGGTCGATGTGGAGTCGGTGCTGGCCTCGGAGATGACCGAGCGTGCCGAGTCGGAGAACATCTCCTACTTCGCCTTCACCGCGACGCCGAAGAACAAGACCCTCGAACTGTTCGGCCGCAAAGGTGCCGACGGGAAGCCGCGCGAGTTCCACCTGTACTCGATGAAGCAGGCGATCGAGGAGGGCTACATCCTCGACGTGCTCAAGGGCTATCAGTCCTACGACACCGCGTTGAAGATCGCCGGCAGGGCCGAGAGCGGTGACGGGGGAGAGGTTGAGGAGGCCGCCGCCCGCAAGGGGCTCATGCGGTGGGTGCAGCTCCACCCGACGAACATCAGCCAGAAGGTGCAGATCATCGTCGAGCACTTCCACGCCAACGTCGCCTACCTCCTCGAAGGCAAGGCGAAGGCGATGGTAGTGACCGACTCGCGCAAGTCCGCAGTGAAGTACAAGCTGGCCATCGACGCCTACATCGCCAGGCGCCGCACCGAGGACGCCTCGTACAACTACCGCACCCTGGTCGCCTTCTCCGCCGGGGTGACGATGGCCGAGGACGAGACCTGGCACAGCGATTGGGGCCCGCAGCCGTCGAAGGATGACGAGTTCACCGAGGCCAACATGAACCCCGGCGCTGGGGCTGATCTGGCGGCCGCGTTCAAGGGCGATACCTACAAGATCATGCTGGTCGCCAACAAGTTCCTGACCGGCTTTGACCAGCCCTTACTCTCGGCGATGTACATAGACAAGAAGCTGTCGGGGGTCACCGCAGTGCAGACGCTCTCGCGGCTCAACCGCACCCATCGCACCGCTGGTGGGGAGCAGAAGCGCAAGACGTTCGTCATCGATTTCGCCAACAAGCCCGAGGACATCAAGGCAGCCTTCGAGCCGTACTTCAAGAACGCGACCCTCGAGACCGAGACCGACCCGTACGTGGTCGTCCATCTGGCTAACAAGCTTGCGCAGGCCGGACTCTACACCGAGGAGGACGTTCGTAAGGTCGCCGAGCTGTGGGTGACCCGGAAGGGCAACAACGCCCTCTCGGCGGCGATCAGCCCGGCGCAGCACGGCTTCCGTCGCCGCTACGCGCGGGCGATCGAGGAGGAGGACAAGGTCACGCTCCAGGCGCTCGACCTGTTCCGCAAGGATGTCTCCACCTACGTACGTCTCTATGACTTCATGTCCCAGATCGTCGACTACGGCGACCCCTACATGGAGATGCTCTCGATCTTCCTGCGCCTACTGGAGAGGGTCATCGCCGAGTCCGCTTGGGCGGCCGACGTGGACCTTTCCGATGTGGTGCTGGTCGGGGTCAAGCACAACAAGGCAATCCCGGTCAACATCTCGCTCGTGGGCGACGGGCAGCTGAAGGGCATCAGCGCAGCCGGCACGGGAATGAAGAAGGATCCGAAGTACGTCGCGCTCCAGGTCGTCATAGACAAGATGAACGACCTCTTCGGCGCCGAATCGTTCGCCGAGTCCCAGATCAGAGAGTTCGTGCAGGGACTCGTCCAGCGGTTGCTCGCAGACCCGAACCTGATCAACCAGACCAAGGTGAACTCCAAAAAGCAGTTCCTGGAGTCACCAGATTTCCAAGCAGCCGTTACGGAGGCGGTCGCAGACAACCAGGACGCCCACAACACGATGGCTGATTACTTCTTCACTGACGGGCCGGCCATCAACTCGATCATCGTCGCCCTCGCGGATGCCTTCTACGAAGCAGCGGTCGATCAACAGGTGGATTCTTAGATACGGCAGCACACGTGTCCCGCCCCAGCAGACCACCACCGTCATCAAGCTATCTGTATCTGGCACGGTTGTGGCACGAACTTCAGCCGAAGACAGCCAGCCACGAGGGCGGGTGCGCCGACCAATTAGGCGCGTATGTGTCTCGCTGCTCCCCCCCATCGGCCTCGGCCACGCTGTCCCGAGACGCCTGTCAGAGAAGGCCGCGACGGCGAAACCGTGGTGCCGGGGCATCGATGACCCTTCGCCTCGAATGGTTGGTTACAAGATCATCGCGGCGGAAAAAAGCGACGAGTGGCCCTCGAGGCATCTAGATTCGCCGCATGAAGGTGATCAGGTCACGGATCTGCGGGGTTACGAAAGTGGACAAGTTGGGCGTCATTCGTGGGCGGGCATGGACCATGCATAGCCGAACCCGGAGCAATAGATGTCATTAGGGGAATTTTGTGGTGTATATTATAACATTGAGCAAGGAGGACGAAAAGGAGCTTCACGGCAAGCTCACGATTCGCCAGTCCTTCACTTGGAATATTCCTGGCAGATCGCGTCGCAATTTCGACGAAATTGGCCCCAACTTGACACTCATTTTCGTTGCTGATGACGGGCAAAAGCTACCTATCGGCAATAAGACGTCGTTTCATTTGGTGAGTCGGCGGTAGTTGATGAGGGCTGCGGCTATGCCGACGAAGGCGAGGAAGTGTTCGGCTTTGCGTTCGTAG